>CAZGRJ010000025.1:0-4503 GCA_964528115.1 uncultured Nitrospirales bacterium
CCGACAACCTGCGCGGCGAGGACATCATCGCCCGCTACGGCGGCGACGAGTTCGTGGTGATCCTGCCGGACACGACCCTGGAGGTCGCCACCCACATCGCGGGACGCCTGGCCGAGTCCCTGGCGGCCGCGACGTTCCTGCCCCAGCTGGGCGGCCTGAAGCTCACGGCGAGCTTCGGCGTCGCCACCTATCCGGGCCACGCCGGCACCCCGCGCAAGCTGGTGCAGTGTGCCGACCAGGCCATGTACCGGGCCAAGGCCGCGGGCGGCAACCGGGCGCTGGTGTACGAGCCCGGCGACGCCCCTTAAGACGCACTCCCCCTTGGCCCGCCCGGACAACCGCAAGCCCGACGCCCTGCGCCCGGCCTCCATCGAGCGCGGCTACATCCCCCACGCCGAGGGGTCCGTGCTCATCCGCATGGGCGACACCCACGTCATCTGCACCGCCAGCGTGGAGGAGCGCGTGCCCGGGTGGCTGCGCGGCCAGGGGAGAGGGTGGATCACGGCCGAGTACGCCATGCTCCCCCGCGCCACCCACGAGCGCACCCAGCGCGACATCAGCCGGGGCAAGCTGTCGGGCCGGGCCCAGGAGATCCAGCGCATGATCGGCCGGTCGCTGCGCGCCGTGACCGACCTGACCCTCCTGGGGGAGCGGACGATCTGGATCGACTGCGACGTGGTCCGGGCCGACGGCGGCACCCGCACCGCCTGCGTCACGGGGGCCTACGTCGCCCTGTGCGACGCGGTGCAGGGCCTGGTCCAGGGGGGCCGCATCGCGCGCAATCCCATCCGCGACACCCTGGCGGCCGTGAGCGTGGGAATCGTGGACGGCGAGCAGCGGCTCGACCTGTGCTACGCCGAGGACGCCCGGGCCCAGGTGGACATGAACTTCATCCTCACCGGCAAGGGCGAGCTGGTGGAGATCCAGGGCACCGCCGAGGACGCCCCCTTCTCCCGCGCCGCCCTCGACCGGATGATCGCCCTCGCCGAGCAGGGGGTGGCGGAGCTGATCGCGCTCCAGCGCCGCGTGCTGGATGGAATCGCCTAGCGGCGCCCCCGGGGGCGTCGGCGGCGCGCCCGTTCTGGTCCTCGCCACCGCCAACCCGGACAAGGCCGACGAGATGGCCCGGCTCCTGGCGGGCCTCCCCTTCCGCCTGGTGGGTAGAGGTGCCTTCCCGGACCTCGCCCCCGTGGCCGAGACCGCGGACAGCTTCGCGGGCAACGCGGCCCTCAAGGCCGAGGCCACCCGTGACGCCACCGGCCTGCCCGCCCTGGGGGACGACTCGGGGCTGTGCGTGGACGCCCTGGACGGCGCCCCGGGGGTGCTCTCGGCGCGCTGGGCCGGGCCCGGGTGCACCTACGCCGACAACAACGAGAAGCTCCTCGCCGAGCTGAAGGACGTGCCGGACGAGCGCCGCACGGCCCGGTTCGTGTGCTGGGTGGCGGTGGCCCGGCCGGGGCGGGAGACGGTGACGTTCGAGGGGCTGTGCGAGGGGGTGATCGCCCGCGCGCCCAAGGGAAAGCGGGGGTTCGGCTACGACCCGCTGTTCCGGGTGCCGGAATTGGGGAAGACGTTCGCCGAGCTGGCGCCGGAGGAAAAGGCCCGCATCAGCCACCGGGCCCTGGCCTTCGCCAGCGCCCGCGCCTGGCTCCTGTGCTCCCTGCCCGACTGGGGGTGAGCCGTCAGGTCGAATTTCGAGGTGACCCCGCCCCCGGGCGGGTGGCCGGGCGGAGGTGGGCGCCCCCGCCCGGCCGACATGCCGTTGGCGAGGACAGGGATGAGAAGCCTACCAACGACACGTCACCCGTACCCGCCCCGAAGGCGTCCTCGCCCGGCGGCGCGCCCGTTGCCCGAGGCCGCGGCCGACGGCGGATGCCTGTCCTTTCCTCAAATATCGCCGGTGCCGGGGCGCCGGGCAAGGCTCCCAGGGGAGCGGCTACGCCGCTAGCCGTGGGGGTGGGGGTGCTCGTGCACCTCCTTGGCGGACATGAGGTGCTCCCCGGTGGTCGTCATGGTCAGCTTGCCGTGCTTGACGCCCCGGGTGCCCACCAGCCGGTCGGCGAACGCCTTCAGGCGCTGGGAGCGGCCCCCGACCACCAGGACTTCCAGGCAGTTGTGATGGTCCAGGTGGACGTGGAGGACGCTCATGATGCGCCCCTCGAAGGAGTGCTGCAGGTGGGTCAGCGTTTCCGACAGCTCGCGGGTGTGGTGGTCGTACACGATGGTGATCGTGCCCACCGTCTCTTCGTTGCGGGCCCACTCCTCGGTCACGAGGTCGTCCCGGATCAGGTCGCGGATCGCCTCGGAGCGGTTCGTGTAGCCCTTCTGCGTGATCTGGCGGTCGAAGCGCTCCAGGAGCTCGTCGTCGATCGAGACCCCGAACCGAACCAGCTCGCCCATTGCCTGCCTCCAACGGCCCCGCCCCGGCAATCTGCCCATCCATCTCGGGCGGGGGCGACGCGTATTACACGTTCGTTAATTTGTAGCACGAAGCCCGCAAACAGTCAATCTCCGGGCACCTGCCCGCCCCCCGCGCGCCCGGCCCTGGCGCACCGCCGCCGGATGCGCCATCATGACACGATCCCGGCGACTCCGCCGGGCCGCACCTGAAGGGCGACACGGGCATGGACAGCTATCCGCAGCCGGTCGAGATCCGGCGCGAGGGGCGCGACCGGATCGTGGTCACCTGGGCCGACGGCCACGTCTCCGACTTCACCAACCACTACCTGCGCGCCAAGTGCCAGTGCGCCTCGTGCGTGGACGAGTGGACCCGCGCGCCCCTCCTGGACCCGGCCACGATCCCGGCCGACATCTACGCGAACGAGATCCAGGTGGTGGGCACCTACGCGGTCCAGCCGTACTGGTCCGACGGCCACCACACGGGCATCTACTCCTTCAAGCTCCTGCGCGACCTGTGCCCGTGCGAGGCGTGCGAGACGGCCCGGGAGGCGGTCTCCTGAGCTCGCCCTGCCATCCGGCGCCGGAGCGCGCGGCCCCCGCCGACTCCGAGGCGCTCCGGGCCGTGGCCGACGGCCTGGCGGCGGACGGGGTGTACGACCCGGACCGCGCCGGAGAGCGCCACTTCCGGATCGGCGCGGCCCCCTATCCGCTGGAGGCGGCGGACCTGGCCTTCCTCACCGAACTGGGGCCGCGCCTGCTCTCCTTCTACCGGGCGGTGGGGCGCCTGTGGGAGCGCTCCCACCGGGGCACGGCGCCGGCCTTCGCCGCCCGCTGGCTCGACCAGGGCAAGCCGGACGACCTGATCCGCCTGGCCCGCGCCGGGCGCCTGAAGCACCACATCCCCCGGGTGATCCGGCCCGACCTGTTTCCCACCGACGACGGCTGGGTCATCACGGAGCTGGACAGCGTGCCCGGCGGCATGGGCCTCACCGACGCCCTGAACGCCCGCTACGCCGCCCTGGGTCACCCGGTGGCGGGCGGCGCGGACGGCATGGCGGAGGGGTTCGCCGCCATCCTGCGGGACGCCGCCGGCAGGGACGACCCGACCGTGGCCGTGGTGGTCTCGGAGGAGTCGGCCGCCTACCGGCCCGAGACCGCCCACCTGGTCCGGCGCGTGAGCGGCCTGGGGCTCGACGTCCACCTGCTCGCGCCGGAGCAGGTCGGCTTCGACGAGGACGGCCTGTACCTCCCCGACGACGCCGGACGGCGCCGGATCGACGTGCTGTACCGCTTCTTCGAGCTGTTCGACCTGGCCGCCGTGCCCCACGCGGAAGGCATGCTGTACGCGGTCCGCAAGGGCCTCGTGGCCATGACGCCGCCGCCCAAGCACCAGCTGGAGGAGAAGCTGGCCTTCGCCCTCCTCCACCACCCGGCGCTCTCCGGCTTCTGGGAGGCGGAGCTGGGGCCCGAGACCCGGGACGTGCTGATGCGCGTCGTGCCTCCGACGTGGGTCCTGGACCCGGCCCCGGTGCCGGCCCACGCGGTGGTCCCCGGCCTGTTCGTGGACGGGCGCCCCGTGCAGGGGTGGGAGGACTTGAAGGGCCTGGGGCAGAAGGCGCGGCGCCTGGTGATCAAGCCGAGCGGTTTCTCGGAGCGGGCCTGGGGCGGGCGCGGGGTGGTGATCGGGCACGACATGGCCGAGGCCGACTGGGACGCCGCCGTGGACGCGGCCGTGGCCGACTTCCCGGCGCTCCCTCACGTCCTCCAGCCGTTCCGCCCGGCGCGGACGGTCCGGACGGCCTGGCTGGCCGACGGAGCGGTACGGGACATGACCGCCCGCCCGCGCCTGTGTCCGTACTACTTCGTCACGGGAGACGAGGCGCGGCTGGGCGGCGTCCTCGCCACGCTGGTGCCGCCCGACAAGAAGCGCATTCATGGAATGCGCGACGCGGTCATGGTCCCGTGCGTCTCGGCCTGACGGCGGGAATGCGGGACGCGGTCATGGTCCCGTGCATTTCGGCCTGACGGCGGGAATGCGCGATGCGATGATGGTCCCGGCCGCCGCCCCCTGACGGGAGCGGCTTCCATCTAAAGGAAATAGCG
>CAZGRJ010000025.1:4603-10258 GCA_964528115.1 uncultured Nitrospirales bacterium
ATGGTCCCGGCCGCCGCCCCCTGACGGGAGCGGCTTCCATCTAAAGGAAATAGCGACTCACGTCCACGTGGTACTTGGACGGGTCGAGGATGCGCTGGATGTTGCGCAGGTAGCTGCCGCCGGGGGAGCGCTCGTCCAGGGGGATGTCCACGGGATCGTCCAACGAGCGGCCCTCGGCGTCGGCGATCATCCGCACCACGGGGCGGTCGCCCTGGGTGGGGTCGTCGTGGGTGCGGGCGACGACGGCCACCTCGCCCGTGTCCAGCTGCACGAGGGTCCCCACCGGGAAGATGCCCACGGTGTTCACGAACACCTTGATGAGCACCGGGTCGAACGCCTTGCCGCTCTTGTTGAGCATGAACTTGAGGGCCTTCTCGGGCGGGAACGGCGTGCGGTTGTACACCCGGGCCGAGGTCATGGCGTCGTAGCAGTCGCACAGGGAGATGATGCGGCCATAGAGCGACAGGGAGCGCGGCTTGGGCAGCTTGGGGTAGCCCGAGTTGTCGTAGTTCATGTGGTGCTCGAAGGAGCCCGTGACCACCCGCGCCCCCAGCTCGTCGGCGCCCTTTAACCGCACCACCGTCTTCACGCCGTACACCGGGTGGCGGCGGATGACGTCCCACTCCTCCTCGTTGAACTCGCTGGGCTTGTTGAGGATCTCGATGGGGATCTGGCTCTTGCCCATGTCGTGGAACAGGCTCGACATCCCCAGCTGCTCGAGCATGACCTTGGGCAGCGCCAGCTTGCGCCCGACGGACAAGGACAGGACGCAGACGTTCACCGAGTGGTTGTAGGTGTACTCGTCGTAGCAGCGCAGGGTGGTGAGCCCCATCAGGTTGCTGGGCTCGGCCAGGAGCTGGTCCACCAAGCGGTGCATGACGCGCTTGGCGCGCTTGAGGGGCAGGGACTGCTTGAGCTTGACGCTGTCCATCACGTCGGTGACGGCGTCCAGGGTGCTGGCGTAGACCTGCTTGGCCATCACCCGCCGATCGCGGGTGGGGGGCGCGGTGCGCTTGGGGGCGGCGCGGCCCAGGGTGATGGCGTCGTCCTCCTCGGCGATCTCCACCAGGCGGGCGAAGCCCTCGTCGGGCGACGCCGGGCTGGTGGCGCCCCAGACGTTCAGGAGCTGCTTGAGGACCTCGTCCTCGTAGCCCGGCGCCAGCTCCAAGCCCGCCAGGGCGAACGCCTCGAAGGCCTCGGCCACGCCCATCTGGGCGGCAAAGCCCTCGCGGTCGGACTTCACCCGCACGTCGTCGATGTACAGGACGTTGTCGCCCATGCGCAGGTGCAGGCCGTCCAGCCGGGTGACCACCTCGCGGATCTTGGCGAGGCCCGGCTCCCACGCCTCGTTGTTGGGCCCGTGGGTACGGGCGAGCTTCAGGAGCACGAAGACCTGGCGCGTGACCTCCCAGCCGAGCTGGCCCAGCTCCTCCTCGTCGATGTCGGCGGGTCGCGTCACCTACAGGGCTCCCATCTCGCGCAGGGCCCACTCGCACGCCGAGCGCACCTTGCGGCCGCCGTGCCGGGCCTGCTCGCGCAGCACCTCGCGTGCCGCGGGCGTGCCCACCGCCTTCAGGCCCGCCACCGCGCACAGGGCCATGTCCTCGTCCTTGCGCCCGCCGATCAGGCCCCCCAAGCGCCGGCGGCCCAGGTGCTGGGTGAAGAAGCCGATGGCGTCGTCCCCGCCCAGCAGGCCGATGGTGTTGAACACGGCCCGGCGCTCGTTCAGCTCCCAGGTGGCGAACACGGGGCGCGGCACCATGGCCATCAGGGTGTCCAGGGCCTGGCGGAAGCGGGAGACCTCGATCATGGCGAGGGCCCGGCGGCGGATGCGCGAGTCGGCGTCGGTCAGGTAGGGGTAGAGCTGGGCGTGGGCGCCGCCGGCGATCTTGCACACCGCGTCCATGGCGGCCCGGCGCACGCTCACCTCCTGGGTGCGGTTGACCGAGGCCAGGCGCGGCAGGTCGGAGGCGGTGCCGACCCGGCCGATGACGTTCAGGGCGCACTCCACGATGGCCGTGTCGTTGTCCAGGATCATGTCGAAGAGGATGCCCCGGTCGTCCTTGCAGATGCGCGCCACCGTGTCGCACAGGGCCTGGCGCAGCTGCAGGTCGGGGAACTCGGCGGCGGCCTCCAGGAAGCCCCGGGTGTCCACCCGCATGACCGGCTCCAGGTAGGCCTTCAGGTCCTCGGCGGCCTTGGCGCGCATCTTGTCGCGCTGCTCCGGCTCGGCCGCCTCGGCCTCGGCGAACAGGACGCGCAGGCCGTCGCGCAGGGAGGAGAGCAGCCCTCCCTCGCCCAGGCCCTCGAGCACCTGCGCCACCGCACGCCGGCCCTCCGGCCCCAGGGAGGGGCGGGCCTCGGCGGCGGCGTCCATGGCCCGCACCAGGCGGCGGGCGTCGGTCAGGCGGCCGGTGGAGAGGAAGTCCACCAGGAGCCCGGCGCAGATGTCCACGCTGTCGGCGAAGTCGGCGTCCTCGCCCTCCACCGACAGGACGCCGCCCAGGATGTTCACCAGGTCCTCCACCGGGTCCAGGGCCGCTTCCTTGGCGATGAGCTGCTGGATGTAGGCCTGCTCCTTGGGCCCCAGGACGAACACCGACATGGCATCGGGCCCGAACTGCACCCGCTCGGGCGGGCGCATCTCCGGCACGGGCACGCCCGGCTGGCCCCCGGCCTGGTCCGGGGCCGCCTCCGCGGTCCCCTCGGCCACGGCGGCGCCGAACTCGGGGTGGGTCCCCTCCACGCCCAGGGCGGGGCCGAGGCCCACGCTGGGGGGCTCGTCCTCCACCGCCTCCACCTCGATGCTGGGCAGGTCGGCGGACCAGAACAGGGTCACGATGTCGTCGTCGTTCGAGGCCAGGGCCGTGCCCCGGGCCAGGATCTCGAGGGCCGTCTTGATCTCCTCGGCGGCCACGCTCGGCTGGAAGGTGATGCCCCGCACCCCGTCGGTATAGAGGCGGAAGGCCAGGCCCTCCTTCGGGTCCTCGTCGGCGTACAGGGTCTCGCCGCCGAGCTGGAGGCGCCCGCGCTCCACCGTGATCGTGAAGCCACCGTGCTCCGCGACGTGCACCCGGAAGCGCTCCGCCATGTCGCGCACGGCCTTCTTGTACATGGGGTTGCGCGCGTCGTAGAGGCGCAGGGTCTTGAGGGTGCGCACCAGGAGCCCGACCAGCTCGCGCGCCGCGCGCACGTTCTCCGGGCTCTCGGTGGCGGCCCCAGGCGCCGTCTCGACGTCGTCCGTGTCGGTGTCCGTGGGAATGGATGGCATCGGCGCGATTCGCTGCGGGGGCCGTCTACCTCGAACGTGCTCGCTCAAACGCGAGGGCCCCGCCTGAAGGCCCAAGCGCGAGGGCCCGCCCCGGGGGGTCAGCCTGTCGGCTCCGGCCTGCGGTCCGCACCCACCGCTCGCGCAGTATAGGAACGGCCACGGCGCCCGTCAATGCGCCGCGAAGCGGCCGTGCGGTATAGTTCGGAGGCCCCGTTTTTCCATGCCCTTCTTCATGGTGTTCTTGGACCACATCAACGGCGGGCCGACCGTGCCCGAGGCCGTGCGCGCCATGGCGCCGTGGCTCGAGTCCGCGGCCAATCCGCAGGTGGCCCACGCCGACGGGCGCCGCGCCCACATGGCGGTGGAGGCGGCCCGGGCCCAGGTGGCGGCCCTGATCGGGGCGCGGCCCGAGGAGGTGACCTTCGGCGCCACCGGAGCCGAGGTGAACAACCTGGCCGTGAAGGGCTACCTGAAGGCGAACACGCGCAAGGGCCGGCACGTGCTGCTCTCCGCCGTCGAGCACCCCAGCATCGAGCGGGCCTGCCGCCGCATGGCCGAGGGCGGCTGGCGCCCCGAGGCGGTGCCCGTGGACAAGGGCGGTCGGGTGGCCCCCGAGGCGGTCGGGAAGGCCCTCACGGACGAGACCGCCCTGGTCTGCCTGCAGCTCGCCAACCCGGAAGTGGGCACGGTCCAGCCCGTGGCCGAAGTCGCCGCCCTGGCCCGGGCGAACGGCGCCGCCGTCCTGGTGGACGCGGTCTTCGCCGCGGGCCGCGTGCCGGTGGACGTGGGGGCGCTGGGGGCCGACCTCGTCACCGTCTCGGGCCCCGGCATCTGGGGCCCGGCCGGCGCCGCGGCCCTCTACGTGCGCCGGGGCGTGCGGGTCCAGCCCGAAATCGACGGCGGCGTGGAGGAAGGGGGGAGACGCGGCGGCCAGGTGAACGTGGCAGCGGTGGTGGGCATGGGGGCGGCGGCCGAGCGGCTGGCGAAGGACCGGGAGGGCCACCTGGCGCACCTGGAGGCCCTGGCGGCGGCCTTGAGGACACAAGTCATGGAGATTCCGGGCATCCGCCTCACCGGCGCTCCCGCCGACCCGCCCCACGGCCGGGCGGCGGGCCATGTGAGCTTCCTGGTGCCGGGGGCCGACGGGGAGAGCTTCCTGGCCCTGCTGGAGCGCCACGGCGTGGCCGCGTCGTCCGGCTCCTTTTGCGGGGCCAAGGCCATGAAGGCCTCCCCCGTGCTCACGGCCATGGGGTACGCGCCGGAGGAGGCCTTGGGCGGCGTGGTGCTCTCCCTGGGGCCCCAAAACACGGCCCCGGAGGTGGACCAGTGCGCCCGCGCCTTGCGAGAATGTATGAAGGCGATTGGCGGGGCGATGGGGGGCGGTTCCCGGCCGGGTTGACCGGGCGCTTGGCTTCCTACCCGTCCCGCGAGGGAGGCGGCCGGAAGGTGGAGATGGCGATGGAGGCGGACATCACGCCGGATATCACGGTAGACGCGCTGGGACTGTACTGCCCCATGCCGATCATCATGACGGCCAAGGAGATCAAGAAGATCGCCGTGGGCCAGGTGCTGGCGGTCAAGTCCGACGACGCGGGCATCAAGGCCGACCTGCCGGCCTGGTGCAAGACCACCGGCAACGAGCTGCTGGGGCTCTCGGAGGAGGGCTCCGTCTTCACGGGATTCGTGCGCCGCGCCAAGTGACCGGAGCGCCCCGGAGCGAGGCACGCCGAAGCGGCGTACGGACGACCCGCCGGATATCCGCGACCCCAATCTGGACCAGAGAAAGGAAGACCCGATGCCGCAAGTGACGCATCCCGCGCCCGAGTTCCGGGCCAAGGCCCTCATGCCCGACAAGACCTTCAAGGAGATCTCCCTGGCCGACTACCGGGGCCGGTGGGTGGTGCTGTTCTTCTACCCGCTGGACTTCACGTTCGTCTGCCCGACCGAGATCATCGCCTACGGCGAGAAGCAGCCCGAGTTCGAGAAGCTGGGGGCCCAGGCCATCTCCTGCTCGGTGGACTCGGAGTACACCCACCTGGCTTGGGTGAACACCCCCCGCGCCGAGGGCGGCCTGGGGACCATGAAGATCCCCATGCTGGCCGACCTGACCAAGGACATCGCCCGGGCCTACGACTGCCTCCTGCCGGGGGGCGTGGCCCTGCGGGCGACCTACATCATCGACCCGGAGGGGATCCTCCGCCACGCCACCGTGAACGACCTGCCCGTGGGGCGCAACGTGCACGAGGCCATCCGCATCATCCAGGCCTTCCAGTACGTGGCCGAGCACGGCGAGGTCTGCCCCGCGGACTGGGAGCCGGGCGGCGACACGATGGTGCCCGACACCGACAAGTCCAAGGCCTACTTCTCGTCTCACGGCTGACGGC
>CAZGRJ010000025.1:10358-26016 GCA_964528115.1 uncultured Nitrospirales bacterium
ATGGTGCCCGACACCGACAAGTCCAAGGCCTACTTCTCGTCTCACGGCTGACGGCGTGACCCTTCCGGGCGCCCGGCGCCCTCCCCCCCGCCCAAGGGTGGCGGGGCGGCGCCGGGCGCCGGTTGCTTTCCGGCGCAAAACCGGAACAATACCCGGGTGAGCGCCCCGCGATCCTCCCTCCACAACCGCCCCGTGCCGGCCGAGCGCGCGTCGTGCTCTCCGTCGTCGGCGACCACGTAAAGCGCGGCGTCTACGAGCTCCAGGTGGGCGCCCAGCTCACCGCGGGGTCGGTGCGCGCCCTCTTCACGGGGCTCCCGCGCCGGCGTGACCTGCTCGAGCAGATGGACACCCTGGGGGCCGGGTCGTTCGGCATCGTCGTCCTGACCGGGCTCTTCGCCGGCATGGCCATGGGCCTGCAATTCTCCGTGGAATTGGCTGTTTACGGCGCCAAAGGGTACCTGGGCAAGATGGTGACCGTCTCCATCATCCGGGAGCTGGGGCCCGTGCTCACGGCCCTGATGATGGCGGGCCGGGTCTGCTCCGGCATCGCGTCCGAGCTGGGCTCCATGAAGATCGGGCGCCAGGTGGACGCCCTCCGGGTGATGGGGTTCGACCCCGTGGCCAAGCTGGTCATGCCGCGCATGGTGGCGGTCTTCGTGATGCTGCCGGTGCTCACCCTCATGGCGGACGCCGTCGCCGTCGTGGGGGGCTACGCCGTGGGTTACGTGGTGGGCGGCATCGACACGGCCACCTATTGGTCGGCCGTGGACCAGGGCCTGACGGTGGAGAACCTGACCGGCGGGATCATCAAGCCGTTCGTGTTCGCCGTCATCATCGGGGCGGTGGGGTGCGCCTCGGGCCTGCTCTCCAGCGGCGGCACCCGGGGCGTGGGACGGGCCACCACCCAGGCGGTGGTCAACGCCAGCATCCTGATCCTGGTCGCCAACTTCCTGGTGGGCTACCTGGTGATCCGGGCCCTGGGCTGGGCATGATCGACTTCGACGGCGTGAGCTTCACCTACCCGGACGGTACCCAGGTGCTGTTCGACGTGAGCCTGCGCGTGCCCGCCGGCACCACCCTGGCGCTCCTGGGGGCAAGCGGCTCGGGCAAGACCACCCTGCTGCACGTGCTCTTGGGGCTGCTCAAGCCCCAGGACGGGCGGGTGCTGGTGGACGACGTGGACATCGTGCCCCTGTCGGAGAAGAAGCTGCGCCCCGTGCGGCGGCGCATGGGGGTGGTGTTCCAGGACGGGGCCCTGTTCGACTCCCTGACCGTGGGGGAGAACGTCAGCTTCCTGATCCGCGAGGTCATGGACTTAGGCGAGGCCGAGATCGAGGCCCGCACCCTGCGCCAGCTGGAGTACGTGGGCTTGGGGCATACCCTGGACCTGATGCCCGACGAGCTGTCCGGCGGCATGCGGCGCCGGGTGGCCGTGGCCCGGGCCATGGCGGCGGCGGACCCGGCCATCATGGTATACGACGAGCCCACGTCGGGCCTGGACCCCATCACCGCGGACACGATCTGCGACCTGGTGCGCAAGGTCTCCGAGGAGAAGGGCCTGACCTCGGTGCTGGTCACCCACCGCCTGCGCGACGCCTTCAAGGTGGCCGACCGGATCGCCCTGTTCAAGGACGGCCGGGTGCATTTCTTCGGCGACCGGGAGGAGCTGTTCGCCCTGGAGGATCCCTATGTGCAGCGCTTCCTGGCCTGACGCCGCCACCCGACCGGTGCCGGCGTGAGGCGCAGCACCAACCTGGCGTGGGCCGAGCTCAAGGTGGGCCTGATCCTGGTGGCCGCCCTGATCATCGGCACCGTGGCCGTGACGTCGTTCTCAGGCATCCGCGCCTACTTCCGCCCCACCTTCCCGCTCTCCACCCGGTTCGACCAGGTCTCGGGGCTCAAATCCGGGGCGGTGGTCATGCTTTCCGGGGTCCACGTGGGCAACGTCACGGGCCTCGCCCTGGTGCCCGGCGACGGCCGCGGGGTGCAGGTGGCCATGGACATCTACACCTCCCACCGAAACGAGATCCGGGCCGACGCCCGGGCCAGCCTGGGGTCCCAGGGGCTGCTGGGGGACAAGTACGTGGACCTGAGCCCGGGGACGGCGGAGGCGCCGCCGGTCACGCCCGGAACGGTCATCTCGGGCACCACCCCCACGGACATCTCCCAGGTGGTGAACCAGGCCCAGGACGCCGCCGACCGCCTGGCCAAGCTCCTGGACGAGCTGACCACCCTGGCGAAGACCGCCCGGGAAGGCCAGGGCACCGCCGGGCGTCTGCTTTCCGACCCCGCCCTTTACAACGAGGCCCGGGGCGCCGCCAAGGCCGTGACCGGCACCGCGGACGAGGTGACCGAGACCGCCCGGGCCTACCAGGACCTGGGGAAGCGCCTGAACGTCATGCTCGCGGAGGACGGCACCCTGGAGCAGCTGGCCAGGAACGGCGAGCCGTTCGACAAGCTCAACCAGGCCCTGGGGCGCCTGGACACGGTCCTGGCGCGGGTGGAGAAGGGCGAGGGGAGCGTCGGAAAGGCGATCTCCGACCCGGAGCTGGTAGACGAGCTCACGGGCCTGGTCAAGGACCTGCGCGGCCTGGTTCAGGACGTGCAGCAGAACCCCAAGAAGTACGTGCAGTTCACCCTGTTCTGACGGCCCCGGCGGCGGGGTCGGGAGCGGGGTCCGCACGCCCCCCCGCCACGGGGCGTCCACCGGGATCCCGATGCCACGGCCGGGAGCGCCCGGAGGGGCACTGGTGCGGGGAGCTGATCGGCGGGATGAATCTCCCCCCGGAGGGAGGCCGGGAACTGTAACGGAGGGCCGCCGGGTGCGCGGGCACGGGGTCCAGGCGATCCGCCCCCCCCGACACCCCGTTTCAAGACACAAAAAAGCCGGCCCCGGGGCCGGCTTCCGCTACCCGATGAACGGCTGTCAGCTGCCGCCGTGGACGATCGTCGGCACCACGTCCCAGCCGCCCACATAGGGCTGGTAGTACAGGCTCAGCTCGGCCGGCGTGAAGGCGTGCACGTTGCCGTTCGGCAGCTGGTCGCAGTTCATGCACTCCAGGAGGTAGCCCATCACGTCCTGCGACGTCAGCTGTCCGATCCGGCTCCCAACGCCGCCCAGGGACTCGATCGCCTGCTGGAAGGTCTGGCGGCCGGCGATGCCGTCCAAGTTGTCGCCCGGGGTGATCGTGTCACCCGGGTCCGAGCCGCTCGACGTGAAGGCGCCGCTCAGCTCCACGCTCTGCTCGATGCGCTGGTCCACAAACCGCCCCGTTCCGATGGTGAGTGGCCCGGTCTGGTCGAATCCCATCTGGGACCGGAAGTTCTGGGCAAAGTGGTCGTCGCCGCCCAGCGAGGCCCAGGCCTCCACGTAGCCCGTGACAATCTGGTCGATCCACTCGTCGTGGTTGTCGCAGTTGGCGGTCGAAAAGGTCCCGTCCGCCCCGCCGCAGGTATCCGGCAGGTAGGCGTCGATCTGGTCCGTGGTGAACAGGCCGGAGGTCGCGATCCACAGGTCCGCGATGCTGCTGAACGGAAGGCTGCCGGGGGTGTCGGCGTCGGGACCGCAAAGGAGGTCCGCCAGGGGACCGGCGCCGCCGGCGATGTCGGACACGCAGAAGGCCCAGATGGTGTCCAGCTTGCCGCCGTCCGGGATGCCGGTGATGCGCTCGAAGGTGGGCAGGTCGTCCAGGTCGAAGGTCAGCCCCCCGAAGTCGACCATGGTCACGCCGTCGTGCTCGGCCAGCACGGACAGGATGATGGTCCGGGCGTAACCGACCGCGATCGGGCCCACGTTGCCCCCGCCCGGATCGGTCGCGGGCACGGTGCCGTCCGCTGGGAAGGCGATGGCGAGCAGGAGATTCTCCGCGCGGGTGTACGGCCCCATGTACTCGTCACCGCGCCCGAACAGGTCGTACTTGTGCATCGAGAAGATCGGGCTGAAGCCGGAGAACTCGCCGTAAGTCAGGTTGCCCGGGTTGCTGGGCACGAAGGACGCGGTGTCGAACAGCACCGTGCCCACCTCCGACTCCCAGTAGTGGTCACCGTAGGGGCTGTTGTCCTGGATCGCCAGCACGGCCCTAAGGCCCAGCTCATCGCAGCCCGTGGTCGTGCCCTGGGAGTCGACCGGCTCCAGACACAGGTTCGGGACCGTCATGAACTCCTGGGAGATGCCGGGATCGACGTAGGCGTTGGTGTTGTTGAGGGTCACCAGGTCCGAGGCCAGGGCCGGCCCGGACAGGCCCAGGGAGAGAAGGGCCAGGGCCGCCAGGGCCCCCATCCCACGACGCACAACGCGGCCGGTACGGCGACGTCGGCTGCTCTCTCCCCAAGTGGTAATCACGTACACTCCCCTCCACTCCGCGCGGTCCAGGGCGCGGTTGCCCCGAATGCGATGCAGGAACATGGCCAAATGGGTAAGGGGGCCTTCACAGGCCGTTACAGTTTTTGGTACACATTGATTAATATGGGAAATCATGCGTTTCAGTTGCCCCGGGAAGGGGCCGGAAACGGGCCCTGGAGGGCATGGGGCGCGGACTGCGGCAGGGTCAAATTAGGAAAACATTTTCCTTCCTATTCCCGTGCCCGTTTTGCGGGTTTCGGGGATCGGAAATCGAAGACCGCGCCCCCTGCGGGGGGCGCCGTTTTCGGGGTGGGAAGGGCTTTTCACACCCCCTTCGGGGCCGTGGCGGCACCCTCCGGGCGGCTCCGGCCGAGGACCAGCCACAGGCCCACGCCGGCCAGGTAGGCGGCATAGACGAGCACCTCCATGAGGGTGGGATTGGCGTTGTAGCCCACCAGCACCGCCAGGACCGTGCCCACGGCGCCGCCCTCCGGCAGGATCCCGCTCGTGTCCCACACGCCGTAGGCCAGGGCCGGCAGCCAGTCCACGGCCACCCAGTTGCCCGCGGCCCGGGCCAGCATGCCCGCCGCCAGGAGCACCAGGAGCGCCGTGGTGGCGCCAAAGAAGGCCCGCATGGGCACCCGCCGCCCGCCCGCGAACAGGGCCCAGGCGATGAGCACCGCCGCCCCGAGCCCCAGGGCCGCTCCCAGCACGATGGACCCGCCCCCCTCGCGCCCGGCCGCCGCCACCCCCCACAGGAACAGGACCGACTCGGCCCCCTCGCGGAACACGGCCAGGAAGGAGAGGGCGAACACGCCCACCCCGTGGCCGTCGGCGCGCTGGTGGATGCGCTCCGACAGCTGGGCCTGCATTTGCCCCCGGGTGCCCCGGAGCCACACCACGACGTAGGTGATCATGGCCGCCGCCGCGGCGAGGACGATGCCGTTCAGCACCTCCTGCCCGGCGCCGCCGAACAGGTCGCCCACCCGGTCCGCAAAGACCGCGAAGGCGACGCTGGCCACGGCCGCGCAGCCGATGCCGGCGAACACCCACACGAAATCGCGCCGCCGCCCCAGGCGCGCCAGGACCGCCAGGATGATGCCCACCACGAGGGCGGCCTCGAAGCCCTCGCGCAACAGGATCAGGAATGCGCCCGCCATCTCCCCATCATTATGCCGTCCGGCGCGCGCGGTTCGGCGGCACGGCAGGAATGTCGGAGGAAATGTCGGGCGGGAAAACGGTCCGGCGGCCGCCGCCCGGCGCCGTCAGAGCAGGGCTTCCAGGGCGGCCCAGTCGGTCACCGGCGGGGCGCAGGTGCCGGCGCTGCACACGTAGGCCGCCGCCTTCCCGTCGACGAGGCCCTTGCCCGCCAGCCACGGGAACGCGGCCGCGTCCTCCGGGCGGACGCGCTGGGCGTGCGTGCCGGGGCGGTATTGCCGGCCCAAGCGCGCGGCCCAGTCGTCGGCGCTCGCATCTCCGGTTTCCCCCACCAGGGCCACGACCTTGGGCGGCCGGACCAGGTCCTCCGCCACGAGCAGTAGGCTCGCGTGGGCCAGGGGCTGGGCGACGGCCTCGTCCAGGAACGCCCGCACCGTGCCCTCGGCGGCCTCCAGGTAGTCGGCCCGGCCGGTCAGGTGGTGCAGGCGCACGAGCACCCCGGCCGCCACGGCGTTGCCCGCCGGGACCGACTGGTCGAGGGCCGAGAAGGGGCGCGCGACCAGGGCCTCGTGGTCGTCGGCGGTGAAGTAGAAGCCCCCCTCCGGCGCCTTGAAGTGGTCGAGCAGCACGCCGGTCAGCGCCTCCGCCGCGACAAGCCGGGCCGGCTCGCCCGTGGCGTGGTAGAGGTCCAGGAGCCCCTGGGCCAGGAAGGCGTAGTCGTCCAGGTAGGCGGCGTGCTTCGCCTGCCCATCTTTATAGGAACGCAGCAGGCGCCCCCCTCCCGTCCGGTCGTCCGTCTTCAGGTTCGTGAGCAGGAAGTCCGCCGCCCGGTCGGCGGCCGTGCGGTACGCCTCGTCGCGGAACGCCGCGTACCCCTTCGCGAAGGCGGAGAGCATCAGGCCGTTCCAGGCCGTGATGACCTTGTCGTCGCGCCCCGGCGCCACCCGCTCCGAGCGGCGCTTGAACAGCCTGGCCCGCGCGTCGGCGAGGCGCTTCTCCACCTCCTCGGGCGTGGTCCGGAACTCCGCCGCCACGTCACCTAAGGGCTCGTGGACGTGCAGGATGTTCTGGCCCTCGAAGTTCCCCTGTTCCGTAACGCCGTAGTAGGCGCAGAAGAGGTCCGCGTCGTCCCCCACGACCTCCGCGATCTCACCCGGCCGCCAGATGAAGAAGCGCCCCTCCTCCCCCTCGCTGTCGGCGTCCTGGGCGGCGTGGAAGCCGCCGTCCGGGTGGGTCATCTCGCGCATCACGTAGGCGAGAGTCTCCTGTGCCACCCGGGCGAAGCGTTCCTCGCCGGTGGCCAGGTGGGCGTCGATGTACAGGGGAACGAGAAGGGCGTTGTCGTAGAGCATCTTCTCGAAGTGGGGGACGAGCCACTCCTGGTCCACGGAGTAGCGCGCGAAGCCGCCTCCCAGGTGGTCGTAGATGCCCCCGTCCGCCATCTTGGCGAGGGAGAAGGCCGCCGCGTGGCGGCAGGCGTCGTTGCCGGTCGCGTGCCAGCGGCGCAAAAGGAAGTCGAGCGCCATGGTGGAGGGAAATTTCGGCGCCGAGCCGAAGCCGCCCCAGGCGGGGTCGAAGGCGGACAGGAGCCGGCCCGCGGCGCCGTCGAGCATGCGCTCGTTCGGCTCCCCCTGGCTGGGGCGGGCGCGGTTGACGCTGGCCAGGCCCTGGGCCAGGGCGGTCACGTTGTGGGCCACGTCCTCGGGCTTCTCGCCGTAGTGCCCCGCCACGCCGATGAGCACCTCGCGGAAGGCCGGCATGCCGTAGCGCGGAACCTTGGGAAAATAGGTCCCGCCCCAGAACGGGGCGCCGTCGGGCGTCAGGAACATGGACAGGGGCCACCCGCCGCCGCGCCCGGCCAGGAGCTGGAAGGCGGTCTGGTAGATCTGGTCCACGTCCGGGCGCTCCTCCCGGTCCACCTTGATGTTCACGAAGTGGCGGTTCATGATTTCCGCGGTGGCCGGGTCCTCGAACGACTCGTGGGCCATCACGTGGCACCAGTGGCAGGCGGAGTAGCCCACCGACAGGAAGATCGGCAGCTTCTCCGCCCTGGCCCGCTCGAACGCCTCCTCGCCCCACGGGTACCAGTCCACGGGGTTGTGGGCGTGCTGCTGCAGGTAGGGGCTGGTCTCGGCGGCGAGCCGGTTGGTGCCTGTCGGGTCGGATGCCGGGTTGGATGCCACGTCGGATCTGCCTCTCGGGTCGGTGCGGGGTGGTCGGAAGGCGGGGGGCCTTCGGCCGATTATGGGGGCCCCACGCCGACCGCTCAAGGCCGGGCCGCGATCGCTCCGACAGACTCCCGCAATTGACAAGCGGCCGGCCGTCCCTTAGCGTTCCCCGTTTTCGGCAACCAATATGGCGGCGCAGCTGACCGACATCCTCCGCAAGGCCCTCCTGGCGGCCCGCGAGGCCGGCACCGTCGCGTTCGACGCCGAGCCCGCCGTCATCCTGGAGACCCCCCGCCACGCCGGCCACGGCGACGTGGCCTGCCCCGTGGCCCTGGGGCTCGCCAAGGCCGCCCGGCGCCCGCCGCGCGAGGTGGCCCAGGCGGTCGTGGACCACCTGGACCTGCCGGAAGGGCTCGTCACGAAAATCGAGATCGCCGGACCCGGCTACATCAACTTCCACCTCGCCCCGGCGTGGTGGACCGCGCAGTTGGCCGAGGCCGTCCGGGCGGGCGAGACATTCGGGCGCTCGGACTGGGCCCGCGGGCAGAAGGTGCTCGTGGAGTTCGTCAGCGCCAATCCCACCGGCCCCCTGCACGTGGGCCACGGGCGCGGCGCCGTGGTGGGCGACGCGATCGCGCGCCTGCTTTCCGGCTGCGGGGCCGAAGTGGCCCGGGAGTACTACGTCAACGACGTGGGCAACCAGATGAACGTCCTGGGCCGCTCCACCTGGGTGCGCTACGCCCAGGCCGCCGGGCGCGACGTGGCCTTGCCGGAGGACCACTACCGGGGCGACTACATCCGCGAGCTGGGCGCCGCGATCCTCAAGGAGGAAGGCGACCGCTACCTGGACCTGCCCGAGGCCGAATGGCTGCCCCACTTCTCCCAGAAAGCCGCCGGCACGATCCTGGGGCGCATCCGGGAGGAGCTCACCGCCTTCGGCATCACCTACGACCGCTGGTTCTCCGAGCGCGAGCTGTATGGGCGCGAGCCAAGCTCTGGAAAACCGAACGCCGTCGCCGCCGCCATGACCTATTTAAAAGAAGCGGGCCACGTCTTCGAGCAGGACGGCGCGACCTGGCTCGGCACCTCCCAGCTCGGCGACGACAAGGACCGGGTGCTCGTTCGCAGCAACGGCGAGAAGACCTACTTCGCCTCCGACGTGGCCTACCACAAGGACAAGTTCGACCGCGGCTTCGGTCGCCTCGTGGACGTGTGGGGCGCCGACCACCACGGCTACGTGGGGCGCATGAAGGCCGCCGTCCGCATGCTCGGCCACGCGCCGGAGGACCTGGAGATCGTCCTCGTGCAGCTGGTCTCGCTGTTGCGCGAGGGGCAGCCGGTGGCCATGTCCACCCGCGCCGGGGAGTTCGTGACGCTCCAGGAGGTGGTGGACGAGATCGGCGTGGACGCCACGCGCTTCTACTTCCTGACCCGCAAGGCCGACGCCCACCTGGAGTTCGACCTGGAGGTGGCCAAGGCGAAGACCGCCGACAACCCCGTGTACTACGTCCAGTACGGCCACGCCCGGGTCCACCAGCTCTACGCCAAGGCCGAGGCCGAGGGGCTCGGCACGATGGACGCGGACGGCACGCCGCACCTGGAGGGCGACGTGGATTTGACTCCATTGGAGGACGCGGAGACCCTGGGCCTGGTGCGCCAGCTCGCGGCCTTCCCCCAGGTGGTGGAGCAGGCCGGGCGGGAGCTGGCCGTGCACCGCATTCCGTTCTACCTCCAGGAGCTGGCCGCGGCCTTCCACGCCTACTACTACAAGCACCG
Organism: uncultured Nitrospirales bacterium; assembly: GCA_964528115.1. Lineage (GTDB taxonomy): Bacteria > Nitrospirota > JACRHL01 > JACRHL01 > JACRHL01 > CAZGRJ01. The sequence goes on from CAZGRJ010000025.1 coordinate 19,803, forward strand.
CTTCGTGAGCGACGACCTCTCCCTGTCGCGCGCCCGCCTGTGGCTCGCCGCGGGGGTCGGCCACGTGCTCCGCAACGGCCTGGGCCTCATGGGCGTGAGCGCCCCCACGCGGATGTGACCGCCGTGGCCGTGACCGCATCCCGGTGCCTGACGTTCGACGTGGCGGCGCGCTGCCCGGAGACCCGCGCCCGCACGGGCACGCTCGGGCTGCCCCACGGCACGCTGCACACGCCGGTCTTCATGCCGGTGGGCACCCAGGGGGCCGTGAAGGCGGTGAGCCCGCGCACGCTCGAGGAACTGGGCGCCGAAATCGTCCTGGCGAACACCTACCACCTCTACCTGCGCCCCGGCCACGAGCGCATCGCGGCCTTAGGGGGATTGCACCGCTTCATGGGCTGGAACCGGCCGCTGCTCACCGACTCGGGCGGCTACCAGGTCTTCAGCCTGGGGGAGAACGCCCGGGTCGACGACGACGGGGTGCGCTTCGTCTCCCACGTGGACGGCAGCCCGCACCGCTTCACGCCGGAGGTGTCGATCGGCATCCAGGAGGCCCTGGGCGCCGATATCGCCATGGTGTTCGACGAGTGTCTTTCGTACCCCGCCACGCGGGAGGTCACGCGCCGGTCGATGGGACGGTCGGTCGCCTGGGCGGCGCGCTCCAAGGCGGCGCACACACGGGGCGACCAGGCCCTGTTCGGGATCGTCCAGGGGGGATTCGAGGCGGACCTCAGGGTCCGGTCGGCGAACGCCATGACGGCCCTCGGCTTCGACGGCTACGCCGTGGGCGGCCTGTCGGTGGGTGAGGGGCGGCCCCTCATGCTCGAGATGCTGGAGGCGGTGGCGCCGCACCTGCCGGAGGACGCGCCCCGCTACCTGATGGGCGTCGGCCTGCCCATCGACCTGGTGGAGGCGGTGGCGCGGGGCTTCGACATGTTCGACTGCGTGATGCCGACCCGCCACGCCCGCACCGGCGCCCTCTTTTGCGGCTGGGGGCGCATCCACATCAAGAACGCCCGCTTCGCCGACGACCCGGGGCCGATCGAGCCCGGCTGCGCGTGTTATACATGCCGGACGTTCTCGCGCGCCTACCTGCGCCACCTGTTCCTGGCCGGGGAGATCCTGGCCTTCGAGCTGAACACGATCCACAACCTGCACCACTACCTTGACCGGATGGCCCGCATGCGGGCGGCCATCGCCGAGGGCACCTTCGGGGCGTTCCGCCGGGAGGCGCTCGCCCAATACCACGAGGAGACCACCCATGCCTGAGCTGCTCGGCCACCTGTTCGGGCCGGCCCCGGCCCTGGCCCAGACCGCCCCGGCCCCCGGCGGATCGGCGGCGTTCATGACCAGCTTCGCGCCGTTCATCCTGATCTTCGTCCTGTTCTACTTCCTGCTCATCCGGCCCCAGCAGAAGCGCCAGAAGCAGCACAAGGCCATGCTCGCGGCGCTCAAGAAGGGCGACAAGGTGGTCACGAACGGCGGCCTGTTGGGCACCGTCTCGGTGGCGGCCAAGGACGTGGTGACCGTGCAGATCGCGGACAACGTCCGGGTCCGGGTCCTGAGGACCGAGGTCATGGGCCTCCAGGACGAGCTGACCGGGGCCGGCGCCTCGGACGCCAAGGGCGGGAAGGACGCCGGCGACAAACCCGAGAAGGAATCCAAGGGCTGATGGCCGCACGCACCCCCTCCGGGCCCAAGGGCCAGAAGGCCGCCCCCGGGCGGCGCACCGTCGTCGGCCGGTTCATCGCCGTGATCGCCGTGGGGCTCTTGTCCCTGGCGTACTTCCTGCCCAGCCTGCCGCCCTCCATGCTGCCCGAGTCGATCCGCCACTACATGCCCGGCGAGGGCATCCGCCTGGGGCTCGACCTGCAGGGCGGCATCCACCTGGTCCTGCGGGTGCAGCGCGACGTGGCGGCCCAGAACTTCATGGACCGCACCATGGACGGCATCACCGTCCAGCTGAAGAACGAGAAGGTCGAGGGCACCACCCTCGCGCGGGAGGGCGACTACGGCATCCGCATCAACACGGGCGGCGACGCGGACCTGCGGGAGAAGGTCGCCAAGGTCGTCTCCGACCGCTACCCCATGCTCCAGGCGGCGCCCGGCACCGAGGAGAGCCTCCTGGTCACGCCCAAGCCGGACGAGCTGACCCGCATCCGTACCCAGGCCGTCACCCAGGCGGTGGAGACCATCCGCAACCGCATCGACCAGTTCGGCGTGGCCGAGCCCCTCATCCAGCAGCAGGGCGAGGACGAGATCCTGGTCCAGCTGCCCGGCGTGGCCGATCCGGAACGCGCCATCGACCTGATCGGCAAGACCGCCGTGCTCGAGTTCAAGATGGTGGACGAGGACGCCCACCTGGCCCCGGGCGTGCCCCTGCCGCCGGGCGACGAGGTGCTCTACCGCAAGGTGATCGACCCGAAGACCGGCCAGGAGCTCGACCGCGAGCCCTACATCGTCAAGCGCCAGGCCATGCTCACGGGCGACACCCTGACCGACGCCCGGGTGGCCATCGACCAGTTCAACGAGCCCTACGTCGCCATCGAGTTCGACCCGACCGGGGCCGACATCTTCGCCCGGGTGACGGGCGAGAACGTGGGCAAGCGGTTCGCCATCGTCCTGGACGGCAACGTCTACTCGGCGCCCGTCATCCGCGAGCGCATCCCCGGGGGGCGCGCGCAGATCACGGGCAACTTCACCTCGTCCGAGGCCAACGACCTGGCCATCGTCCTGCGCGCCGGCGCCCTGCCCGCGCCGGTGGACATCCTCCAGAACGTCACCGTGGGCCCGAGCCTGGGGGCCGACTCGATCCGCGCCGGCATCCTGGCCACGCTGGTCGGGTTCGTCCTGGTGGTCCTGTTCATGCTGGCCTACTACAAGCTGTCGGGGCTGATCGCCAACGGCGCCCTGGTGCTGAACCTGGTGGTCCTCATGGGGGCCCTGGCCGCCCTGCACGCCACGCTGACGCTGCCCGGCATCGCGGGCATCCTGCTGACCATCGGCATGGGCGTGGACTCGAACGTGCTCATCTTCGAGCGCATCCGCGAGGAGCTGCGTTTGGGCAAGACCGTGCGCCTGGCGGTGGACCAGGGCTACGACCGGGCCTTCGTCTCCATCATGGACGCCCACATGACCACGCTCATCACGGCCGCGGTGCTCTTTTTGTTCGGCAGCGGGCCGATCAAGGGCTTCGCCGTGACGCTGAGCCTGGGCATCCTCATCAACCTGTTCACCGCGTTCGTGGGCACCAAGATGGTGTTCGACTGGATGAACGCGCGCCGGCGCCTGACGGCCCTGAGCATCTGACGCCGCATCTTAGAGCGGAGACTGGACCCTCACCATGCTGGAGCTGATCGCCAAGACCAACATCGACTTCATGGGCAAGCGCCGCTACGCCTTCGTGCTCTCGGGGCTGCTCATGGCGTTCGGCCTGTTCACCGTGGGACAGATCGTCCTGGGGCGGGCCAACATGGGGATCGACTTCGCCGGCGGCACTTCGGTGCAGCTGAATTTCGAGCGCCCGGTGGAGATCGACGAGGCCCGCCGGGTGCTCGCCGGGGGCGGCTTCTCCGACGCCGAGCTGCAGGAGTTCACGGGCACCGGCAAGCTGCTGGTGCGGGTCAAGCGCTCCAACACGATCGAGCAGCACGTGGCCGCCGACATCCAGGCCGCCTTCAAGGCCGCCCTGCCGGACGACCCGTTCGTGGTGGACTCGGTCACCGAGATCGGTCCCTCCATCGGCAAGCGCCTCCAGAAGGACGCGGGGCTCGCGATCCTGCTGTCGTTCATCGGGATCGTGGCCTACATCGCGGTCCGCTTCGAGTTCCGCTTCGGCGTGGCGGCGGCGGTGGCGACGTTCCACGACGTGCTCGCGGTGCTGGGGCTGTTCACGGTCATGGGCAAGGAGATCAACCTGCTGCTCGTGACCGCGCTCCTGACGCTCGCGGGCTACTCCCTCAACGACACGGTGGTCGTCTTCGACCGCATCCGCGAAAACCTGCGCAAGCGCCACCGGGAGTCGCTCCAGGAGGTGATGAACCGGGGCATCAACCAGGTGCTCTCCCGCACCATCATCACGGCCCTGACCACCCAGCTCGTGCTGGCGGCGCTGGTGCTGTGGGGGGGCGAGGTGCTGCACGACTTCGCCCTTGCCTTGCTGATCGGCATCGTGGTAGGTACGTACTCGTCGATCTTCGTGGCCAGCGCCCTGGTGCTCGTGTGGCGCGGCCGCCCCGGGCGCGTGATCGCCCAGGAGACCAACCCGTGAAGACGCCCGCCTACGCCATTCCCATCGCCCTGGGGCTCGCCCTGCTCGCCGGCCTGGCGTCGGGGTGCGAGAAGGGCGGCGGGGACGAGGGCAGCGCCATCGAGCGCCAGATTCTCCAGCAGATCGGCGCCCTGCAGGACGACGTGGACGAGCTCAAGGACGCCGTCGCCGACCTGAAGACCCAGCCCGCCCAGCCCGCTCGGGCCCCCTCCCCGGCCCGGCCCACCACCGCGCGGGTGCCGGTCCAGACGGCGGGCTTCCCGGCCCTGGGGCCCAAGGACGCGCCGGTGACGATCGTGGAGTTCACCGACTACCAGTGCCCCTTCTGCCGGCGCCACTTCGCCCAGACCCTGCCCCAGATCAAGACCGCCTACGTGGACACGGGCAAGGTGCGCTACGTCGTGGTGGACAACCCCCTCCCGGGGCACCGTTACGCCCTCCCGGCGGCCGAGGCCGCCCACTGCGCCGGGGACCAGGGCAAGTTCTGGGAGATGCACGACTACCTGTTCAACAACCAGCACCTCATCAAGCCCGAGGCGCTGCCCGGCTTCGCCAAGACCCTGGGGCTCGACGAGAAGACCTTCTCCGCCTGCATGGCCGCGAACCGGCACGAGCCCCAGATCCAGTCCGGCGGGCGCATGGCGGCCGCCGCCGGGGCCACCGGCACCCCCAGCTTCGTGGTCGGCAAGACCACCCCCGACGGCGCCGTGTCCGGCGACCTGATCGTGGGGGCCAAGGCCTACGCCCTGTTCAAGGACCGCCTGGACCAGCTCCTGGCCAATTGACGCGACGCTTGGGCCGCCCCGCGCCCACCCGCGCGTCAGCTCCCGGTTGACAGGACGCGCGTCCTCCGATATATTCGCACTCACGAATATATGCATGGCCGGCCCACGTGTGGGGAGGCCGGCAATCGGAACGACTTCGCAATCGGAACGAGTTCGAGGGAACACGCATGCGGGACGCATTCGTCGAGGAGGTGCACCGGCTCCACGCCGAGCTGTGCCAGGCCCTGGCCGACCCCAAGCGCATCCTGATCCTTTACGCCCTGGCCGAGGAGCCGCGCACCGTGGGGGAGCTGGCCGAGGGCCTGCACCTGCGCCAGTCCAACGCCTCCCAGCACCTGGCCGTGCTGCGCGACCGGGGGCTGGTCACCACCGAGCGCGCCGGGACCCGCGTCACCTACTCGATCGCCTACCCGGCCGTGATCCAGGCCCTGGACCTGCTGCGGGCCGTGCTGCGCGAGAAGCTCGAGGACACGTCGCGCCGCGCCGGGCGCCTGATGGAGATCGCCTGATGACCGACACCGCCACCGACCCGGTCAGCGACCCGTACACCGATCCAATCGTCGATCGGGAGCTCGACATCCGCGGCGACATCTGCCCGATCACCTTCGTGAAGTCCAAGCTCGCCATCGAGAAGATGGAGAGGGGCCAGGTGCTCAAGGTGCTCATCGACTACGCCCCGTCCGCCGTGAACGTCCCACGCAGCATGGAGCACGAGGGCCACGAGGTGCTGTCCGTGACCGAGGGCGAGGGGCCCGTCTGGACCCTGCTGGTGCGCAAGGCCTGAATGACGGACACGCCGGAAGAAGCCCCACGGACGCGGCGCCTGGGCGTCCTGCTCAACACGAGCCCGGAGCACGAGAACACCTTCACCGCCTGCCAGCTGCTGGGCTCGTTCCTGAAGGCCGGGCACGGGGCGGAGCTGTTCCTCATGAACGACGGGGTCTACAACGCCCTGAAGAACAGCTCGCCCTACCGCCTGTTCGGGGGCGTAGAGGACCTGATGAAGCAGGGGCTGAAGGTCTCCCTGTGCCTGACCACGGGCGACATCCGGGGCTTCGCCGAGGGCGACTTCATCGAGGGCGTGGAGTGCCGCAGCCAGGACCACCTGGCCGACATCGTGGCCCGCGCCGACTACTTCCTGCACTTCGGGTGAGTCCGTGAA
>CAZGRJ010000026.1:0-25481 GCA_964528115.1 uncultured Nitrospirales bacterium
TGCCCAGCTTGGTCTTGGTCTGGCCCTCGAACTGGGGCTGCGGCACCTTCACGCTCACGACCGCCGTGAGCCCCTCCCGGATGTCGTCGCCCGAGACGGCTTCTTTCACCCCTTTGAGCAGGTTATTGGCCGTGGCGTAGTTGTTGACGCTGCGGGTGAGCGCCGCCTTGAAGCCGGCCAGGTGGGTGCCGCCCTCGCGGGTGTTGATGTTGTTGGCGAACGAGAACAGGTTCTCGGCGTAGCCGTCGTTGAACTGGAAGGCGATGTCGACCACCACCTTGTCCTTCTCGCGCTCCACGTACACCGGCGGGTGCAGGGGGCGCTTGTTCTCGTTGAGGTGCTCGACGAACGAGACGATGCCGCCGTCGTAGCAGAACGCCTCGGCCTGGCCCGTGCGCTCGTCGGTGACCCGGATGGTCAGGCCCTTGTTCAAAAAGGCCAGCTCGCGCATGCGGCGGACGAGGACGTCGTAGGAGTGGTCCAGCTCGGGGAAGATCTGGGGGTCGGGCCGGTAGGTGATCGTGGTGCCGGTGCGCTTGGTGCGCCCCACCTCGACCAGGTCGGCCACGGGCACGCCGCGCTGGTACTTCTGCTGGAACACCTTGCCGCGCTGGCGGATCTCGACCTCGAGCCACTCCGCCAGGGCGTTGACCACCGAGACCCCCACGCCGTGCAGGCCGCCGGAAATCTTGTAGGCGTCGTTCTCGAACTTGCCCCCCGCGTGCAGGGTGGTGAGCACCACCTGGGCCGCGGAGACGCCCTCCGTGGGGTGCATCTCGGACGGGATGCCGCGCCCGTTGTCGCCCACGGTGACGCTGTTGTCGATGTGGATCGTGACGTCGATCTCGTTGCCGAAGCCGGCCATGGCCTCGTCCACGGAGTTGTCCACGACCTCGTAGACCAGGTGGTGGACGCCGTCGATGCTGGTGGAGCCGATGTACATCGCCGGCCGCTTGCGCACCGCCTCGAGGCCCTCGAGGACCTTGATCTGGTCGGCCCCGTACGCGGCCGGCGCGGTGGATTGGGTCATGGGATGCTGGTTTCCTTTTCTGGGACGGGCCATGCGACGCCCCGGGGCGCCCCTTGGGGGGGTGCCGGCGGGTCCCTAGAGCCGCATGGGCATGATGAGGGAGAGGTAGCCCGCGTCGCCTCCGTCCTTCAGGACGCACGGGCTCAGGGGGTCGGCGGTCTCGAGCAGGACGGCGTCGCCGTCCACGGTGCCCAGGACGTCGATGAAGTAGCGGGCGTTGAAGCCGCTGGAGAACGGCTCCCCCTCGTACTGCACCGCCACCTCCTCGGTGGCCTCGCCGATGTCCGGGTTGTTGGCCTGGAGGGTCAGGTTGCCCGGGGCGAGGGAGAACCGCACCGCCCAGGTCTTCTCCTGGCACAACAGGCTCACGCGCTTGAAGGCCGCCATCACCGGCTCCCGGGGCAGGGTGGCGCGGGTGCCCACGTCGCGCGGGATCACCTTCTCGTAGCTCGGGAAGGTGCCTTCCACGAGCTGGGTGACGAGGGTCAGGCCCTCCTTCTTGAAGGTCATGCGCTTGTCGGTGAAGGCGAGCGAAATGGGCCCCTCGTCCTCCTCCAGGAGCCGCTTGACCTCCATCAGCGCCTTGCGCGGCACGATGGCCGAGACCGACAGGGGCCCGGGCGCCTCGATGGGGCGCTCGATCATGGCCAGGCGGTGGCCGTTGGTGGAGACCATGCGGAACACGGCCTCGCCTTTGTCCTTCGCCTCCACGGTCATGAGGACGCCGTTGAGGACATAGCGCGTGTCCAGGTCGCCCACGGCGAAGAAGGTCTTGCGGATCATGGTGGTGAAGACGTCGCGCGGCACCGGGACGACCTGGTCGCCGTCCGCCTCGGGCACGGGCGGGAAGTCGCTCACCGGCAGGCTCGCCACCTTGAAGCGGGAGCGTCCGGCGGTCACGGTGACCCACTGGTCGGCCTCGGTCAGCTCCACCGGCCCGTCCTCGAGCTCGCGCACGATCTCGAACAGCTTGCGCGCCTGGACGGTCACGCCGCCCGGCTCCAGGACCTCGCCCTTGTAGGTGCCGCGCAGGCCGAGCTCCAGGTCGGTGGCGAACATGTGGATGCCGCCCTCGTCGGCCTCGAGCAGGACGTTGGAGAGGATGGGCACCGTGTTGCGGCGCTCCACGACGCCCTGGACGCGGGACAGCCCCGCCACCAGCTCGCCTCGCTCCATCCGGATCTTCATGCGCGCGTTCCTTTCCAGTGGCTCCGCGTCGAGTGGCTCCGCGTCGAGTGACTCCGCGTACCGGTCGAATGCATTCGAGTCCAGCACATCGCCGGCCGGGACCCCCGTCCCGGGCGCGGGGGCGTCATTCCCCGTCCTTCAGCGACCGGGCCAGGCGCTCGACCGTGGCGCCCAGGCCGGGGTCGCCCGCCGTCATGCGCTCCACCTGCTTGCAGGCGTGCATGACGGTGGTGTGGTCGCGGCCGCCGAAGCCGCGCCCGATGTCGGGGAAGGAGAGCTCGGTCAGGCTGCGACACAGGTACATGGCCACCTGGCGCGGCAGGACCAGCTCCTTGGTGCGCCGCTTGGCCTTCAGGTCCGCCACCCGCACGCCGAAGGTCTTGGCCGCCTTCTGCTGGATCTCGTCCAGGGTGATCAGCTTGCGCGGCTCCTTGATCAGGTCGCGCAGGTTCTGGCGCGCCAGCTCCACCGTGATCTCGCGCCCCGTGAGGGAGGCGTAGGCCCCCAGGCGGATCAGGGCCCCCTCCAGCTCGCGCACGTTGGACTGGACGTGGTTGGCGAGCAGGTGGGAGACGTCCGGCGGCAGCTTCACGCCGTCGGCCTCGGCCTTCTTCTCCAGGATGGCGATGCGGGTCTCCAGGTCGGGCGGCTGGATGTCGGCGATCAGGCCGCCGTCGAAGCGCGAGCGCAGGCGCCGCTCCAGGTCGGGCATCTCCTTGGGGAAGCGGTCGGAGGAGAGCACGATCTGGCGCCCGGCCTCGTGCAGGGCCTTGAAGGTGTGGAAGAACTCCTCCTGGGTCCGGTCCTTGCCCGAGATGAACTGGATGTCGTCGATGATCAGCACGTCGCAGTTGCGGTAGCGGGCGCGGAAGTCGGCCATGCGGTCGTAGCGGATCGAGTTGATCACCTCGTTGGTGAAGTTCTCCGCCGAGATGTTGCAGATCCGCGCCTTCGGCTGGCGCTCCCGGATGCGGGCCCCGATGGCGTGCAGGAGGTGGGTCTTGCCGAGGCCCACGTCGCCGTAGATGAACAGCGGGTTGTAGGCCTTGGCCGGGTTGTCCGCCACGGCCCGGGCGGCGGCGTGGGCGAACTGGTTGCTGGCCCCCACCACGAACGAGGCGAAGGTGTACTTGGGGTTCAGGTAGCCGGTGGCCCCCTGGCCCCGGGCCGCGGCCCCCAGCCGGGGCGCCGCCGCGCCCGCCTCCACGGCCTTCGCCGGGGTCTCGGCCTCCGCCGCTTCCGCTTCCAGGGCCTTTTCCGGGGCCGGCAGCGGGTCGGAGACCACGTACTCCACCTTCTCCAGGGGGCGCGCCATGACGCTCCCCACGGCCTCCAGGATCAGGGGGTTGTAGGTGGTGGCCATCCACTCGACGAAGAAACCGTTGGGCACCGCCATCCGCACCACGTGGCCGTTGACCCCCTGGAGCGCCACGGACGTGAACCAGGTCATGTAGCTCTGGGGATTCACGCGCTTGCGGATCAGCGCCAGGGCCTTGCGCCAGACGGCCTCCGGGTCGGTCATTGGCACGGGCTCGGGCATGGCGTCCCAGCCTCCGGAGGGCCCCGGCGGACGGACCCGGTTGCGCACACCGTTTCCCACACCTGTGGACAGGCCGAAATGGCCCGGCGCGACCGGCCGGTGGGTGCCGGGCGCCAAAACGGCGACGCTGCCGGTACGCGACCGTACCCAGCTGTTTTCATTCGAAAACTCCCATCGCCGAAGGTTGTCCACATTGCCCTGGGAAAAGGATCCACACCCCCGGGTCCGGGGGTGTGCACGAGCGGCCCCAGGGTACCCCATTTCGGGCCTCCGGTTCAAGCCTGCGGGCCCCCCCCGCCGGGGCCCGCAGGCCCGCTGCCTGGGGGCATCTCCGCCGCTCCGCCCACCGGTTTGTCCCACCCGTTTTCCGTTGTTTTTCCGGGGCCGCCGGGACCTTCCCACAGCGCCCACAGGACCGACTCCTACGGCGGTCTTTTTTAAATCCCCCCGTGAACCGGAGAATGGGGTGCGGAGAAGGCCGCCATGGGCGGGGCGAAGCGGGGCCGGGGGCATTGACGCAAGCGGCTTTGAGGACGTAGGATAAAACCCTTTTCGTAAGCCGGAGCCCGAGCACCGACATGAAGGTCATCCTCAAGGAGGACGTCGTCAACCTGGGTCACCTGGGGGACGTGCGCGAGGTCGCCGCGGGGTACGCCCGCAACTACCTGATGCCGCGCGGCCTGGTGATCCGCGCCACCCCGCGCAACGTGGCCGAGGTGGCCCACCACCGGCGCCTGATCGAGGCCCGTATCGCCGAGCGCAAGCAGGAGCTCGCGGGGCTCTCCGAGCGCGTGGGCGGCACGGTGCTGACCTTCCCGGTGAAGGTGGGCGAGCACGGCCGCCTGTTCGGATCCGTCACCGCCAAGCAGGTGGCCGACGCCCTGACGGAGCGGGGGATGCCGGTGGAGCGGCGCCAGGTGGGCATGGACGGGCCGCTCAAGGCGATCGGCGATGTGAGTTTGAAGGTGGACCTGGGGCACGGCGTGTCGGCCCAGGTCCAGGTGTCTGTCGTACCGGAGGAGCCGGCGCCCGAAGCCGAATAGGCCCAGGGGATCGCCGGCTCCGAGGCGTGGATCCCGCCGCGGGCCGGGCAACCGGAGGCGGGGGCCGCCTTCGGGCCGCGTATACAGCGGGGCTGCCATGAAGCTGACCGGATCCGAAATCCTGATCGAGAGCCTCAAGGCCGAGGGGGTGGACACCCTCTTCGGCTACCCCGGGGGCGTGGTCCTGGGGCTCTACGACTACCTCTACAAGCAGAGCGATATCCGCCACGTCCTGTGCCGCCACGAGCAGGGGGCCATGCACATGGCGGAGGGCTACGCCCGCTCCACCGGCCGCGTGGGCACCGTGCTCGTGACCTCCGGGCCCGGCGCCACCAACACGGTCACGGGGCTGTGGGACGCCCTGATGGACTCCGTGCCCCTGGTGGTCTTCACCGGCCAGGTGCCCACCCACCTGATCGGCAACGACGCCTTCCAGGAGGCCGACATCATCGGCACCACCCTGCCGTGCACGAAGTACAACTTCCTGGTGAAAAGGGTCGAGGACCTGGCTCGCACCGTGCGCGAGGCCTACCACCTGGCCGCGGCCGGCCGGCCCGGGCCGATCCTGGTGGACCTGCCCAAGGACATCACCTTCGCCAAGGGCGAGTACGAGCGCCCCGACAGCGTCTACCTGCGCAGTTACAACCCCACCATCCGGGGCAACAAGGGCCAGGTCAAGAAGGCCGCCGAGGCCATCAAGCGGGCCAAGCGGCCCGTGCTCTACACCGGCGGCGGCGTGGTCTCGTCCGGCGCCTCGGCCGAGCTGACGGCCCTGGCGGACCTGATCCGCTGCCCGGTGACGAACACCCTGATGGGCCTGGGGGGCCTGCCCGGATCGCACCCGCAGTTCCTGGGCATGCTCGGCATGCACGGCACCTACCGGGCCAACATGGCCATGTACGAGTCCGACCTGGTCATCGCCATCGGGGCCCGGTTCGACGACCGGGTGACCGGCAAGGTGGACGAGTTCGTGCCGAACGCCCGGATCATCCACATCGACATCGACCCCACGTCGATCCGCAAGAACATCCGGGTGGACGTGCCCATCGTGGGCGACGTCAAGCACGTGCTGGAGGACCTAATCGCCGTCCTGAAGAAGTCCGAGACCCCCCTCTTCGACCCCGCCGAGCGCGAGGCGTGGGAGGCGCGGATCGCCCACTTCGAGGCCGAGCACCCGCTCGGCTACGACCAGAACGACGAGGTCATCAAGCCCCAGTTCGTGATCGACAAGATCTTCCAGCTCACCCAGGGCAACGCCATCGTGGCCACGGACGTGGGCCAGCACCAGATGTGGACGGCCCAGTACTTCCACTTCGAGCGCGGGCGCGACTGGCTGACCTCGGGCGGGCTCGGCACCATGGGCTACGGCTTCCCGGCCGCCCTGGGGGCCCAGGTGGCCCACCCGGAGCGGCTCGTGGTGGCGATCGTGGGCGACGGCGGGGTCCAGATGAACATCCAGGAGCTCGCCACGGCGGTCATCCACGAGCTGCCGGTGAAGGTGGCCGTGCTCAACAACCATTACCTGGGCATGGTCCGCCAGTGGCAGCAGCTGTTCTACGAGGGGCGCTACTCCCAGAGCTACCTGTCCACTACCCCGGACTTCGTGAAGCTGGCCGAGGCCTACGGCGCCGTGGGGCTGAACGCCAAGAAACCGTCCGAGGTGGAGGGGGTCCTCCTGGAGGCCTTCCGGGTCAAGAAGCCCGTGGTGATGAACTTCGAGGTGGACCCGATGGAGAACGTCTATCCCATGGTTCCCGCCGGCGGCGCCAACCATCAGATGGTCTTCTGCGACCCCGACAAGGCCGGCGACGCCGAGAAGAAGAAGGCCCGGCGCGACGTGGGCAAGGCCGCGAGCCCGAGCTAGCGCCCGATGGTCCACATCCTTTCCCTCAGGGTCGAGAACCGGGCCGGTGCCCTGTCGCGGATCGCGGGGCTGTTCTCCGCCCGCGGCTTCAACATCGACTCGCTTTCGGTCGCGCCCACGGCGGACCCGTCGGTCTCGTCCATGACCATCGTCACCCACGGCGACGACGCGATCATCGAGCAGATCACCAAGCAGCTGAACAAGCAGATCGACGTGATCAAGGTGGTGGACACCATGGGGCGCGACTTCGTTAACCGCGAGACCGCCCTGATCAAGATCCACACACGGGCCGACGACCGGGCCGAGGCCCTGCGCATCGTGGACATCTTCCGGGCCCGGGTGGTGGACTCGTCGCCCTCCACCTACACGGTGGAGATCACCGGCGACTCGGGCAAGATCGACGCCATGATCAACCTGCTTCGGCCCTTGGGGATCAAGGACCTGGTGCGCACGGGCAAGGTGGCCCTTCCGCGCGAGACGGCAAAGGCGGGAGAGGCCCGGGAGAAGCCCCAGGCTGTTCCCGCGGGAGGATAGGAACCCGTATGAACGTGTACTACGACAAGGACGCCGAGCGCTCCTTCATCACCGACAAGCAGGTGGCCGTCATCGGCTACGGCTCCCAGGGCCACGCCCACGCCGGCAACCTGTCCGACTCCGGGGTCCGCGTGACCGTGGGCCTGCGCCAGGGCTCGGAGGCCTGGAAGAAGGCCGAGAAGGCGGGCCTCGCGGTGGCCGAGGTGGCCCAGGCGGTGGCCGGGGCGGACCTGGTCATGATCCTGGTGCCCGACGAGCACCACGCCGAGCTCTACCGCACCCAGGTCGCGCCCAACCTCAAGCAGGGCGCCACCCTGGCCGTGGCCCACGGCTTCTCGATCCACTTCGCCCAGATCGTCCCGCGCGACGACCTGGACGTGATCATGATCGCCCCCAAGGGCCCCGGCCACCTGGTGCGCCACACCTACGAGAAGGGCGGCGGGGTGCCGAGCCTGATCGCCGTGTTCCAGGACAGGAGCGGCCACGCCAAGGACACCGCCCTCGCCTACGCCGCCGCCATCGGGGCGGGGCGGGCCGGGGTCATCGAGACCTCCTTCCGCGAGGAGTGCGAAACCGACCTCTTCGGCGAGCAGGTTGTCCTGTGCGGCGGCCTGACGGCCCTCATCCAGGCCGGCTTCGAGACCCTGGTGGAGGCGGGCTACGCCCCCGAGATGGCCTACTTCGAGTGCCTGCACGAGGTGAAGCTGATCGTGGACCTGATCTACGAGGGCGGCATCGCCAACATGCGCTACTCGATCTCCAACACCGCCGAGTACGGCGACATGACCCGCGGGCCCCGCATCGTCACGGACGAGACCAAGGCCGAGATGAAGCGCATCCTGGGGGAGATCCAGTCCGGCGCCTTCGCGCGCGAGTTCATCCTGGAGAACCAGGCCGGAAGGCCCCAGTTCACTGCCCTGCGGCGCCAGGCGCGGGAACATCAGATCGAGCAGGTGGGCGACCGCCTGCGCGGCATGATGAGCTGGATCGGCGCTTCCAAGATCGTGGACAAGTCGCGCAACTGACGGCCGGGCGGGGCAAGGGAGCGCCTTGAGGAGCACGCGCGAGGGGACGCCGGTCGCCCGGGAGGGCTACGCCTTCATCGCCGCCGGGTCCGTCCTGACCTTCCTGTCCTGGCTGGCCGGGTGGGGCCTGGTGGCCCTGCTGTTCCTGCTGGTCACCGGCTGGGTGGTGTGGTTCTTCCGCAACCCGCCGCGCCTGGTGCCCCGGGGCGAGGGCCTGGTCGTCGCGCCGGCGGACGGCCGGGTGGTGCGGGTCCTGGAGCCCCGGGACGGGGAGCCCGCCGTGGGGATCTTCATGAACGTCCTGGACGTGCACGTCAACCGCCTGCCCGTGAGCGGCGAGGTGACGGAGGTGGCCTACACCCCGGGCACGTTCGTCAACGCGAGCCTCGACAAGGCGAGCCAGGACAACGAGCGCAACCGGGTGACCATGCGCACCCCCACGGGCCACGAGGTGACCTTCGTGCAGGTGGCGGGGCTGGTGGCGCGGCGCATCGTGTGCTGGGTGAAGGCGGGGGCGAGGGGCCGGGCGGGGGACATCTTCGGGTTGATCCGGTTCGGCTCGCGGGTGGACGTCCACCTTCCGACGGGCTCGGACGTCTGGGTGGTGCCCGGCCAGCGGGTCAGCGCGGGCGAGACCATCTTGGGCAAGCTGCCCGGGGGACGCCATGAATGACACCAAGAATGGCCCCAAGAACGACCCCAGGAATGACCTAATGTTCGATCCCATGATGCAGGAGGACGGTCCCCGCGGCCGGCGGATCTACCTGATCCCCAACCTGCTCACCACGTGCAACCTGATCGCCGGGTTCTACTGCCTGATCGCCACCTACCACGGCCGGTTCGAGCACGCCGCCTTCGCCATCGTGGCGGCGGGCGTGTTCGACCTGCTGGACGGCCGCGTGGCGCGGGCCCTGGGGGGCGGGAGCAAGTTCGGCGTCGAGTACGACTCCCTGGCGGACCTGATCTCCTTCGGCCTGGCCCCGGCGTTCCTCATGTACTCCTGGGCCCTGGAGGGGTACGGCCGGGTGGGCTGGGTGGTGGCGTGCCTGTACGTGATCTGCGTGGCCCTGCGCCTGGCGCGCTACAACGTGCACCAGGAGGACCCGGGGGTGAAGTCCGCCCTGTTCACGGGGATGCCGAGCCCGGGCGGGGGCGGCATGATCTGCTCCCTGGTCCTGTTCGAGAGCCGCTACGGCCTGATCGGGCCCTACGTGCACGTCCTCTCGCTGTTCCTGGTGATCTTCCTGTCGTTCCTGCTGGTGAGCACGATCCCCTACGGCCGCGGGGCCCGGGGCGGCTCGCACCCGTTTTTGAACCTGGTATCGGGGATCCTGGTCCTGGTGGCCGTCGTGGCGGAGCCGCATCTGGTGCTGTTCCTCATCGGGATCACCTACACGAGCTCCGGCCTGGTGCGCTGGGCGCGGCTGCGCTGGCAGGCGGGCCGGGCGCTCGGCGACGCGCGCCACGCACGTTGACCCCCATGCCCACCCTTGCATACCATTCGCCCGTCCCCACCGTCCCCCGGTTCCGCTAACGCGAGGTCGTCCGACATGTCGCCCGCCCACCCCATCGTCATCGCCTGCGACCACGCCGGCGTCGTGCTCAAGGACACCATCGTCCACCTGCTGGAGGACGAGCTGGGCTGCGACGTGAAGGACCTGGGGACCTTCTCCGAGGACTCGGTGGACTACCCGGACTACGGCATGCTCGTGGGCAAGGCCGTCTCCGGCGGCGAGGCCGAGCGCGGCATCCTGATCTGCGGCACCGGCATCGGCATGTCGATCATCGCCAACAAGTACCCGGGGGTGCGCGCGGCCCTGTGCCACAACGAGCTGATGGCCCGCCTGTCGCGCGAGCACAACGACGCCAACGTCCTCGTCATGGGCGAGCGGACCACCGGCGCCGCGGTGGCGCTCGAGATGGTCCGCACCTGGTTCCACGCCAAGTTCGAGGGCGGCCGCCACCAGCGCCGCCTGGACAAGATCCGCGACATCGAGAAGGCGGAGGGGTGCCGCTAGTGACGAAACCCTCCCCCATGCACCGCTCGCTCCGGGACGCCGATCCCCAGATCCACCGCGCCATCGCCGACGAGCGCCGGCGCGAGAAGGCCAACATCGTCCTGATCGCGAGCGAGAACTACACCTCCCGCGCGGTCCTGGAGGCCCAGGGCTCGATCCTGACCAACAAGTACGCCGAGGGGTACCCGGGCAAGCGCTACTACGGCGGGTGCGAGTTCGTGGACGTGTGCGAGCGCCTGGCCATCGACCGGGCCAAGGCCCTGTTCCGCGTGGAACACGCCAACGTCCAGCCCCACTCCGGCTCCCAGGCCAACATGGCCGTGTACCTGACGGTCTTGAAGCCCGGCGACACGATCCTGGGGATGGACCTCGCGCACGGCGGCCACCTGACCCACGGCGCCTCGGTGAACTTCTCCGGCCAGCTGTACAAGGCCGCCACCTACGGGGTGGTGCGCGAGAGCGGGCGGATCGACTACGACGAGGTGGAGGCGATCGCCAAGCGGGTCCAGCCCCGCCTGATGATCGTGGGGGCGAGCGCCTACTCGCGGCTCCTGGACTTCGAGCGCTTCGGGGCCATCGCCAGGGCCGTGGGGGCCGTCACCATGGCGGACATCGCCCACATCGCGGGGCCCGTGGCGGCCGGCCTGCACCCGAGCCCCTCGCCCCACATGGACTTCATCACCACCACCACCCACAAGACCCTGCGCGGCCCCCGGGGCGGCATGATCCTGTGCCGGGCGGAGTTCGCGAAGCGCATCGACAAGACGGTCTTCCCGGGCATGCAGGGCGGACCCCTGATGCACGTGGTGGCGGCCAAGGCCGTGGCCCTCAAGGAGGCCTCCACGGCCGCCTTCCGCGCCTATCAGGCCCAGGTGATCAAGAACGCCCAGGCCATGGCGGAGACCATGCTGAAGCAGGGCTACCACGTGGTCTCCGGCGGCACGGACAACCACCTGTTCCTGGTGGACCTGTCGGACAAGGGCATCACGGGCAAGGACGCCGAGGCGGCCCTGGACCGGGCCGGCATCACGGTCAACAAGAACGGCGTGCCGTTCGACTCCCGGCCCTTCACGATCACCAGCGGCCTGAGGATCGGGACCCCCATCATCACGACCCGGGGCATGAAGGTGGCCGAGGCAAAGACCATCGCCCGCCTCATCCACCAGGTCCTCACGGGCCTGGACGACCCCAAGGTGATCTCGACCGTCCGCGCCGAGGTCCGGCGCATCTGCGCCCGGTTCCCCGGGCCCTAAGAGCTAGGGCGGGGGGCGGCACCCATGAAGTGCCCGTTCTGCGGCTTTCCCGACGACAAGGTGGTGGACTCCCGCGCCAGCCGCGAGGAGCGCGAGATCCGGCGCAGACGCGAGTGCCTGCGTTGCGGGCGGCGCTTCACCACCTACGAGCGGGTGGAGGCGGCCGTGCCGCTGGTGGTCAAGAAGGACGGCAGCCGGGCCCCGTTCGACCGCGCCAAGGTGCTGGCGGGCCTCTCCCGGGCGTGCGAGAAGCGCCCCATCTCCCGCGCCACCCTGGAGGCCATCGCCGACCGGATCGAGCAGCTGGCCCAGGACCAGGCCGACTCCGAGGTGACCTCCCAGTACATCGGCGAGAAGGTCATGGAGGCCCTCCAGGCCCTGGACGAGGTGGCCTACGTCCGGTTCGCGTCCGTGTACCGCGAGTTCAAGGACGTGAACGCCTTCATGGAGGAGATCAAGACCTTCATCAAGGAGGAGCGGGGCTAGACTCCCGCTCCCCTGCTAGCCGGACCGGTCAGGCCGCGGGCGGGGCCCAGAGGCGCGCCGCCCGGCCGGCGGCGTCCTCCATGCGGGCCCGGAAGGCGGGGCGCTTCTCCCCCTCCTCGACCAGGGCGTCATGGGCCGCCTCCCACCGCTCCCGGCGGTGGCAGAAGAGCAGCAGGTCCACCCCCGCCGAAACCGCCAGAACCGCCGCCTCCTCGGGCCCGTAGCGGTCCGCGATGGCGCCCATCTCCAGATCGTCCGACACCACCACGCCCGAAAAGCCCAGGCGCCCCTTGAGGAGGCCCGTGACGATGGGCTCGGACAATGTGGCGGGGACGGCCGGGTCCAGGGCCGGATAGCGCACGTGGGCGGTCATGACGGCCGGGAGCATGCCGCACAGGGCGGCGAAAGGGGCCAGCTCCACCCGCTCCAGGCGGGCCGCGTCGAGGGTCACCACGGGCAGGTCGCGGTGGGAGTCCAGGGCCGCGTCGCCGTGGCCGGGGAAGTGCTTGCCGCAGGCGTGGACCCCCCCTTCCATGAGCCCGAGGGCGGCCTCGCGGCCGAAGGCGGTCACCACGCCCGCGTCGGGGGCATACGACCGGTCGCCGATTACGGGGCTGTGGGGGTTCGTGTCCACGTCTAGGACGGGTGCGAAGTCGAGGGAGAAGCCCAAATCCTTCAGCGCCTTGCCCGTCTCCCGCCCCCAGCGGCGGGCGGCCGCCGGGTCGCCGGGGGCGGCCAGGGCCCGGGCCGTGGGACCGTTCGGGACGCCCGCGCGGGACAGGCGCGCCACCCGGCCGCCCTCCTGGTCGACCGCGATGGGCAGGTGCCCGCCGGCCGCGGCCCGGAGCCGGCGGTTCAGGGCCCGAACCTGGTCCGCGTTGTCCACGTTGCGGGCGAAGACGATGACGCCGCCCGCCCGCCCCTCGGTGAGGGCGTCGATCAGCGGCCCCTCCGGGCCCTCGAAGCCCACCATGAGGAGGCGGCCGGCGAGGCGGGCGAGGTCGGACGGGGTGCTCAGATCAGCTCTCCGGCGGCCGGCTGGACCGACTCGACCGTGCCGTCCCCGAGGATCGGCCGCCCCTCCCCGGGGCTCGCCGCGGTGCGGACGGCGGCGGCCACGTAGGTCAGGGCCCGGCGCACGCTCTCCCGTAAGGGGGCGCCCAGGGCGAGGTGGGCGGTGACGGCGGCGGAGAGGGCGCAGCCGGTGCCGTGGGGCACGGGGCCCGGGTGGCGGGGGTGGCGCCAGGTGGTCAGGCCGCGCTCGTCGGCCAGGGTGTCCACGATCACCCCCTTCTCCTTGAGGTGGCCGCCGGTCACGAGCACCGCCCGGGCCCCCAGCTCGCGCAGGGCCAGGGCGCAGCGGCCGGCCTCGTCCGCCGTGGTGACCGGGTGGCCCCACAGGCGCTCGGCCTCGTGCCGGTTGGGCACCAGGAGCGTGGCCCGGGGCACCAGGACGTCGGCCAGGGCCGCGAAGCCCTCGTCCGTGATGAGCATCTTCCCGGCGCTGGCGGCGAAAATCGGGTCCACCACCAGTGCCGCGCCGGCCGCGTCGGGAGCCTCTTCCAGGGCCCGGCCCACGGCGCGGACGATCCCTTCCGTGGCGAGCATGCCGGTCTTGATGGCGGCCGGCGGCATGTCCCCCAGGATGGCCTTGAGCTGGGCCTCCACCAGGTCCGGGTCCACCGGCTCGTAGGCGATGACGCCGGTGGAGTTCTGCACCGTGAGGGCCGTGGGGACGGCCATGGGGTGGACCCCCAGGCGCGCGAACACGGCCACGTCGGCCTGGAGGCCGGCGCCGCCGGAGGGGTCGGAGCCCGCGACGGACAGGGCCCGGGGCGGTGGCCCGACCTCGGTCATGGGGCCGGTAACGGCCAAGGCCCGATGGTCTTCATCGGGCCGTTAACGGAACGACCAGGACGGACGGGCGGGCGTATTTCAGGACCCGGTGAGAGACGCTCCCCAGGAGGATCTCCCGAATACCCGACAACCCCTTGGTGCCCACCACGACCAGCTCCGCGTCCACGGCGTCGGCGGCCCGGAGGATGGCGCGCCGGGGCTCCCCCTCCTCCACCACCGAACGGACCTCGCCGAAGGCCCCGGAGAGCTCTTCGGCCCCCTCCTTGAGGACGTGCTCGGCGTGCTCGCGCAGGTACTTCGCCGCCTCGTACACGGGCTCCGAGACCGGTGGCTCGAGTGGGCCGCCCCCCATATCGAGCTGCTCCGCCAGGGACGGCACGGCGTAGACCAGGTGGGCGGTGCTGCCCGCGGGCAGGGGGATGCGGCACAAGGTCCGGATCGCTTGGCGGGCGTGGTCCGAGCCGTCCGTGGCGACGAGCACGGTCATGGGCCCCTCGCGGGCCGGGCGCTTGACCACCCACACCGCGCACGGGGCGTGCTTGACCACGGCCATGGAGACGCTGCCCAGGAGCGCCCGGCGCCAGCCCGAGAGCCCCATGGCGCCGGTGACGACCAGGTCGGAGGCCTCCTCGTCCGCCACGGCGACGATGCGCTCGGCGGGATGGCCCTCGGACGTCCGGGCGTCCACGTGCCACCCGGTATCCGAAAACAGGGCGCAGGCCTCCTGCAGGATGCCGGCGGCGCGGGCATCCTCGTCGGCACGCAGGGCGGCCACCACGCTGTGGGGCAGGTGGGCCTCGGTGGGGACGTAGCGGGTGAGGACGTGCAGGACGGTCAGGCGGGTGTCCGGCCCCAGGGGCAACAGGCGCAGGGCCTCGCCCGCGCGGCGCGCGCCTTCCGAGCCGTCGGCGGCGAAGAGGATGCGCATCGGGTGTGCGGGCCCTTCCATACCCGGTCCCTGGCCGGACGCGGGGCCCCGTCGGCCCCGGCTTCCAACCGCCCGTCAGCCCTCGAGCAGCCGGGCCACCAGGCGCTCCCGGTCCTGGGGCCCGCTGTAGCGGATCTCGATGCGCCCGGCGCGCTTGCCCTCGCGCACGGTCACCCGGGCGGCCAGGTGCTCCCCGAGGCGCGCCTCCAGGGCCTGGGCCTTGCGCGACTTGGGCGCCGGGGCGGCGCGGTGGCCGGCGCGGGCGATGACGTCCTCGAGCTGGCGCACCGACAGGCGCTCCAGGATCACCCGGCGCGCCAGGGCCACCTGGTGGTCGGCCGGGGCGACACCCAGGAGCACCTTGGCGTGGCCCGGGGTCAGGCGCGCGGCCTGGAGGTGGTCCTGGACCTCCATGGGCAGGTTCAACAGGCGCACGGAGTTGGCCACGCTGGAGCGGTCCTTGCCCACCCGCCGGGCGACCTCCTCCTGGGTCAGGCGGAACTCGCTGATGAGGCGCTGGTAGGCGTGGGCGGCCTCCATGGGCCCCAGGTCGCGGCGCTGGAGGTTCTCCACCAGGGCCAGCTCCAGCGACTCCACGTTCTCGGTCTGGCGGACGAGTGCGGGGATCGACGCGAGCCCCGCGAGGCGGGCCGCGCGCCAGCGCCGCTCCCCGGCGATCAGCTCGAAGCCGGACCCGTCGGGGCTGCGCCGCACGGTGACGGGCTGCAACAGGCCGCGCCGGCGGATGGAGGCGGCCAGGTCCTTCAGGTCGCCGTCGTCGAACACCACCCGGGGCTGGTAGGGGTTCGGCGTGATGTCGTCGAGGGCGATCTCCTTGAGGGTCCCGGCGGCGGAGTCGATGGACCCGAGCAGGGCCTCCAGGCCCTTGCCCAGTGCCTGGCGGTGCATGGCGGAACCTCCGGTGGCGGCGGGGGACGGCATCAGGCGGTGGCGTACTGCAGGACCGGCCGGCGGGCCCGCCCGACGATCTCGCGGGCCAGCTCCAGGTAGGCCTGGGCGCCGCTGGAGGCGATGTTGTACAGGAGCACGGGCCGGCCGTGGCTGGGGGCCTCGGCCAGGGTCACGTTGCGCGGGATGACGGCGGTGAAGACCTTGTCGCCGAAGTGGCTGCGGACCTCGGCGGTCACCTGCTGGCTCAGGTTGTTGCGCCGGTCGGACATGGTCAGGACGATGCCCAGGAGCTCCAGGTCCGGGTTGATCTGGCGCCGCACCAGGTCCACGGTCCGGGTCAGCTGGCCCAGGCCCTCCAGGGCGTAATACTCGCACTGCACCGGCACGAGCACGGCGTCGGCCGCGGCGAGGGCGTTCAGCGTGATGAGCCCGAGGGACGGCGGGCAGTCCACCAGGATGTAGTCGTAGCGGCCCCGGATGGGCTCCAGGGCGGCCTTGAGACGGGTCTCGCGGGCCGCGCCGCCCACCAGCTCCAGTTCGGCGCCGACCAGGTCCACGTGGGCCGGGGCCAGGGAGAGGCGCGGGACCTCGGTGGCGCAGGTGACGTCCGCCAGGGCCGCGCCGCGCACCAGGACGTCGTAGGTCGATCCGGGCCGGGCCCGGGGGTCGACGCCGACCCCGCTGGAGGCGTTGCCCTGGGGGTCCATGTCCACCAGCAGGGTACGGTACCCGGCGGTGGCGAGGGAGGCGGCCAGGTTGACGGCGCTGGTGGTCTTGCCGACGCCGCCCTTCTGGTTCGAGATGGAGATGACGTGGGCCATGGGGGCGGCTCCCGGACCGCGGGTGGAGGGGGCTCGTAAGGTGCCGCCCCGGGGGGGCGGCACCGGGCGGTACGATACCACACGAATCGGACGGGGTGGGAATGTTCCACGTGGAACGGTGCCCCCCGCGCGGCGAGCGGCGGCGCCGCGCGCAAGTCTGCTATATTTGGGCAAACGCACCGGACCGGACCCGGGTGGGGAGCCGGGCGGGGGTGTGTGGGAACGGCCCCCAGACACGGGCGCACAAAAGCGACGTAATCGATCGGGCGTGGCGCGGAACATCCTCGGCATATCGGCCTTTTACCACGACAGCGCGGCGGCCCTCGTGCAGGACGGCGCCATCGTGGCCGCGGCCCAGGAGGAGCGCTTCACCCGCAAGAAGCACGACGCGGGCTTCCCCCGCCACGCCGCCGAATGGTGCCTCCAGGCGGGCGGCATCGGCCTCGGCGACGTGGACCAGGTGGTCTTCTACGACAAGCCCCTGGTGAAGTTCGAGCGCCTGCTGGAGACCTATCTCTCCTATGCCCCCCGGGGCCTGGGCTCGTTCCTCGCGGCCATGCCGGTGTGGACCAAGGAGAAGCTGTTCCTGAAGCGTCTGCTCCAGGACGAGCTGGCCGCCCTGTCGGGCCGCTCCCGCCGCGACCTGCCGCCGCTCCTGTTCACCGAGCACCACCAGGCCCACGCGGCCTCGGCCTTCTACCCGAGCCCGTTTGCGCGCGCCGGTGTCTTGTGCATGGACGGGGTGGGGGAATGGGCCACGACCTCCGTCTGGCTGGGCGAGGGCAACCGCCTGACGCCCCAGTGGGAGATCGACTTTCCCCACTCCCTGGGCCTGCTCTACTCCGCCTTCACCTACTTCACGGGCTTCAAGGTCAACTCGGGCGAGTACAAGCTCATGGGCCTCGCCCCCTACGGCCGGCCCGTGTACGCGGACCGCATCCTGGAGCACCTGATCGACCTGAAGGACGACGGCACCTTCCGCCTGCACATGCGCCACTTCGCCTACGCCACCGGCCTCAGGATGACGAACCGGCGCTTCGACGCCCTGTTCGACGGCCCGCCGCGCGCGCCGGAATCGCCCGTGACGCAGCGTGAGATGGACATCGCGGCCTCCATCCAGCAGGTGACGGAGGAGGTGGTCCTGCGCCTGGCCCGCACGGTCCACCGGGAGCTGGGGGTGGACCACCTGTGCCTGGCCGGCGGCGTGGCCCTCAACTGCGTGGCGAACGGCCGCATCCTGCGGGAGGGGCCGTTCTCCGGCCCGGACGGCGGGATCTGGATCCAGCCCGCCGCGGGCGACGCGGGCGCGGCCCTGGGGGCCGCCCTCTCCGTCTGGCACGAATACCACGGCGAGCCCCGCGGGAGCGGAACGGACCGCATGCGCGGGGCGTACCTGGGGCCGGCATTCTCCGGCGCGGAGGTGCGGGCCTGCCTCGATTCGATCGGCGCCCCCTACCGGGCCCTGGCGGACGACGCCCTGATGCCCGAGGTGGCCCGCCTCCTGGACGAGGGCAACGTGGTGGGGTGGTTCCAGGGCCCCATGGAGTTCGGGCCCCGGGCCCTGGGGGGCCGGTCGATCCTGGGCGACCCGCGCAGCCCCAGGATGCAGTCGGTGATGAACCTCAAGATCAAATACCGCGAGTCGTTCCGCCCCTTCGCCCCGTCCGTCCTGGCGGAGCGCGTGGGCGACTGCTTCGACCTGTCCGCCGCGAGCCCCTACATGCTCCTCGTGGCGCCGGTCCGCAAGGAGCTGCGGGTCCCCATGACGCCGGAGCAGGAGGGGCTGTTCGGGATCGAGAAGCTGAACGTGCCGCGCTCCACGATCCCGGCCGTCACCCACGTGGACTACTCGGCCCGGGTCCAGACGGTCCACGCCGACACCAACCCGCGCTACCACGCCCTCCTGTCGGCCTTCGCGGTCCGCACGGGCTGCCCGGCGCTGGTCAACACGTCCTTCAACGTGCGCGGCGAGCCCATCGTCTGCACGCCGGAGGACGCCTACCGCTGCTTCATGCGCACCGAGATGGACGTCCTGGTCCTGGAGGACTGCCTGCTCGCCAAGGCCGATCAACCGGCCTGGGAGGAAGGAGGCGACTGGCGCGAGGACTTCGAGCTGGATTGAGCGTGTCCCACTCGCAAACACCCGACGCCCGCGAGCTGCGGCGCTTCGGCCTCCTCATGGGGGCCGTGATCGCCGGGCTGTTCGGGGCCCTGTTGCCGCTCCTCAAGGGCCACGCGCCGCCCGTGTGGCCGTGGGTCCTGGCGGCCCTGTTCGTGGTGCCGGCGCTGGGCTTTCCGAAGGCCCTCGGGCCGGTGCACCGGGTCTGGATGCGGATCGGCCACGCCCTGGGATGGGTGAACACGCGTATCCTGCTTACCCTGGTTTTCTACCTGATCGTCACTCCCATGGGCGTGGCCATGCGCGCCCTCGGCAAGGACCCCCTGGCGCGGGGCGGGCGGGCGGACGCGGACAGCCACCGCCGCCCGAGCCACCCCCTGCCCCGGGAGCGGATGGAGCGACCCTACTGATGCTCGACATGCTTGGCGACCTGTGGGCCTTCATGCGGGAGCGCAAGAAGTTCTGGCTCGCCCCCATCATCGTGGTGCTCCTGGTCCTGGGGGGCCTGATCGTCTTCAGCCAGGGCTCCGCCGTGGCGCCGTTCATCTACACGCTGTTCTAGTCCGGCGTCCGCCGACGCCCAAGGGGGAGATGGCGTGAAGCGCGAGTGGCTCCTGTTGATCGCCTCGGTGGTCGTGACCGTGGCCGTGGCGCTGGGCCTGGTCCGCCTCCTGGCGCCCGACCTGCTCGGGGTGCGGGCCCCCGTGGACCGAAGGGTGGTGCACCTGGACAAGGCGCTGCCGCCCTTTTACGACGGCGTGTTCGACCCGGGCGAGCAGGCGACGGGGCAGGACGCCACCAACCTGGTCAACGACCCCCTGACGGGCCACCGCCGCCGGACCCTGGTGCCGGAGAACAGCCTGTCCCTGGCCGACCGGAACGCCCCCATCGACCTCCTGGGCTTCCGCAACCGCGCCGTGCCCGTGGTCGCCGACGTCGTGACGATCGGCGACAGCCAGACCCTCGGCGAGAACGCCACCCTGGACCAGGACTGGCCGAGCGTCCTGAAGACCCGTCTCGGCGACCGGGCGCCCGAGGTCTACAGCATGGCCGTGGCCGGCTGGGGCCCGGTGCAGTACCTGTACATGTTCGACAAGGCCCTGCGCTTCCGGCCCCGGGCCGTGGTGGTGGCCTACTACACCGGCAACGACCCCGCCGATGCCCTCTACATGGCCTACGCCTTCGAGCCGTGGGAGTCGTTGCGCGGACGGGACAAACGCCCCGAGACCCCGCCGGGCCACTGGCCGCCGGCGCCCGAGGACCAGTGGCCCGTGGCCTTTTCCGACGGCGTCCGGACCGTGTTCACCGCCGCCACGCGCCTGAAGAGCAACGACCGCGCCTTCCCCGGCACGGCCGAGGCCTACCGCATCCTCCTGGAGACCGCCCGGCGCATGGACCGGGCCGCGGCCGCGGCGGGCGTGGCCCTCGTGTTCGCCGTGATCCCCACCAAGGAGCTGGTCTTCGCCCCGAAGGTCCGAGAGGCCGGGATCGAGGCGCCGCCCGACTACGCGAAGCTCGTGGCCGACGAGGCGGCCAACGTGGCCGAGCTGGCGGCGGGCCTCGGCGCCCTGGAGCACGCCGCGTTCGTGGACGTGGTCACGCCCTTGCAGCGGGCCGCGCTCGCCGGCCAGCCGGTCTACCCGCCGACCGACAACGGCCATCCCACGCCGGACGGCTACGCTGTGATCGGTGCGGCCCTCGCCCCCACGGTATCGGGCCTCCTGCCCGATCCGGTGCGTCCGGGTCCCGTGTTCGCGCTTGAGCCCGGCAGCCGGAAGCGGGGCGCCATGTTTCTGGTCCGGGACGGCGGCGCCTGGCGCTTCGCGGACGAGGGTGTGTTCCTGGGCAGCGGCTGGACGCTGGACCCCGGGGCCTACCAGGTACGCCCCAAGCGCGACCTGGCCGAGGTGCCCTACCGCGGCCTGATCACGACACCCGACCCGGAGCACTTCGGGCCCGCCCCGCCCGCCCCCTGACCGGCCCCGGCCACTGGAAAACCGCCTCCGGGATTGTCTATTCTCCCGGGACGCGATGGCCGGAACGCGGTGGGTGACGGGCGTGGTTGTCGATGGGCAGGCCCCTTTTTTGCGCGAGGCGACGCAGGCATGGAACTGGACCTGAAGGACAGGGTGGCGCTGGTCTCGGGCGCCAGCGAGGGCATCGGGCGGGCGGTCGCCGAGGCCTTCGCCAAGGAGGGGGCGCAGGTGGTGCTCACGGCCCGCCGGGCCAACCGCCTGGACGCCACCGTGGAGCGCATCGTCAAGGCCGGGGGCAACGCCACCGGCATCGCCGCCGACCTGACCCAGCCGGCCGAGGCCGACGCCCTGTTCGAGGAGCTCCGGCAATCCGTCGGGCGCCTCGACTTCCTGGTGAACAACGTGGGCGCGGTGGTGGAGTTCGCGGGCTTCGAGGAGGTCACCGACGACACCTGGGCGACCAGCTGGGAGGTCAACGTGATGAGCTCCGTGCGCCTCACGCGCCAGGCCCTGCCCCTGCTCAAGGAGTCGGACCGGGGCCGGATCGTGTTCGTCGGGTCCCTGGGGGCCAAGCAGCCCACGGGCGTGTGGCCCCACTACAACGCCACCAAGGCCGCCATGGTGAACCTGTCGAAGTCCCTCGCCATGCAGCTCGCCAGGCACGGGATCAACGTCAACGCCATCTCCCCGGGCCCCATCTGGACCGAGAGCTGGGACCGGGAGGCGGCCCAGGTGGCCTCGCGCGAGTCCGTGTCCCTGGAGGAGGCGGGCCGCATGCTGGTGAAGTCCAAGGAGGCCAAGGTGCCCCTGGGGCGGATCGGCACCCCGGCGGACGTGGCGGGGCTGTGCATGTTCCTGTGCTCGCCCCACGCCGGCTGGATCACCGGCGCCAACTTCGCCGTGGACGGCGGCATGCAGCGCGCCGCCGTCTGAGGCTCCAATTACCGGCGGCATGCAGCGGGCCGCCGTGTGAAGCCGGCGGGGCTCAGGCCCGGCGCGGGCCCCCGGGGCGTTCCGGCGCCACCGTGTGGTGGCTCACGGTCGCCCGGCCCTGGTACAGGTCGTACAGGTTGAAGCCGTCCTCGGCCAGGACGAACACGAACTGGCGCATGTCCTCGCTGGCGGCCACGTCGGCCATGCTGGGCGGCACGTCCAGCTCGTTGTGGAAGTGGTACATGCCGAGCAGGCGCCGCTCCGGCAGGTGCCCCAGGGTGGCCTTGAAGACCATCGGCAGGATCACGTAGCGCGACTCCGAGGCCACCTCCAGCGAATAGAGGAACGCCGAGTACGCCCGATCCCGCTCCGCCGGGCGCACCTTGGGGTCGTTCAGGAGGGCGCCGATCCGGTCGATGGGGCCCACGGCGGTGGCCAGGGCGTGCACGATGGGCCGGTTCGCGGGCTTCTTCAGCTCCTTCATGGCGTCCTGCGGCGAGAGCGACTTCAGGGCCCGCACCAGGGCGCCGTTGGACGACGGCACGGGGTGCATCGCCACCCGGTCGTCGGCGGTGATCATGACGATGCCGCCCACCTCCGTGTCGTGCCGGGACTGGGAGGCCAGGATGGCGCGGTAGATCTCCTGCCGCATCCCGTCCACCCCCTCCGCCACCGCCTCCGGCGGGACCGCCGCGCCGCGCCCGCCCCAGTGGTAGGCGATCTCCTTGCCGTGGCCGATCACGGCGTAGGGGAAGTCGTGCGCCAGGATCTCCAGGGTCAGGGGAATTCCCTGGAAGAACATCCGGTTGCGTGCCAACAGGCCGTGCTCGCCGGAGCCGTGGACGTTCAGGAGCGCGGCCAGGAGCTGGAGGTAGATCACCACCACCGGGACCAGCCAGTAGTTGTTCAGGAAGCGCCGCGCCCGGTTGACGGGGTGGCCGGAGCGCCGATCCGCCGACTTGGGCGGGGGGGGCGGGGGCGGCGGGGGGCTCTGTGGGTCGGGTCCGGCCATGGGTGCCTTCGGTGCGGGGCTCGCCCCCGGCCACGACGCAAGAGCCGCGCCACCCCGGGGGCGGGGGGCGTTGCACCTCCAAGCCGATCCCCTCCGGCCGCGGCGGCGCGCAGGGATGCGGGTCCGGCGGCTTTCCGTGGGCCCACGGCCGGCCCCGGGGCAGGGCGGAGGTCCCGGCGTATAATGGGAACCCCGTTGCCCACAATGGGCGGGCGCCGCCGCCCTCTTTTCGGGTCCAGGGCCCCACGGCACAAGGAGACGGCATGCCGAAGAGTTCGAGCGCCTGGCACACGATGCAC
Organism: uncultured Nitrospirales bacterium; assembly: GCA_964528115.1. Taxonomy (GTDB): domain Bacteria; phylum Nitrospirota; class JACRHL01; order JACRHL01; family JACRHL01; genus CAZGRJ01. The sequence goes on from CAZGRJ010000026.1 coordinate 22,839, forward strand.
GTCACCCGCGTGGTCCAGGAGGGCCTCCACATGCGCCACCTCACCCTGGCGCCTCCGCAGCCGTTCGCCTTCGGGTGCGGGCAGTACGTCCAGGTGAAGGCGGAGGGGGAGGCGCGCCCCGGCTACTTCGCCATCGCCAGCGCCCCCGAGCAGCCCCAGGACGTCGAGCTGCTGGTCAAGGAGGGGGACGGCGTCGCCGGCCGGCTCTACGCCGCCGCCCCGGGCGACCCGTTCGAGGTCAGCGACCCCCAGGGCCCCGGTTTCCCCAAGGACGACCTGCTCGGCCGCAACGTGATCCTGATCGGCGTGGGCTCTGGGATCGCGCCCCTGCGCAGCGTGATCCTGTCCATCCTGGCCGGGCGCCACGATTACGGCGAGCGGGTGATGCTGATCTACGGCGCCCGCACCCCGTTCCACATCCCGTTCCGGGGCGAGATCGCCAAGTGGCGCGCCCAGATCGAGGTGTACAAGGCCATGAGCCGCCCCGCCGACGCGGACTGGAGCGGCTACGTGGGCTACGTGCAGCAGATCCTGGAGGGGCTGGACGTGCCCAGGGAGAACGCCATCGCCTGCGTGTGCGGCATGCCCCCCATGGTGGAGGCGGTCAAGGCGCGCCTGAAGGACCTGGGCATCCCCGAGGATGACGTGTACCTGAACTTCTAGGCCGGTGGCAGATCCCCTCCACGTTCTCTTCCTGGGCACCGGCAACGCCTGCCGCAGCCCCATGGCCGAGGCGTGGGTGCGGGCCCTGTCCGGCGGCCGCGTGCAGGCCTCCAGCGCGGGCACCCACCCGGGTCCCATGAACCCCATGACCGTGACCGCCATGGCCGAGGCGGGCATCGACCTCTCGGGCCGGGCGCCCCGGGCCCTGGCCGACGTGGACAAGTCCTCCCTGACCCACGTCATCACCGTGTGCGACAACGCCGCGGCCGAGTGCCCGGCCTTCTCCCGCGACGTGGTGCGGCGCCACTGGTCCGTGCCGGACCCGGGCGACATGCCCGAGGAGTTCCAGCACCTGACGGCGGACGGGTTCAAGGCGATCCGCGACAACCTGCGCGACCGGGCCCGGATGTTCCTCGTGGAACTCGGCGTGGAACCGGTCGATCCGGCCCCCGACGCCCCCGGCGGCGCGATTGACAGCGCGGGGGGTGCCGCATAGAATCAGCGCTCTTTCGTGGGGCCGTGGCGCAGCTGGGAGCGCGCGTGACTGGCAGTCACGAGGTCGGGGGTTCGATCCCCCCCGGCTCCACCAATTTCCCTTCCAACACAGTCCGCGAAAGTCCACGAAGGCCGCGCCCCACGTGGGGTTGACGGCATTTTCACGTCCCGGGCGGTCTAACCGGGACCATTGACATCCGGGGGCAACCGGGGGCCGGTGGCGGCGGCTCAAGTACCGACCGTGTGGTCGATCCCTGGCCGGAGGCGGTGAACGGGGAGGCGTTGCTTGACGCCCTGGCGGCCACCTTCGCTTCTGGCCTCAATACGCTTCTTGAGTGGGGCCGTTCCGGGAAGTCCGTTGCCTTCCGAATCGCAGCCTTCGGAGGAACCGGATTCGGCGAGCCGCCCGGGGCGCCCTCCTAACGGCTTTGCGAGGGCTGGCGCGCGGTCGCCGGTCGCTCGGAGATGGGCACCTCGATCGCGACGGCGACCGTGGGCGGAGCCTTTGCGACTTGCCGCCCGTGGGCGGGGATGTACCGGGGCCACTCCTGCTGAGGTGCAGCGGCCGGGCGTGGGATGCCCGGTTCGCGGCTGAGCCCGTAGGCGGCGAGCAGTTCGCGGATCATACGGTCCACGGAAAACCGGGCCAGTGCCTGGCGTCGGGCCTCGGCGCCCATGCGCCGCCGCATTTCCGGGTCCGCGACCAGTCGCAGGACGCACGCAGCCATCTCGGGGCGAGAGCCGATCACGAAGCCCGTGGCGCCGTCCACGACCACATCGCGGTTGCCGGCGACGTCGGTCACCACCGCGGGGAGGCCGGCGACCTGGGCCTCGATGACGGCAAGGGGCATGCCCTCCCATCGGGAGGTCTGGACATAGATGTCGAGGTCGGCCAGGTGCTCCAGGGCCCGCTCCCGCGCGACCCAGCCGGTCACGGTCACGCCGGCCCTCTTGAGGGTCCCGCTGGCCTCGGCGTCTCCGCCGCCGATCCAGGTGAACGAGACGCCCGGCCCGGCGAGCTCTTCCGCCAGGGAGGCAAATGCCGCCGGGTCCTTTTGCGGTCCGATGCGCCCGAGGGTTCCGATCCGGCACGTCGCATCGGCCCGTGCTTGTCGGGGCCGGACGGCCGCGGTGTCCACCGCGTTCTCCACCATCGTTGCCCGGCGGGGTCGAATCCGTGCCTGAACCTGCTCCAGCTCGCTCGCCGAGCACGCCACGAGAGTGCCTCCAAACGAGGCTCCCACGCGCTCGAAGACCCGGAACCACCTGCGCATGACGGGAGACGTATCCTGCCGCAGGAACGCAAGCCCCCTGGGAGAGTAGAACACGCGCTCCCGGATCCCCAGCGGAAAGGCCGCCAGGCGCCCCAGGAACCCGGCCTTGGAGGAGTGCAGGTGGACGACGTCGGGTCGCAGCCGGCGAAGTAGGCGGACCACATCCACCAGCGAGCGCAGGTCCCGGATCGGATTCATGCTCCGGGTCATC
>CAZGRJ010000027.1:0-15419 GCA_964528115.1 uncultured Nitrospirales bacterium
GCCTCCTTGCGCAGGATCTCGGTGTAGATGAACCGGTCGCACGCCCCCACGAAGGCCTTGGGGGTCTTCTTCTCGCCGAAGCCGATCACCGCCATCCCCGCCTCCCGCAGGCGCGAGGCCAGGCGCGTGAAGTCGGAGTCGGACGAGACGATGCAGAAGCCGTCGAGCTTCTCGGTGTAGAGCAGGTCCATCGCGTCGATGATCATGGCCGTGTCGGTGGCGCTTTTCCCGACGGTGTACCCGAACTGCTGGATCGGCTGGATGGCGTGGGTCAGGAGCACGTCCTTCCAGCCCTTGAGGTGCGGGTTGGTCCAGTCGCCGTAGATGCGTTTGACCGAGGAGACGCCGAGCTTGGCGATCTCGGCCAGGAGCCCCTCGATGATGGCGGCGGGGGTGTTGTCGGCGTCGATCAGGACGGCGAGCTTGGGTTGCGATTCGTTACGGGCCATGGACACTCTCCGGGCGCCCGCCCCGTGCAATTCGGGGGCGCGGTTCGCAGGTATCGTGGCCGATCGGGGGGGCCGAAGGCAATCCGCCCCCCGCCCCGGCGCTCTAGTCGGCGGCGAACAGGGCCACGTCGGCGGCCGGGTCGCCGCCCGCGGCGCCGGCCAGGGTCAGGACCGGCGCGTCGGCGTCGGGGTTGGCGTCGCCGGCCGGGTGGGCCAGGACGCCCTCGGCGTGCTCAAAGACCGCCAGGTCCGTGACGAAGGTCCCGCACGGGCCGCTCCAGTCGGCGCCGGTGGCGTACACGGCGGTGAACGGGCCGGGCGGCAGTCCGGTCACCTCGGTGCGCTCCCCGGCCCGCAGGTACACGCTGGCGACGGTCGCCCCGTCGACGTCGCGCAGCTTGACCAGGGCGTCGGCGGACAGGCGGTTGCGCGCCGCCAGGGCGTGGTCGCCGGTGGCCCCGCGCCGGATCACGGCGCCGGTCTCGGGGCGGTCGCCGCGGTGCTCCAGGCACCAGGCCCTGAGCGCGCCGGGGGCGCCGGAGGCGTCCAGCTCGTGCAGCGGGACGAAGCCCACCAGGCCCCCCAGGCGGATCGGCACCCAGCCGTCCTTGGCCGGGCCCACCACCTCCGCCCCCTCCAGGCGGGGCACCTTGGCCAGGGGGGGGAAGCCGACCCCCGGCCCGGCGTGCAGGACGATGCCCCCCGATACCACGCGGCCGGGGGCGAGCACCCCGGCCCCGGGAGGGCGGTTGGCGAGGGCCTCCGCGGCGGTGCCGTTCGCGTCCGGCGCCGGGGCCTTCCCGCCCCCGCCGAAGGAGAACGGCCCCGCCACGAGCACGAACGCCACCAGGGCGATACCCGGCACCAGGTGGAGGGGGGCGGCGCGGGACAGGGACCTCCACGGGTCCTGGAGCACGGGCGGCGCGCCCTCGCCGTCCGCGGCGATGCGGCGCATCTCGGCCGCGTCGGACCCCTCCGGGTCCAGGTCGGCGGCACGCGCAGCCAGGGCCCGGGCCAGCCCCGTCTTGCCGCGGGCGGCGAAGGCGCGGGCCTGGTGCCCCAGGAGGCGGGCGTTCGGCACGGGCGGCACCTCGCCGCCGCGCATGTTGCGCCAGATCGCCCGCACGGTGGCCACGGGGCCGTTCGGCAGGCCCCACCAGCCGATGAACCACGAGAGCAGGGAGCAACCGAGACCCACGTCGCGGGCGCAGCGCGGGCAGTAGATGCCCTGGACCCGGTCGTGGAACACGTGGGTCAGGCGCCCGATCACCTGGTGGAAGATCACGTAGCGCGGCTGGGCGCTCACCTTGCGGCAGCGGCCGCAGGCCACCGGGTCGTCCCCGGCCGGGGCGCCCGGGGCGGCGCGGGTCAGGTCCTCGGTGTCGTAGAGGGCACGGGTCTCGGGATCGGAGAGGACCCCATACGCCTCCTCCAGGGCGGCACGCACCTCGGCGGCCCCGACGCGCCCGCCGTACCCCGCGTCCAGCTCCCTGGCGCGGCGGGCGTAGAGCTTCATGACGGCGGCGCGGGAGGCGTGGGGGGCCACCCCGACGACGCGGTAGTAGCCGTGCGGATCGGCGTGCCCCATTGGCGGCATCTTACATGGTTTCGCCCGGGAACCTGCGCCGGAACCCGCGCCGTGGCATGGTGGGGGCATGCCCCTCGGCCGCCGCGACCCCGTCCGCCACGCCCTGCGCTACCCGTTCCGGGCGCCGGGGCGGGCGTGCGTCGTCACGCGCGGCGGCGCGCGGCCCCTGGTGCCGGGCGACGCGACGATGGCCGGGCGCCGCCCCCTCCTCGCGGCCGGGTCGAACGCCTCGCCCGCGCGCCTGCGGGAGAAGCTGGGGGACGCCCTGGGCCGGTCGGGCGTGCCCCTCGTCCCGGCCACGGCGCGGGGCCTGGCGGTGGTCCACTCGGCCCACCTGTCCGCCTACGGCGCCGTGCCGGCCACGGTCCTCCCCTGCCCCGGCGCGGCGGCGAGGGTGTTCGTCCTGTGGCTCACGCCGGAGCAGGTCGTGTGCCTGGACGGGACCGAGGCGCTGGGGGTGAACTACCGGCGCGAGCGCGTGACGTGGCCCGACCTGCACCCGGAGGTCGGACCGCGCCCGGCCAGGTGCGACGCCTACGTGAGCCTGCACGGCCCCCTGAAGGTGGGCGGCGCGCCCGTGGCCTTGGCGGCCGTGGCGCAGGAGGGCGTGCCCTGGCCGTCCATGGAGCAGTGGGCGGCGCAGGCGCTCGCCATGGCGCGGGCGGCTTTCGAGGGGACGGTGGCCGACTTCGTCCGGACGAACGTCGCGGACCCGGCGGCGCGGGCGCGGCACACGGCGGCGCTCAAGAAATAGGTCAGGCGGGGCGGAACAGGGCGAAGGCGCTGGTGTAGCCGTGCAGATAGACCCCGTCGCCCACGGGGCCGATCTCGCCGTTGCAGAAGAAGCCCCCCAGGGGCGCCTCCCCCACGATGCCCTTGAAGGCCCGGGTGTCGTGGTCGGCCTCGCCGTACAGGTGGACGCCGCGCCCCATGCAGGAAAACAGCAGGGCGCCGGCCGGGGGCCCCTCCGGGTGGCGGGCGGCGTAGGCCGACAGGAGCACGGCCAGGTCCTCGGCGCTGGTGGCGCCGTCGCGCACGTGGAAGCGCACCACCTGGCCCTCCCGCAGGTGCTCCCCGATCACCAGGGCATCGCCCCCCTCCAGGGCGCCCATGACGTTGCGGATCAGGTAGTCGCCGTGGGTCGGCCGGTCCTGGTCGGCGCGCTGGGCGAGGCCCAGAAAGAGGCCCCGGGAGGCGCGCCGGGCGTCCTCCTCGGGCAGGGCCCCGAACAGGCGCTCGAGCACCTCGAACACGGGCTCGCCGTCCAGCTCGTACAGGACCTGGCCGTCCGCCCGGGTGACGACGTGGCTCTCGCCGATGCCCCTCACCCCCTGGGCCACCACCGTCTCGACCTTCACCTCGCCCGACAGGCACGCCCCCACGGCGCCGTCGGCGACCACCTCGCCGTCCAGGTAGAGGCGGTTGATCCCGGGCGCCCGGCCGCCGCTCGCCAGGCCACCCACCACGGGCACGCCGGGGTAGGCGTACTGCACGCCCTCGATCAGCCGGTCGGCGCGGATCGTGAACGGGTCCGCCAGGACCACGAAGGCGGCCGCGCCGTCCGGGGGCACGCCCCCCACGACGTCGCTCCACGCCCCGGGGCCGGGCCCCACGGACTCGAGGGCGGCTTGGTCCACGGCGAAGGGGGTGACGCGCACCCCCGGCAGGGACGCGGCGACGAGTCCCAAGGCCGGGCCATCCTCCACCTCGTGGCCGCCCGCGATCACGCCGCCCCCGGTGCATCCCACCAGGTGGCGGTGCGGCACGCGGGCCGCGAGGAGGTCCGGCAGGTCGTCCAGGTCGTCGTAGGCGGGGGAGACGAACGCCACCAGCAGGTCGAAGCCCCCCTCCGGGGGCTCGCCGAGGGCGGCGGCGCAGGCGTCCACGGCCGCCTCGAGGCCCGGCTCGGTGGACAGGGCGTCGGCCCAGCGCATGGAGGTGCGTACGGTCACGGCACGGCCTTCCAGGGCATTGTAGCGCGTGCCGCTTGGGAAGGGGCCGGGCGGACCGCCCGGCCGCCTCAAGGCACCGTGAGGGAAAGAAGGCGCTTGACGGAGTCGACGCCTTTCAGGGCCTCGGCCGGGACGTATCCGACGGCCCCCGGGTCGGTGGCCACGATCCGCAGCGCGTCGGCGACGCTCAAGGCCTTGCGGGGCGGGAGGCGGCCGCTGTGGAAGATCTCCTTGACCCAGTAGGCCTCGAACTGGCTCGGGCTCTTGCCGACCACCGTGCGCAGGAAGGCCTCGGTCACCGGGCCGCTGGTCGCGTAGGCCACCGGGGAGACCTTCATGCGCGCCACGTAGGTCCGCTCGCCGAGGTAGATGGCCCGGAGATCGTCCGTCGAGAGGGTCTCCACCGGCAGGGCGGGGTTGGCCACCACGACGATGTCCCGGGCCAAGGCGGGGTCCGCCCACGCCACCAGCGCGGCCAGCACGACGCCGCCCGCCCACCGGCGGCGTCCGGCCCCCCTGGGACGCGCCGATACCCGGCGGCGCCGGGCCGAATCACCCGTGCCGCGGGCCACGGGCAGGAGGCGCATGACCGCGGCGAGGCGAAGCCTGCTCACCGTGCGTCCTCGCTTGCGATCATGGTCCCTTCGCAGATGGCATGGTGGCACCCGTCCGTGGGGACCTCCGGCGGCCGGTCCCGTCCCTGGCCCGGCGAACCGGGGTCCCCCCTCCTTATCGGTCGAATCGGCGCCGCCCTGCGGACCGCCGTCGCCCGGGGGCCCGGCGCCCGTCCGTCAAAAGACCAGGAATTCCCAGCTGAAGCTCCACGTGACGCCGCCCTGGTCCAGGTTGCGGGGACGGTCGGCGGCCTCCAGCTTCAGGGCGTTGGACTCGCTGAGGTCGTAGCGCAGGCAGTACACGTTCCGCCGCTCGGCGACGGCCGGGTCCCGCCCCAGCAGCGTCGTGAAGTAGGCGTCCTGGGCATCGAAGATCAACCGCTCGTAGCGGTACCACGCGCTCAGGCGGCGGTTCACGTGATAGCCGAGCTGGACGAACCCGGCGGTCGCGTTGTGGGTGGCGCCGTCCCCGACCCCGGGCTGGGCGTCGTTCCGGAGCGCGTAGAACTCGGCCAGCAGCTCGAACGCTCCCGGCTCGTAGCGCAGATCGGCCCCGACCAGGGTCTGGCGCACCAGCGTGTCGCCGCGGGGGACCGGCCCGCCGGCGTTCGCGTCCTCGAGCACGTCGTTCATCATGAAGCTGATGCCCGGCTTGATCGGGTTCTCGGGCACGTCGTAGCCCATGTGGGCGAACAGCGACTTCCGGTCGCTCCGATCCGTGCGGTCGGAGATCAGCAGCGTCTTGGTCCCGCCCGCCGGCGTGTTGATCGAGTTGCTGTTCGCGATCCACGCCTCGTACAGGAATCCGTCGCCGCGCTCGACCTTCGCCATGGCGCCGACGATGTGCATGGGGATGAAGGAGCTGGCCGAGCCCTCGTACCCGATGATGAACGGCCGCGTCACCGTGGGCTGCATCAGCTTGCCGTGGTGGTAGCGGCGGCTCCAGTACCCGATGGGTGCGTGGAACCGGCCGCCGCCCACTTCGAGCCATTCGTTGATCCGCCGCATGATCCAGTAGCGCTGGGCCTCGAACTCGTTCTGCGCCGAGCGGAACTCGACCTCGAGCAGGACCCGGGTCTTGTCGTCGATGGGGTTCGAGGCGAACATGTCGATGTGGTCGATCCGGAACGACGGGTTGCCCGTCTCCGTGTCGATCAGCCCCACGTCGCCGAACGCCCCGACGCTGAAGGCCCAGGCGTTGGTGCCGCCGCACAGCGCGAACGCCACCACCGCCCCCAGCCGGACACACCTGCTCCGTATCGTCTTCATGCCGCGTTCCCCACTCGTGCCCCGGAACGCGCCGACGCTCCCGCACGGCCGGACCACAGGTATCCACGGATCGGGGGTCCCGTGGGTCCGACCCCGGCATCACGAGGAATGTCCGGGAACGCGCCGAGCGCCGACACCGCCTTGATTCGGCGCCACTATGCCACAGGCCGCCTGTGGAGAACCACACCGACACTCCCGACGCGTGGCGCGGTGCGGCGCCGCGCGGCCGGGCGCGGGGATCAGGGCAGGATGGGCAGCGAGAGCAGGCGCTTGACCGACGTGTTGCCGGCCAGGCTGCTTGCCGGGACGTAGCCGATGGCCCCCGGCTCCGACGCCACCAGGCGGAGGACCTCGGCGGGGTCCTCCACCCTGCGGGGCGGGATGCCGCCGCCGTGGAAGACCTCCTTGACCCACCAGGCGTGGAAGCGTTTCGCCTCCATGCCGACCACGGCCCGGAGGAACGCCTCCGCCACCGGGCCCGCATGGGTGTAATCCAGGGCGTCGACCTTGACGTCGCCCACGAAGGTCTTCTCGCCCACGTAGATGCGCTTGAGGTCCTCGGTCGACACGGAGTCCACCGGAAGGGCCGGGTTCCCCACGACCACCACCTCCTCCGCCCACGCGGCCCCCGCGAAGGACAGCAGGACGGCCGCGACGGCGAGCGCCGACCCCCACGCGCCGAATCCCCCGAGCCGATGTGCGCGCGCGCCTGCCATGGCTCAAAACACCATGATCGCGGCGACGCGCACCATGTGGACGTGCTCCACCGCGCCCGGGATCTGCGACCCGTCGTAGATGTGGAAGTGGTACTCGCCCTTCAGGAGGATCCAGGGGTTGACCTCGTGCCCGACCCCGGCGGACCAGCGCTGCATGCCGTCCCGGTAGATCAGGTTCGACCGGTCCCGCAGGAAGTCGTAACCCGCGAACAGCGTGTCGGACCCCGCCCGGTAGGAGAGCCGCCCGTAGTAGGAGAGCACGTCGACGGCGTCCGTGCTCGACCGGATGGCGAGCACTTCGCCTTGGAGGTTCGCCGGCCCCCGGTAGAGGTCCAGGCTCGCGGCCAGGTGGACGCGGTCGCCGAAGGCGTCCTCGTCGTTGGCCCAGTAGGCCGAGACGCCCACGGTCTGCCCGCCCGCCGAGGCGTTCACCTGGGCACCCACGTTCTTGGCCTCGTTCTTGTCCGTGCCGTTGGCGCGCTGGTGGCCGGAGCCGGTGTAGAGGGCGTACTCGGTGCGCAGGGTGGGGCCCTCGAACGCGCCGTGCAGCATGACGTTGCCGTCGTCCGGCACCAGGTGGTCGATCCCCCCGGAGGCCTGGTAGTTGGGCGGCGTCTCGTAGATCGTCGGGAGCACCACGGGGGCGAACAGGGCGATGGCGTAGCGCATGTGGTTGTAGATGCCGAAGGGCGCCAGGAACCGCCCGCCCCGGACCTGGTAGCGGTCGGAGAACTGGTACTCGCCCCAGGCCTCCAGGACGTTCCATTGGCCGTGCCCGTCCACGGTGCCGTCGTTCTGCACGGCGGACTCGAAGGCGTGGCGCGACTCCAGGTTGACGTTGGCCACCATCCGGTCGCGGACGGTATGCACGATCAGGTTCAGGTGGTCCTGATCGAGCGTGGAGATCGCGTCCATCGGCATGACCGTGGCGCCCATCCGCATGGGCATGCGATCCATGTAGGTGTACTGGACGTCCAGGTAGCCGTAGATGGACAGGCGCGTGCCCTGGACGTCCAGGGAAACCGCGCCCGCCGACGCCGCCTGCAGGCAGACGAGGCCCAGGGCCAGTCCGAACGCTGCGAGTCGAGCCATCCCCCTTGCCTCCCGCCCGTGCGGACGGACGCCTCCCCCCGGGGCGCCCGGTCCGTGTCCCACCAGTCCCCCTTCGGTCGGGCTCGGGGCTATGGCAAGGAAGAAACCCGGGGTCAGGCCGGGAAGGGGCCCTCGCCGATCAGCTCGGCCAGGGGCTTGCGGGGCGAGGGCACCTCGCGGGCGCGCAGGTGCTCGGGCAGGACCTCGATGGGCGCGGGCACGCCCACGGCGGCCATGCAGCGCACCTCATGGCCGGTGGGCACGGCCAGCATGACCCGGGCGGCCTCCCGGTCGAAGCCGGCCATGGCGTGGGTGACGAGGCCCAGCCGCGAGCCCTGGAGCAGGAGGTTCTCCAGGGCCAGCCCGGCGTCCAGGGCGTGGGTGGGGATCGGTTCGCCGTCGTCGTCCACGGTGCGCGAGACCACGGCCAGCAGCGCCCCGGCTTGGGCGCACCAGAGGCGGTTGGTCTCCTTGAGGACGGCGAGGAACGCCTCGAAGTGGGGCCCGCCCCGCAGGGCGTAGCGGAACCGCCACGGCTGCCCGTTGAACGACGACGGCGCCCAGCGCGCCGCCTCCAGCAGGGTCATGAGGGCGCCGTCCGGCAGGGGCCCGCCGGTCATGGCGCGCTCGGACCAGCGCCGCAGGAACATGGGGTCCACGCCGTGGTCGCCCGTGCGGTGCCGGAGGGGGTCGATTCCCGTCGCCATGTCGCGCCTCTCTCAAGTGGGGTTCGGGTCAGGATAGGGCCCTCCTCCCTCGTGCGAAAGCCCGGCCCGGCGCCCGGCCGCGCCGGATGCGTCTGCTAGAATGGGCCCGCCCGCCGAGCGTTTCCCCTCACTTTCATGGCCCGCAACCGCCAACCGCCGCGCCGTCCCGCCGGGCCGGCCGCGCCCTCCGGGATGTCGCCCGCCGCGGCCCGGGCCCTGGACGCCGCCGCCGCGCACCAGCGCGCGGGGCGCCTGGACGAGGCCGCGGCCCTGTGCCGCGAGCTGCTCCGGCGCGAGCCGAGCCAGCCCGACGCCCTGCACATGCTCGGGATTCTCACCCATCGCCGGGGCGACGCCGCCGGGGCCCTGAAGCTCCTGCGCAAGGCCGCCACGGCGCGGCCGGGGGACGCGGGGGTGCAGATGAACCTGGGGATCGTCTCGGCCGCGGCGGGGCGCGTGGACGACGCGGTCGCCGCCTTCCGGCGCGCCGCCGCCGCGCGTCCGGGCTGGCCCGAGCCCCTGAACCGCCTGGGGGTGACCCTGCGCCTGGGCGGCCGGACGGGGGAGGCGGAGGCGGCCTACCGGGAGGCGCTCGCCGCCGACCCGGGGCACGCGGAGGCGCGCGCCGATCTGGCCGTGCTGCTCGCGGACCGGGGGCGACCGGAGGAGGCCGAGGCGGAGGCCGCGGAGGTGGTCCGGCGGCGCCCCGACCACTTCGGGGCCTGGAACACCCTGGCCGTCCTGCGGGTCGAGCGGGACGACCGGGAGGGGGCCGTGGCCGCGTACCGCAGGGCCCTCGACGCCGAGCCGGGTTTCGCGGAGGGGCATTTCAACCTGGGACTCGCCCTGATCGGCCTGGGCCGGGTGGATGAAGCCATCACCGCCCTGGAGCGGGCCGTGGTCCTGAAGCCCGACTACGCCCGCGCCCTGGCCCACCTGGCCACCCAGTACCAGGCCGCCTGCCGCTGGGCGCCCCTCCCCGGCCTGGCCGCCAAGGTCCGCGCGGCCGTGGGGCGCGGGGAGGCGGCCATCCCGCCCTTCGCCCTCTTCGCCCTCGACACGACCCCGGCGGAGCAGCTCCTCTGCGCCCGGGTGCGGGCCCGGGAGGTGGCGGAGCGGGTCGCGCACCGCTTCGGGACCCCGGGCTTCGCCCACCGCGGACACGACGACGGGCCCGTCACCATCGGCTACCTGTCCGGCGACCTGCGCGACCACCCGGTGGCGCACCACCTGGTGGGCACCCTGGAGCACCACGACCGGGCCCGCTTTCCCGCGCGGGTGTACGCCCTGGGCCCGGGGGCGGGCAGCTCCACGCGGGCGCGGATCGAGGCGGCAGCGGACGGCCTCACGGACCTGGACCCCCTCACGGCCCTGGAGGCGGCGCGGCGCATCCACGCGGACGGGGTGGACATCCTCATCGACCTGAGCGGCTACACCCAGCACGGCCGGCCCGACATCGCCGCCCTGCGCCCGGCCCCCGTGCAGGCCGCCTACCTGGGCTACCCGGGCACCACCGGGGCGGACTGGATCGACTACCTGATCGCGGACCGCTTCACCACGCCGCCGGGCGCCCAGGCGGCCTACGCCGAGCGCCTCGCCCTCCTGCCCCCGAGCTACCTGCTCTACGACCCCGGCCGCGCCCCGGCGCCCGGGACGCCGGACCGGGCCGCCTGCGGCCTGCCGGAGACCGGGCCGGTGCTGTGCTGCTTCAACCACGCCTACAAGATCACGGCGGAGGTGTTCGGGGCCTGGATGCGGTTGCTGGAGGCCGTGCCGGACGCGGTCCTGTGGCTGCGCGGCGCGCCGCACGCCGAGGCGAACCTGAAGGCCGAGGCCCGTAAGGCCGGGATCGACCCGGACCGCCTGGTCTTCGCCGCCCGCGTGGACGACCCGGCGGAGTACCTGGCGCGGGTGGGCCTGGCGGACCTCTTCCTGGACACCCACCCCTACAACGCCCACGCCACCGCCGCCGACGCCCTGCGGGCCGGGGTGCCGGTGGTCACGTGGTCCGGCGAGACCTTCCCGTCGCGGGTGGCGGGGTCGCTCCTGACCGCCGTGGGCTTGGGCGGGCTGGTGACGGAGTCGCTCACCGACTACGAGGCCCTGGCCCTGCGCCTGCTGCGGGAGCCGGAGGCGCGGGCCGCGCTGCGGGCGCGCCTGGAGGCCGCGTCCGGTTCGCGCCTGTTCGACCCGGAGAAATTCGTGCCGGACCTGGAGGGGCTCTACGGGGCGATGTGGGCGCGGCACGCGGCCGGGCAGCCGCCCGCCACGCTCGATCCGTTCGGGAACGCGCCCTAGAGGGGGGCGAGGCCGAGGGCCAGGGGCAAGGCGTAGGTACCGGGCGCGGCCCCGGGGGCCAGGCGCAGGCGCAGGTCCAGGGGGGTCAGGCTCGTCCCCGTGCCGGCGGCGGGCACGGCGATGTGGACCAGGTCCCCTGGCTGCCCGCGCACGGCGGCGCCGGCGGCGCGGACCTCCACGTCGGCCAGCCACGGGGCGTCGGGCAGGCCCAGCTCCAGCACGTAGCCCAGGTCGCTGTTGGTCCGTACCTCCAGCACGGTGGCGCTCGGGACGTCCTTCACCCCGGCGGCCAGGTCGGCGTCGGTCAGGGTGACCGCGGGGGCCTGGTCGGACACGCGCAGGTCGAGGGTCACCGGTATCCGGGCGGTGACCCGAAGCTCGGCGTCGGCGCGCCCGGCGCGGGCGTCTCCGGGCCACCCGGCGAGGGTGAGCGAAAGGGCGAGGGCCGTGGCGAGGGCCGCCGTGACCCGGATCGGAACGGTGCGGACCATTCCCCCTCTTCGGCGTTCGGGGGGCGCGCCGTGACCGCGGCGCGCGTGGGACCGGCCGGGGCGGCAACTCCTCCGGACGGCCGGGCGTCATTGTGGGCGGATCGGCCGGCGATTGCCAGCCCCGGCGTCACAAAAATGCGCGAATTTTCGGGGAGCTAGTAATCGACCGTAACGGTCACGGTGTCGGTGTAGGCACCCACCCCCACCGGCTGGAGGGCGGGAACGCGCCCGTACACCTGGAGGATGTCCTGGGCCCCCTGGGCGGTGCCGTTGAAGACCTGGGTCGTGCCCGTGCCGTCGCCCCAGATCTGGGTGCGGGAGGAGTCGATGAAGAGGTTGTACTCCAGGCGGTAGAGGCCGCCGACGTCGCTCATGGCGCGGGAGAAGTCGGTGCCCGCGTGGGCGCCCGGGTCGAGGGAGACCTGGTACGGCGTGCCGGTGTCGCACTGCACCCGCACCTGGCCCGTGCCGTTGAGCGGCGTGGGCGTGCGCTCGTCGTAGGTGCCGAAGGCCACCGCCACGGCGGTCACCTGGGTGCACACCTGGGCGCGCGCCGGCGCCGCCCACGCGGCGGCGAGCAGCACGGCCGCAAAAAATCCCAGCGCCCTAGCGCGGCACACAGACCACATCTCCCAGGTCCACCAGCACGTCATCGGTCTCCGGTACGTTGATGGTAAACGCGCACGGCCTGGATTTCCAGGTCACCGTGGCGGAATGCCCCCCCGGCGCGAGGTTCTCCAGGTAGAACTCCCCGCCCCGACCGACCGGGGCCTTCTTCTCGCCGGCCGCCTCCTCGAGGGTCATCCAGACCAGCTCCACGGGCACCGTCGTCCCCTTCTGCCGGACCACGACGTGCCCCACCACGGCCCGGGTGCGGGCGGCGGGGAAGATGAGCTCCCCCATCCCCCGGTAGGGCACGGTGACGGTGCGCGTGTCGGCGTTCAGCTCGTACCCCATGGGCACGTCCGTGGGGTCGATGGTGATGCGGTTGTCCACGTAGGAGATCAGGTCCGGCACGATGGCCGTGCCGTCCGCCCCGGTGCGGGCCGACAGCCGGCTCTCGTCGTACACCTTCACCCCCGCGACGCCCGGCACCCGGACCAGGAGGAAGGCGTCGTGCACCGGGCGGGTCGCGCGCACGGTTCCGGCGGTCCAGGCCACGGCCCCGGCGGCCGAGGCGCGGTAGCTGTCCACGGAGACGTCGGTGTGGCCCTCGGCCTGGTAGATGCCGTACGGCCCGTGGTACTCCACGAACGCGTCGCCCGCGTCCATCGCGTCCGTGTCCGGCCGGGTGGTGCGGCTTCCGTCCAGGCGGTAGCCCCAGCCGGGGCCCAGGGGGGCGTTGCGCTGGAGCACGGCGCGCCCGGTGTGCGTGTCCTCCACCCGCTGCCAGTCGGCGGTCAGCGAGGTGTTCGCGCCCAGGTAGTGCGTGAGCCCCACGAACACCTCGTCCTCCGTGGCGTCGAGGCGCGACCGGCTGGCCCGGACGAACACCGACGTGGCGAATCCCAGGGAGCGGGCGAAGAACAGGCTCGTGCGCTCCAGGTCGGGGGCCGGCTGGTTCCGCGCCATCCGTTGGGAGACGGAGAACGACCCGAGCAGCGGCACCCGCAGCGACAGGGTCCCGTTCAGGTCGCGCCGGACCCGGTCGGCGTCGGGCCCCAGGGAGATGGTGGCGTACTCGCGCGAGCGCCCCAGCGCCGACAGGCGCACCCCCACGGTGCCCCCGGCGTAGGCGTAGCCCGCCCGCCAGGCGGTGCCCGCGAGCCCGTCGGAGCGGCTCCACGCGGCACCGCCGTCCACCTGGCCCATCCGGCCCAGGACCGCCACCAGGTCGGGGCCGCCGTCCAGCACGTCGGAGTCCGCCTCCACCCGGAGGCCGGCCGTGAGGAAGTTCGAGACCCCCATCCGGTGGGTGGCGGAGAAGACCGGGCCGCCGTAGTCGAAGCTCTGGACGCCGAACCCCCGGCGCCGCAGACCGAAGGCGTACTGAAACGACGACAGGCCGCGCTTGAGCAGCTCGGGCGAGACGTAGAACGGCGTCTGGAGGCGGCTCACCCGCCCGAAGGAGTCGCGGATGACCACCTCGCTCTCGCCGGCGCCCGTGGTGCGCGGCAGGTCCTCGTAGGTGAACTCCCCGGCGGGCAGGCGGTCGCGCCGGATCAGGACGCCGTTGGAGTAGACCTCCACGTCGGACGGGGTGTCGAGGGTCCCGCTCATGGAGATGCCCGGGTAGCGGATGAAGTGGGGCGAGATGGCGAACTCCCGCGTCGCCGACATGCCCCCCACCCGCGCGAAGCCCCCCAGGGGATCGGAGGTCAGCCCCACGTCGCCGATGCGGTAGCGGATCAGGCGCGGCTCGTCGTCGAAGGTCAGGTGGCTGTCCTGGCGCACCAGGCGGTCCACCACCTCCGGGCCGCCGCCGTCGGTGCGGGTGAACAGGGCGCCGGTGAAGGCGAACCCGTCGCCGATCCGGGCCCCGGCCTCCAGCGGCACGGACAGCACCGAGAACCGCCCGCCGTCGCCCGCGAGGTAGTCGGCGGCGTAGTTCACGAACCCCCCCGAGCCCTCGATGCGCCGGGTGCCGGGCGGGGACGCGGAGGTCAGGTCCACCACCGAGGGGGTCAGGCGTTTCGGGTCCACGGTGATGGCCAGGCCCGCGCCGCGCTCGTTCAGGTCGTAGGTCATCCACGGGGCCAGGTCGTCCAGGGCCACGTGGCGGCGGCCCTCCACGAACTGGAGCGCCTCCGGGGGGATGCTCTCCACCCCCAGCCCGCGCACGTCCTCCAGCAACATGAGCACCCGGCCCGCGGGCGTGAGGCTCACGATCCGCTCCCCCACCCGGGCGCCGTTGAGGGTCACGGTGAGGATCGCGGGCTCGAAGGTCTTCACCCCCGGGCGCGGCTGGGGCGCCTCGGCGGGTTTCTCCTCGATGTTCAGGTAGAGGGTCGCGGAGGGACGGTCCAGGTAGGCGTTCACGCGGGGGTAGAGGTCGCTCAGCTTCAGGTAGCTGACGTCGCCGATCTTGCGCGCCAGGAACACGGGCAGGTCGGTCACGCCGAACTTGGTCAGGTTGTCGAGCGACATCATCAGGTCGCCCCCGGGGACGAGCCGCACGTCCGTCATGCCGAACGACTTGCCGTTCACCACGGCGCGGACGATGAGGATCTCCCACTCCTGCGCCCGGACCGCCGCCGGCATCAGCATCCAGGCCGCGAGCAGGAGGACGGCCCAGGCGGCTGGCGGGCGACCCCTAGGGCGTGGGCGCGCAGCGGGCCGCATCGACGTCCAGCCGGCCCGACAGCTCCGTTCCGTCCGCATCGGCGCCAAGCTCGATGGTGCGGCTCGCCCTGCACGCGTCCTCCGGCAGGGCGAGTTGGAAAGTGCGGTGCCGTCCGGCCAGGACGTACCAGCCGCGCTGCTCGGCCAGGACGCGCTTCGTGCCGTCCGGCTCCACGCCCGCGGCGGTCATGCGTCCGACCACGACGTGCACGTTGCCGCGGTTCTCGACGGGCACGTCCAGGTTCCCGTCCGCGAGGGCCAGGTCCCCCAGGACCACGTCCCGGCGCGTCTTGTGGGGGGCGATGAACAGGGGCACCCCGATGCGCAGGTTCATCGACAGGCCCGCCTTGGCCTCGGCGCCCACGGGCACCTCCTCGATGAACAGGCGGTAGGTACGCTCCACCTCCCCCGTCCGCGGCCCGCGGTAGCCCACGCGCAACAGGCGCTCCTCCTTGGGCTCGATGGTCAGGAGCTTGGGGAAGACCACCACGTCGGGGGTGTCCTGGTACACCGGCTCGCCCTGGTCGTTCTGGCTCCAGGCCTTGGTGCCGACCTGCAGCACGACCGGGTCCACGTCCTGGTTGGTGACCCGGAGGACCGCGGTGGTGCCTTCGGTGCCCAGCTCGAGCTTGACCGGCACCACGGTGAAGGCCCCCGCCCGGGCCACGGCCGGCAGGGCGAGGCCGATCAGGATGGCGAGGGCGGTGGGGACGATCCGTCCGGTGGCTGCGTGGCTGAATTGAGGGCCGATGCGCATGGGGTGTCCGGGCCGGGCCCGGCGGGGCGGCATCATACCGCAAGACGACCTGGCCTCCGGGCCCTCACGCCGGGTCCGGGTGCGAAACCACCCCGTGGAGCCCGTCGCGCGGGCCCCCGATGGCCCTTCCCCCCTCCGGGTTCGGGCTAGTAGATGACCGACACGACGACCGTGTCGGCGAAGCTGCCCGCGCTGAGCGCCTGC
>CAZGRJ010000027.1:15519-25348 GCA_964528115.1 uncultured Nitrospirales bacterium
CGTCACCGCCAGGACCGGCGTCGCCACGAGCGCGGCGCCCAGCACGGACACAAGCGCGAGCCGTTGCTTGCTCATCTTCCTCCTCCGATCCATGCCGGCCCAACGGCGGCCAGCCTCCCAACAGACACAACGTTTCCGATCGTTTCGATTCTCTCACATATATACACGCAAACGCGCGAATCGCAAAACGAACCCCCCCATTCGAGGGGGCCGGTCCCGGCGTTCCGGGGCCTTGCGGCGCAGTCCCGGGATCGGGCGTATGATGGGCTTCACGGCCTTTCCGAACACCCCGCGCGGGATCGTGGAGCGTCCCGCCCGGGGCGAGCCCGAGGAGACACCGTCATGAGCGCGCGCAGGGAGATTCAGGGGGCCTGGCGGGGCCGGCCCACCGTGGAGGGGGCGGGCGTCCACCTGACCCGGATGTTCGGCTTCCAGGACGAGGCACTTCTCGACCCGTTCCTGCTCCTGGACCACTTCGGCTCGGACAAGCCGGACGACTATCTCGCCGGCTTCCCCTGGCACCCCCACCGGGGCATCGAGACCATCACCTACATGATGCGCGGCACCGCCGAGCACGGCGACAGCATGGGCAACCAGGGGGTGATCGGCCCGGGCGACCTGCAGTGGATGACCGCCGGCAGCGGCATCATCCACCAGGAGATGCCCAAGGGCGACGGCGAGGGGGTCAACGCCGGGTTCCAGCTCTGGGCCAACCTGCCCTCCTCCCGGAAGATGATGGACCCGCACTACCAGGACGTGAAGGCCGCCGACGTGCCCGAGGTGGCCTGCCCGGGCGGCGCCCGGGTGAAGGTGATCGCGGGCACGGTGAACGGCGTCTCGGGCCCGGTGGAGGGGGTCGTGATCGAACCCGAATACCTGGACGTGGCCGTCCCCGCCGGGGCCTCCTTCACGCACCCGGTCGCCCGGGGGCACACGGTCTTCGCCTACGTGTTCGAGGGCGAGGGCGACTTCGGCCCGGGCAAGGAGGAGGGGCCGCAGACGGCCGGCACCCTGGTGCACTACGGGGACGGCGACGAGGTGACCGTGACCGCGGGCGACGAGGGGGTGCGCTTCCTCCTGGTCTCCGGCCGCCCCATCGGCGAGCCGGTGGCGTGGTACGGCCCGATCGTCATGAACACCCGGGAGGAGCTGCGGGTCGCCGCCCAGGAGCTCAAGGACGGGACCTTTATCAAAAAGCGGGCCTGACGGCGGGTCCCCTTAGTCCGGCGGCTCCGGGCGCAGCAGGGGCCGCATGGCGATCAGCCCCAGGACCGGCCCCGGCGCCAGGAAGACGAACAGCCACGCGGGCGGCAGGGCGGCGGCCACCCTGCCGAGGAGCCACAGGCTCGCCATCGTGATGGCGAAGCCCACGCCGTTGGCCAGGGTCAGGGCCGTCCCCACCCGGCCCGGCGGCGCGCCCCGGGCGTTCAGGGCCGAGAACTGGGGCGAGTCGCCCACCACCACGACGCCCCACAGGACGAGAAACCCCAGGAACACGGCCGGCGGCGCCTGGAAGACGAGGGGCGAGGCCAGGCAGCAGGCCCCCGACGCCGCGAGCTGGACCGCCGCCACCCGGGCGCTGCCGGTGCGGTCGTCCCGGGCCGCCACGATCCCCCCGTATACGCACCCCAGGCTCCCCGCCGCGATCACGGCGAAGGCCGCCAGGGGCACCGCCGGGCCCTCGAAACCCCGGGCCGCCAGGGCCACGGGGACGAAGGCCCAGAAGGCGTACAGCTCCCACATGTGGCCGAAGTAGCCCAGGGCCGAGGCCCGGTAGGCGCGCGCGGCGAGGATCTCGCGCAGGGCCCCGCCGTGGCCGGCCGGGGGCGGGCCGTGGTGGGGGCCGTCGGGCACCAGGGCGAACATCAGCAGGCCCCCCAGGGCCGCCACCGCCGAGGTGGTCCCGATGACCGCCTGCCACGGCAGGGCCGCCCCGGCGCCCCGGATCAGGTGGGGCAGCGCGGTGCCCACCACCAGGGCCCCCACCAGGTAACCGATGGCCCGCCCCAGCCCCTCCCGGTACCAGCCCGCCGCGATCTTCATGCCCACCGGGTAGATGCCCCCCAGGCAGACACCCGTGAGGAACCGGGACACGAGCCCCAGGTCCCGGGAGGCCGGGGCCGCGAGGATCACGAGATTCGCCGCCGCCCCGAGCAGGGACGCGAGCAGGAACAGGCGCCGGGGCGAGACCCGGTCGGCCAGGGAGACCCCCGCCGACAGGAGCGTCCCCGTGATGAACCCGGCCTGGACCGCCGAGGTCAGGGCCGCCACCGCCCCGGGGCCGCTCCCCCACGCCCGGACCAGGTCGTCCAGGACCGCGTTGCCGGCGAACCACAGGGAGGTGCCGCACAGCTGCGAGACCACGATCACCGGCAGAATCCAGCGCGGCCGGCCGGACACGGCGCCCTCCCCTTCCCCCATGTAAATGATGCCCCGCCGGGGCGCGACGAAGGGGCAATTTTCACCCGGCCCCGGTCAACCGGCAAGGGACCGGCGCGTTGTGGACCATATCAGGCGGGCGATGTTGGGCGAGTCATATCCATGGAACGGAACTTGCGTAAAATGGGGGCACGCGCCCGAACCCGGCGCCGACACGTGCCGGGGCGCCCAACTTTTGGACTTTTCGGCACCGAATTCCTGGCAAATGGGTGAGCAGATGAACACCGGACGAGACGGATCGGCCCCGCGGGGCGTGTTTGGCTGGATGCGGCGCCTGGCGCTGTTGGGGCTGCTCCTGGTCCCGGCCCTGGCGGGCTGCGGCGGGGCGACCGGCGGGGACGCGGGCGGCACCACGGCCGCGAGCGACAAGGGCGAGGTGGTCATCGGCCTGACCGACGCCGACGGCGACTTCCTCACCTACCAGGTGGACGTGGTCTCCCTGAAGCTCACCCGGGCCGACGGCACCACGGTGGAAACGTTGCCCCTCTCCACCACCGTGGACTTTGCCCAGTACACCGACCTGACCGAGTTCCTCACCGCCGCCACGGTGCCCCGCGGCAACTACACCGGCGTGACCATGACCCTGGACTACTCCGCCGCCGACGTGCAGGTGGAGGTGGGCGGCGTCGCCACCCCCGCGACGGTGGTGGACGAGGCCGGCGACCCGCTGGGCGTGGTGGACGTGTCCCTGACCCTGGAGGGCGACCGGCCGCTCAAGGTGAAGCCGGGCCTGCCGTCCCAGCTGGTCCTCGACTTCAACCTGGCGGCCTCCAACACGGTGGACCTGACCGACACGGCGGCGCCGGTGGTGACGGTCTCGCCGTTCCTGCTGGCCTCCGTGGACCCCGACACGACCAAGCCGACCCGCCTGCGGGGCCTGCTCAAGAAGGTCAACGTGGACGCCCACCTGTTCCAGGTGCGGGTCCTCCCCTTCCGCCTCCTGACGCCCGACCTGCACGACCGCTGGGGCGTCTTCCCGGTCAAGACCGACGCCGACACGGCCTTCGAGATCGACGGCGTGCCCTACACCGGCGACGAGGGGCTCAAGGCCCTGGCCGGGCTGCCCGCCGGGACTCCGGTGGTGGCCCTCGGCCAAGTGAACCGCGCCCGGCGCCACATGCATGCCAGCGAGGTGCGGGCCGGCACGAGCGTGCCCTGGGGCGACAAGGACGTGGTCCAGGGCGTCGTGGTGGCGCGTGACGGCGACACCCTCACGGTCAAGGGCGCGGCGGTTTCCTTTGGGGACCACGTGTCCGCGTTCCGCGACACGGTCACGGTGCTCGTGGGCCCGGACACCGTGGTCACCCGCCTGGACGCGGACCCGGACACCCTGGACGCGGGCGCCATCTCCGTGGGCCAGCGCATCGCGGCGGTGGGCGACCTGTTGCCCATCGTGGACATGACGGCGGACGCCCTGGCGACCGCCAAGGCCGATGCCCGGCCCCTGCCCGAGCCGATCCCGGTGCCGTTCATCCTGCCGCCGGTCCTCGACGCGACCGAGGGCTACGTGCGCCTGGAGGTCTCGGACCTGTCGGGCAAGGTGGTCGAGGTCGGCGACACGGGGCTCACGGTGGAGCTGCGCGCGCTCAACGGGCGCGACCCGGCCATCTACGACTTCACCGGCACGGGCGGGTCCGAGACGGACGACGCCGACCCGCTGAACTACCAGATCGACACCGGCGCCCTGGCCCTGGACGGCTTCGCGGCCGGCCAGGCGGTGAAGGTGCGCGGCTTCGTGACGCCGTTCGGCGCCGCGCCGCCCGACTTCGAGGCGTACACCCTGGTGTCGCCGGCCCTCACGGTGGACGGGAAGGCCCTGCTGCTCATGTCGTGGGACCCGGCCACGGCGACGCCGTTCACCGCGTCCGGCCCCGACGGCGTGACCCTGTCCCTGGACGGCGCCGGGTCGGAGCACCACCTGGTGCAGCGCTGGCGCACCACCGACCTCACCCTGCTCGGCGCCGACCCGAGCATCGTCCCGCCGGACGACGGCGCGGGGGTGTTCGCCATCCGGCTGTCCGAGTCGCTGCACATCTACTTCACGTTCGCCGGGTTCGCGGACGCGGTGGACGGATATCTGGCCGACGGCCTCACGGCCGCGCGCCTGACCTCCGAGGGCGAGTGGGCCGCCGACACGACGACCCTCACCTCCAAGGTGGTCGCCCTCCAGATGGCGGACGCGCCGGCCCTCGAGTAGCCGGGCAATTCAAGAGGGCCCGAACGCACGCGGCCCCCGTCTCCGGGACCTCTCAGGGTCCGGGGGCGGGGGCCGTCGCGTGTCCGGCAGGCTCTGGGGCCCGCGTCAGGTCCGGCTCAATATCCGTCGGGAATTCCCCCGTTCGAGGGGGGCGCCGCGTGCCGGGTCCGGGGGGACGCCGGGGCTACGGCCGGGGCGGAACGGACATCTTTCGCGCCGTTCCGCACACATTCGAACGCGCAGGGGGGACGGCGGGGCGCCGTCAGTGCGCAAAAGCGAGCAGCCAGGCCATCGCCGCAACGGTGAAGCAGGTGGCGCAGATCAGCTGTGCTGCCATCGAGTTCGTTCCCATCTCAAACACTCCTTCGGGCGTCTCCCGTCACCCGTTCCGTGGCCCTTCACGAAAAACTCATGCAAGGCACGGTCCAAAAAACCGGCGCATCCCCCGGCGACCGCCCGGCCCCGCCCCGGGCGGGCCGACGCGGCATGTGGACGCCCCGAAAGCGCCTCCGGGCGGCCACCGGCCGTGCACCCCGTACCCGTTCCCGGGTCAAAAGTGCACGACCGGCGGGCGGTTGCGCTCAGAACAGCCAGGCCGCCCCGAGCTCCAGGGCGTAGCGCGGCACCAGGTTGGTCTCGTTGACGTCCTGCACCAGCGGCAGCTGGACGTGGGCGTAGAGGGACGTCCCCGCACTCAGCTTCATGCGCGCCCCCGGCGTCACGTAGAGGTACGAGCCGCCGGTGTGGAGGATCGCGGCGCCGATGTACTCGTCCCGCTCCACCTCCCGGGCGTTCAGCTGCAACAGGAGCGTCCATACATTCGTGGCCGTCCAGGAGACCCCCACGTTGAGGGTGCGGGCGTCGCCCATGCGGTAGTCGAGGGGATTCTCGCCGTTGCGGCGCACCTCCAGGGAGGCGAACGTGGTCAGGTCCGGCGGGGCCAACATGTACGTCCCCATGATCGAAACCAGGATGTCCCACGACCCGGTGCCGGGCATGAGGGTGGGCTCGCCGATCTCCCCGGCGCTGTTCCTCAACTTGTACTCGCCGGTGGGGGTTTTCACACCGCCGCCGAGGACCACCGTGTGGCGCGTGCCCACCAGGGCCGCCCAGCGTACGTTCACGGCCACGTCCCCAAAACCCGTGGTCCCGTCCGCATTTGTGAACTCCCCCGCCGGATCGCTCACCAGGTCCACGTCGTCGTCGTGCTCGTGCACGCGCTGGTTGTAGAACGGGATCGCCACCGCCACCGTGACGTTCGGCGCGACCCCGTGCGCCACGTCGAGCTGGCCCAGGAGGTTGACCGTGCGGTACTCCCGGTGGTGGTCCGGCACGACGGTGCGGGTCTCGAAGTCGATGGCCGGCACGATCACCTCGCTCACAGAGCGGGTACCGCTGTGCTTTCGGTCCTGGGGGATGTAGCGGTAGGAGAGGTCGAGGGTGGTCCGGCCCGCCCCGAGGACCGGGTCGGTGCTGGATGTCAGGAAGCAGTTGGCCGAGCCGCAAGTGGCACGGGCAAGGGTCGGCACCAGGGCCGCAAGCATGGCGGCGACGAGGGCGTAACGCAGGCGTTGCATGGCACATCTCCTCATGCGGTGGGACACGGAACACGGGGCCCTTCGGGCGGGACTCACGGCGGCCCCCGCTCCAGCAGGGCGCGCACCAGGGCCTCCGTGGCGGGGCCGTCCCACGGGCGCTCGCCCATGGCGAAGCCGGCCAGGCGGCCGTCGCGCCCGATCAGGTACGTGGTGGGCAGGGCCCGGACCCGGTAGGCGTCGCGCACGGCGCCGTCCGGGTCCAGGGGCAGGGCGAAGGAGAGCCCCAGGCGGTGGCCGTAGTCGGCCACGTCGCCCGGGTCCTTCCGGTCCACGTTGACCGCCACCACCGCCAGGCCCTCGGCCGCGTGGCGGTCGGCGAGGGCCTGGAGGGCGGGCAGCTCCTTCACGCACGGCTGGCACCAGGTGGCCCAGAAGTTCAGGACCACCACCTTTCCACCCAGGTCCGCCAGGGCGACGTTCGTCCCGTCGGGCGCGCGCACACGGAAGTCCGGCGCCGGGCGCGGGTCGCGGGGTGGGGCCACGTCGGCGGCCTTGTACAGGGCCGCGTCCGGGAGGGGCCCGGCCCCCAGGCAGAGGGCCGCCAGCAGGGCGAGGGCGCCCGCGCGCCCGGCCCCCTGTCCGACCGCCCTCATCGGGCGTGCCGGGTCAGGTAGGCCACGACCCGCTCCCGGTCGGCGCCCGCCAGGGGCGCGAGGCCCTTCTGGGCCATGCGCTCGTCCATGAGGCGCAGCACGTGGTCCCACTCCTTCGCCGTGTGCCTGGCCGGATGCGGCACCGAGTGGCAGGCGCCGCACCTCGCCGCGTAGAGCCGGGCGTCGGCGCTGTCCGCCTCCGGCAGGGGGGTCGGCGCGCCGGCGCAGGCGGCCAACGCCGCCAAGCCGATCAGGCCCGCGACCGCCGCCGTGACGATCCATTTGCTTGCTCGCATCGCGTCTCCCTCCCTCAGAAGCCGAGCTCGGCCGGGCCCGCCGCGGTGTGGTCCGGGCTGCGGATGCTCAGGCGCGTGGGCACCTCGACGTACCACGTGAACATCACCCGCCAGTCGTCCTCGAGCTGGGGGCCGTTCAGGTTCTGGTAGACGGGCACCTGGAACGACAGGTCGAGGATGTGCATGGTCCTCGGCTGCCACTGGACCCCGGCGGTGGCGTAGACCTTCGTGCCGCCGTAGTGGTCCGCGACCCACAGAGGGGTCATGGGGTTGGCGTTGGCCGAGGTGCCGTCGTCGCGGGTGGAGTCGGCCCAGCCCGACAGGCCGCTGGCGAACTCGTCCATCACCCCGCCGATGGGGCGCTGGTTTTCGGCGTTGATCTGGAGCTGGACCAGGGCGTCGGGCCGGAACTGGCGCATGAGGTACCCATCCACGGCGTACCGGTCGCCCAGGCGGTAGCCGCGGGCGTTGTCGTACAGGCGCCAGGTGCCGGTGACGTTCGCCCCCCACCACCAGGGGCTCGCCGAGCCCTGGTAGAGCAGGCCCAAGGTCGGGTCGAAGGTGCCGGAACCCAGCTGCATGGCGTAGGGCAGCTGCTCCACCTGGCGCAGGGCCAGGGGGTGGTCCTCGTTCTTCTCGTCGATGGATCCCGTGGGCAGCGACAGACCGACCAGCAGGGACGCCTGACGCCGGGGGATGAGGGGGTCGTCGGTGAACAGGCGGTACTTCGTCATGAGCATGGTGTCGCCCATGCCGGAAGACTTCATGGTGAAGCCCGGCCGCCCGGTGGCCGTCTGCATGGGGCCGTTGAACGCCATGTCCATGCGCTTGTCCATCCACATGAACATGAGCCCGGCGAAGAAGTCGTCGGTGAAGCTGTAGCCCGCCGACAGGTTCACCATGGTCATGTCCATGGAGGTGCCCGTGGCCATGTAGGTGGTGCCGTTGGGCGGCCCGAGCAGGGAGGACGCGTCCACCGACGACGTGCCGGAGCGCAGGCCGTCCATGTGCATGTAGGAGGGGGTCAGCTTGAACCGGAACTCGGCGGTCTCGGGCACGCCGCCGCCGGGGATGTTCATGGGCATGTTGCCGCCGCATTTGCCGCAGCACAGCCCCACGTAGGCCGCCGCGGGCCCGGCGCTCAAGACAAGGAGCGCCAGGGCCCAGAGGGGCGCGAATCGTCGCATCGATGCACCTCGCTGTCCGTGCGGACGCCGGCCTCAGGCGGACGGCGCCCGGGTTGTCGTGGATGTCATGCCCCCTCGAGGGGGCGGATCAGGCGAGGTGGCTCGGGGGCGCGCGGGGCTGGGCGGGGCCGGCGGGGGGGGAGGCCGGGACGGCGACCGGGACCGGGGCGATCTCGGGCACCGGGGGCGGCGGGGTCGCCGCGAAGAAGGGCGTGTGGGGCTCGGCGGCCAGGTTGTCGAGGCAGTGGCAAAGGCCCACACCGCCGCGCGCCGGCCCGTCCTTCGGCGCCAGGTCGTCGCGGGGCGTCGGGCCGTGGTCCATGCCGGCCATGCCCGACATGCCGGGCATGCCCGCCATGGCCTGGCCGGCGCCCATCATGTGGCATTCGCCGTAGAGCCCGTGGTGGAGGGCGCAGGTGAGGGCGTTGTAGCCGAGGGTCAGGTAGAGGAGCACCAGGGCGCCCGCGATCGCGCCGCGGCCGCCGCCCTGCCTACCCCATGCCCGCCGTCGGAACATCATCCCGGCTCCCATCATACACATCGGCACCCGGCGGGTGTTTGATCCGGATCAAGCCGGCGGCGGTCTATCCCTGTCCTCGGCCCCGTCCTCGGCCCCGTCCTCGTCCCCGCCCCGCCCGCGGGCCGCCGCGCCGGCCTCGCCGCGCTGCTCCTCCTCGCGCTCCTGCTGGGCGGCCAGGTGGGCGCGCCAGCTCTGGGCCTCGATGAAGACCCGGTTGACCTCCCGGTGGCGCTCCCGGATGCGTTCCTCCATCTCGGTGATCGACCGCTCCACGTCGCCCGCCGAGAGGCGGTCGTCGAAGTCGAGGGAGAGGTTCACCAGCACGTCGTTGGGGCCCAGGTGCATGGTGAGCACCTCGTTGGTGCGCACGATGCGCGGGTCGGTTTCGATCAGGGCGCGGATCGCGCGCACGGTCTCCGGGTGGGCCGACTCCCCGATGAGCAGGCCCTTGCTCTCCGAGGCCAGCAGCACCGCGGTGCCGGCCAGGATCAGGCCGATGACCAGGGAGGCGACGCCGTCCAGCACGGGCATGTCCAGGGCCTGGGACAGGAAAATGCCCACGGTCGCCACCACGAGGCCCAGGAGCGCCGCCGAGTCCTCGAACAGGACCGTGAAGATGGTCGGGTCCTTGCTGCGCAGCACCTCGGCGAACAGGCCGAAACGCCCCCGGCGGCGGTTGAACTCGCGGAACGCGATGCTCCACGCGCCGGCCTCGAACAGGGCGGCGATGCCCAGGACGAGGTAGTTGACCGACGGGTCCGCGAGGGGGTGCGGGTCCTGGATGCGCTTGATGCCCTCGTAGATGGACAGCCCCGCCCCCAGGGCGAAGACCAGCATGGCAACCACGAAGGTCCAGAAGTAGACCTCCATGCCGTAGCCGAAGGGATGGGCGGCGTCCGGCGGGCGCTTCGCGCGGCGGGTGCCGTACAGGAGCAGCCACTGGTTGCCCGTGTCCACCAGGGAGTGGATCGCCTCGGAGAGCATGGCCGAGCTGCCGGT
>CAZGRJ010000028.1:0-24612 GCA_964528115.1 uncultured Nitrospirales bacterium
ACAAGCAGATCGTGCCCGAGCTGACCGAGCACCCGGACTACGACGCCGCCCTGGCGGCCGCCCGCGCGGCCTCGGGCGCCTCGGCCTCGGCCTGAGAGAGGTCCGTCCGGCACCGGTCCGGCGCCTTCGGGGGCCGGCGGGATGGCCCGCCGGCCCCTTTTTGCGTCCGTTAGGCCGTAAAATAGCCGGCCCGGGAACACAATCGATGGAAGAACGCCTCCAGAAGATCATCGCCCGCGCGGGGCTCGCCTCGCGCCGCGAGGCCGAGCGCCTGATCGAGGAGGGCCTGGTCACCGTCAACGGCCGGGTCGCCCATCTGGGGGACAAGGCCGACGCGGGGCGCGACCATGTGAAGGTGCGCGGCCGCCTGCTGCAGGCCGCCGAGCCGCCGGTCTACCTTCTGCTCTACAAGCCCCGGGGCGTGCTCACGGCGTCCGGCGAGGGGGAGGGCGACGTGGCGACCGTCACGGAGCTGCTCGCCCACGAGCCGTACCGCCTCTTCCCCGTGGGGCGCCTGGACCTGGACAGCGAGGGGCTGCTCCTGATGACCAACGACGGCGCCCTGGCGAACGGCCTCATGCACCCCCGGCGCGAGGTGCCGAAGCGCTACGAGGTCAAGACCAAGGGCGTGCCCGGCCCCAAGGCCCTGGAGCTGCTGCGCAAGGGTGTCCCCCTGGAGGACGGCCGCACGGCCCCGGCGAAGGTGCGGCTGGTCGAGACGACCCGGACCAACGCCTGGCTGGAGGTGATCCTCCACGAGGGCCGCTACCGCCAGGTGCGGCGCATGTGCGAGAAGGTGGGGCACAGCGTGTTGAAGCTCAAGCGCACGGGCTATGCGTTCCTCAAGGCCGGCGAGCTGACGCCCGGAACCTACCGCGCCCTCACGGCCACCGAGGTGGCGCGCCTGAAGGCCCTGGCGGGGCTGACCCCGGCCGCCCGGAAGTCCGGCAACGGGGCCCGCAAGCCCACCGGCGCCCGGCGCCCGAAGGCCGCGCCCGCGGAACGTCCGTCACGGGGCTCTCGCCCGCGCGCCCGGGCCGGGAGGTCGCGGTGAGCGACGCGCCGCTGTCCACGAGCTGGCGGACGCACACCTGCGGCGAGCTGCGCGCGGCGCAGGTGGGGCAAACCGTCACCCTGTGCGGCTGGGTGCACCGGCGGCGCGACCACGGGGGCCTGGTCTTCATCGACCTGCGCGACCGCTACGGCCTGACCCAGGTGGTCTTCCACCCGGAGCCCGACCCCGCGCTCCACGCCCGCGCCCACGACCTGCGCTCGGAGTACGTGATCCAGGTGACGGGCGAGGTCGGCGCGCGCCCGCCCGAGACCGAGAACCCCGACCTGCCCACGGGCCGGGTGGAGGTGATCTGCGCCGCCCTCACCGTGGCGAACACCGCCCGCACCCCGGCGTTCCCCCTGGACGACGAGGCGGAGGCCGGCGAGAACGTCCGCCTCACCTACCGCTACCTGGACCTGCGCCGCCCCGCCGTGCAGCGCGCCCTGCTCATGCGCCACGAGCTGGTCCGGGCGGTGCGCCGGTATCTCGAAGGCCACGGCTTCGCCGAGGTCGAGACGCCGTTCCTCACCCGCTCCACCCCCGAGGGCGCGCGCGACTACCTCGTCCCCTCGCGCACCATCCCCGGGGCCTTCTTCGCCCTGCCCCAGTCGCCCCAGCTGTTCAAGCAGCTCCTCATGATCTCGGGCTTCGACCGCTACTACCAGGTGGTGCGCTGCTTCCGCGACGAGGACCTCCGGGCCGACCGCCAGCCCGAGTTCACCCAGATCGACGTGGAGCTGTCGTTCGTGGACCGGGACGACGTGATGAACGCCATGGAGGCCATGGTCGCCGAGGTCTTCCGGGAGATTCGGGGCGCGGCGTTCGAGCGCCCCCTGCCCCGCATGACCTGGGCCGAGGCCGTGCGCCGCTACGGCACCGACCGTCCGGACGTGCGCTTCGGCCTGGAGCTGGCCGACCTGTCGGAGACGGTCGCCGGGTGCGAGTTCAAGGTCTTCACCGGCGCCCTGGCCGACGGCGGCATGGTGAAGGGCCTGCGCGCGCCGGGCATGGCAACCCTGTCGCGCAAGGAGCTGGACGACCTGACGGAGTTCGCCAAGGGCTACGGCGCCAAGGGGATGGCGTGGATCAAGGTGACGGCGGGCGGGTTCGAGTCGCCCATCGTGAAGTTCTTCGCGCCCGAGACGCTGGACAAGGTGAAGGCGGCCCTGGAGGCCGAGGCGGGCGACCTGATGGTCTTCATCGCCGACCAGCCGAACGTCACGAACGACACCCTCGCCCACCTGCGCCTGCACGTGGCCGAGCGGCTGGGGCTGACCCGGGACCAGCCCGACGCCCTGCTGTGGATCGTGGACTTCCCGCTGCTGGAGTACGACGGCCAGACCAAGCGCCACGTGGCCCTGCACCACCCCTTCACGGCGCCCCACCCGGACGACCTGGGGCTCCTGGACACGGACCCGGCGAGGGTCCGCTCGCTGGCCTACGACCTGGTGATGAACGGCACCGAGATCGGCGGCGGCAGCATCCGCATCCACGACCCGGAGCTGCAGGAGCGCATGTTCGCCCTGCTGCACATCGACAAGGAGGCGGCGCGGGAGAAGTTCGGCTTCCTGCTCGACGCCCTGGGGAGCGGCGCCCCGCCCCACGGCGGCATGGCCTTCGGCCTGGACCGCCTGGCCATGCTGCTGGCGGGGATGACCAGCATCCGCG
The DNA here is from genome assembly GCA_964528115.1 of uncultured Nitrospirales bacterium. GTDB lineage: Bacteria > Nitrospirota > JACRHL01 > JACRHL01 > JACRHL01 > CAZGRJ01. Next base: position 2,723 of record CAZGRJ010000028.1, read on the forward strand.
ACGTGATCGCCTTCCCCAAGACCCAGAAGGCCACCTGCCTGCTCACCCAGGCCCCCGCCCCGGTGGACCCGGACCAGCTGAAGGACCTGCACATCAGCACGGACGTGCTGGAGTAGGCCCTCCCGCCTTTACGATCCCCCGGATCCGCTCCCGCCGTCCCCCGCCATCTTCCCCCGATTCTTCCGGATCAACCGGCGGATCTTCTTCACGTAGTCCTCGCCCTCCTCGGCGTAGGGGGTGAGGCCGGCGGCCAGGACCAGGGGGTCGGGCCGCTCGCCCCGCGCGCGGAAGGCGGCGCGCATGCGGCGGAAGGCGCCGTAGGCGTGGCCCACGTTCAGGTTGAACAGGTAGTTGCGCACCGCCTCGTTCACGTGGGCGAAGACCGCCAGCCGGTGCCCGGCCCCGGGGGCGCGGCGGGCGGGGATCATGCCGCACGCGTCCCGGTAGCACCATTGGCCGAACATGTTGTTGCCGTGCAGGGCGAAGCGGGACGTGCCCCAGGTGGACTCGTGGGCGGCCTGGGCCAGGGCCAGCTCCATCGGCACCGTGTCCACCCGCGAGACCAGCTCGTCCCAATCGGCCCCGGTGCCCGTCCACTCCACCCGGTAGCGGCGGGCCAGCGCCTTGACCCAGCGCCCGTCGCGCCCCGTCCGGCGGGCCTTCAGCAGCCGCTGCCGCTGCCGGGCCACCCGGGCGTTTTCCGCCGCCACCACCGGGCGCATGAAGTCGAAGAATCGCTCCTTGCGCTCGGCGGGGTCGGTGACGCCGTCCAGGTCCAGGTCGCCGGCGGTCACCATCCGCACGCCCGGCGGACGGGCGAGCGAGAAGAGCGCGTCCAACCCCCACAGGCCGGGCGCGGTGATCAGCACCGCCAGGGCCAGGCCGGCCGCCGTCTCCCAGCGGGCCCACCGCTGCGGGAACATGTCTCGAAAGGCCACCGCGATCCGCTCTTCGCTCGCCGCGCCGCGCCAACGGCGGCGCGGGCATCGGGTCCATAGGATACAGGCCCGGGACCCCATGGGGCCCCGCGCCGCCCTACGCCACGGGCGGCGGCATGGGGCAGTCGAGGGCGTCGGAGACGGCGCGCAGGAGCTCGGCCTGCTCGGGGCTGACCTTGCCGTCGGCGTGGATGCAGGCGATGCACGCCTTGAGCAGGCGGCGCTTGTGGAGGGGGCCGATGGTGGCGAGCTTGTGGAGGGCGCTGTCGAGGGCCTTCAGGTCGGTCTCGGGGCCCAGGAGGGTGAGGCCGGGCAGCATCAGGTAGCGCTGGGCCTCGGAGAGGGCGGCGTGGGCGGCCTCCGGCGTCGGGGCGTCGGCCCAGGCGAGGGCGGAGAGGAGCACGCGGCACTCCTCGCGCGCGAGCGAGATGTGCAGGTTCGCGTCGCGCATGGGGGGCTTGGGGCGGTGGGCGCGCTCCAAATGGTGGCGCACCACGCGCGCCAGGCACCACTCGAACAGGGACATGCGCTCGTCGGCGTGCATCAGGGCGATCAGGTTGCCGGCGAACATCTTGAGCTGGGGCACCGAGAGCGACTTCAGGGCCGGCAGGCACAGGTCCACCACCGGCAGGCGCAGGCGGGCGTCGAGCTTCTGGATCTCGGGGCGCAGCTTGCGGGTCAGGTCGGCGACGCCCGTGTCGGCGTGGGCGTCCAGGCGGGAAAGCTGCCGGTCTAGTACACCCCCTTGCACGCCCCCGTCGTGGTCGCACAGAAGGGCGTAGATCACGGCCCGAGCGCCGTAGGGATCGCAGGTGGCGGCGCGGACGTCCTCCGGAATCTGCCCCAAAATCGCCTGGGCCTGGGCGATGTGGTCCTCGTTCGGGGCGCCGATCCGGGCCACGGCCCCGACCGCGTCCACCGTGGCCGCCGTGGCGAGGACGGCGCCCATCACGCGCTTGATCTGCCGGCCCTTCTCGCCCTTCGGAAGCACGCCGCCGTCCCGGGGGTCCACGGCGGCGGGGTGCGTGTCGAAGTTGCCGTCCCAGCGCCGGTCGAGGCGGCGGATGCGCTGCTCCAGGGGCGGGTGGGTGTCGAACAGGAAGCCCATGATCGGCTGCACGCCCGGGCCGAAGAGCATGTGGCTCGCCTCGGGCGCGGCCGGACTCATCACGCGGAAGCCCCACGACAGGCCGCCGATGCGCTTGAGGGCCCCGGCGATGCCGAGGGGGTTGCGGGTGAACTGCACCGAGCCGGCGTCGGCCAGGAACTCGCGCTGGCGGCTCACGGCGGCCTTGATGAGGTTGCCGAAGAACGTCCCGCCGTAGCCCAGGACCATCAGGCCCGCCCCCATCGCCATGACCGGCACGCCGCCCCGGGCGCCGCCGCGCCGGCCGCCGAAGCGCATGGAGCGCAGGAGGTACTGGCCGATCAGGCCCAGCATCAGGATGCCGTGGATCATGCCCATCAGGCGGATGTTCAGGCGCATGTCGCCGCGCAGGATGTGGCTGAACTCGTGGCCGATGACCCCCTGGAGCTGGTCCCGGTCCAGCTGCACGACGGCGCCGCGGGTGATGCCGATGACGGCGTCGCCGGGGTCGAGGCCCGCGGCGAAGGCGTTGATGCCCTTCTCGTGGGGCAGGACGTACACGGGCGGGACGGGCGTGCCGGAGGCGATGGCCATCTCGTCCACGACGTTGAGCAGGCGCCGTTCGAGGGGGTCGTCCGTGTCCCGCGGGATGATCCGGCCACCCAGAGACTCGGCCACGACCCTGCCGCCGCCGGAGAGGACCCGGAGCTTGTAGTAGGTGCCCGCCGCGACGATGGCGAGGACGCCCGCCGACACGGCGACGAACAGGTGCCAGTCGAACGCGGGCGGGAGGGCGGCGACGTAGGGGTCCGAAACCCGGCCCCACGACTGGATCGCCGTCATGACGAGCAGGTTCGCCAGGCCGATGAGGGCCAGGACCGCCAGGGCGAACAGCCCCACGAGCAGCAGGGTGCTCCGCCGGGCGTCGTCCTGCGCCTCGAAGAAGTCCATCGCCACGGCCCGGGTGAGCGCCGGAAGCCGGCCGGGGTCAGTCGAAGACGACCTGCGGGGCCGCCTGGATCTGCGCGCTGTCGGCGAACTCGAGCAGGGTCGCGTCCTGGGTGTGGCCGAACATGGGCGCCATGACGTTCTGGGGGAACGACTGGCGGTAGGTGTTGTAGGCCATCACGTTGTCGTTGAACGACTGGCGCGCGAAGGAGACCCGGTTCTCGGTGCTCGTGATCTCCTCCGATAGCTGCTGCATGGTGGCGTCGGCCTTCAGGTCCGGGTAGGCCTCCATGACCACGTTGAGCCGCCCGAGCGCCCCCGCGAGCTGACCCTCGGCGCCGGACAGCGCGTTGATCGCCCCGGCGTTGCTGGGGTCGGCGGCCGCGGCCTTGAGGCCGGCCATGGCCTGGTTGCGGGCCTCGGTCACCTTCTCCAGGGTCTCGGCCTCGTGCTTGAGGTAGCGCTTGGCGGTGGTGACCAGGTTCGGGATCAGGTCGTAGCGCCTTTTCAGCTGCACCTCGATCTGGGCGAACGCGTTCTTGTAGCGGTTCTTGAGCTGGACCAGCCGGTTGTACATGGCCACGCCCCACAGGGCGCCCAGCACCAGCACGACCAGGATGACGATGCCTCCGACTTCCATTTCGGGCTCCTCCTGCTTTCCCCTGTCGCGGCCATTGTCCGGGCCACTTGGGGCCCGCAACGCGGACCCGTTACGCCCTTTTCGGCGAATCCGGCCCGAAATCAAGCATTTTTGCCCCCCTCAGGCCGGCACCTGGGCGGCCGGGCAAAGGCGCGCCAGGGGGCACGCCTCGCAGTCCGGCTTGCGCGCGTGGCACAGGGCCCGGCCGTGGTGGATCATTTGGTGCGAAAACGCCGTCCAGTCCGCCTGGGGGACCACCTCCATGAGGTCCATCTCCACCTTCACCGGGTCGTCCTGCCGCGTCAACCCCAGGCGGCGCGCCACGCGGCCCAGGTGGGTGTCCACCGTGATCCCGGGCACGCCGAAGGCGTTGCCGAGCACCACGTTCGCCGTCTTGCGGCCCACGCCGTGGAGCTTGACCAATTCGTCGAGCGTCCCCGGCACCTTGCCGCCGTGCAGCGAGACGATGTCGCGGCAGGCGGCGACCAGGCTCTTCGCCTTGTTGTTGAAGAAGCCGGTGGAGCGGATGAGCTCGATCAATTCGGCGTCGTCGGCCGCCGCCATGGCGGCGGGGTCCGGGTAGCGCTGGAACAGCGCGGGCGTGACTAGGTTCACCCGCTTGTCGGTGCACTGGGCGGAGAGGATCGTGGCGACGAGGAGCTGGTAGGGGTCACGGAAGTCGAGGGCGCACCGGGCATCCGGGTAGGTCGCCTGGAGGATTTTCAGGACCTCGCGGATGCGGGGCGCTTCGTCCGCCTTCTTCCGCTTCGCCGCCGTCGCCATCTTTCTAGAGTGAATTGATCGCGTCGATGAGCTGGCGCAGGCGGCCCTGGTGGCGGTGGTCCATGGGGACGTCGATGCACGACAGGGCGTCCGTCTCCGTGTCGGAGAGCTGGCGCGGGGGGCGGTAGACCTGGGCGATGCGGCCGCCGCCGAGGAGGTCGGCGAAGTCCGTGTTCAGGCGGTCGAGCTCGGGCGCCTCCAGGGGGCGCCAGAGCCACATGGTCACGCCGTGGCGGGTGCGCACGGCGGAGTGGAAGACGTTGAAGAACCCCAGGATCTCGTCCACGCCCGCCTGCACCGAGTGGCAGATGCGGAACAGGTTCATGTCGTCCTTGTGGATCAGGTTGCGGGCGAGAAGGTGGTCGGTCACGTACGCGCGCCATTCCTCCCAGTACTGGCTCCCCTCCCGCTCCATCAGGACGATGGGCAACGGCGTGCTCTTGCCGGTCTGGATCAACGTCAGGGCCTCGAAGCCCTCGTCCAGGGTGCCGAAGCCCCCCGGGAACAGGGCGAGGGCCTTGGTCTCCTTGAGGAAGAACAGCTTGCGGGTGAAGAAGAAGCGGAACTGGAGCAGCTTGGGGTCGCCGGCGACGTGGGGGTTCACGTCCTGCTCGAAGGGCAGCTCGATGTTGAGCCCGAAGCTGTTCTCGCGCCCGGCCCCCAGGTTGGCGGCCTCCATGATGCCGCCGCCGGCGCCGGTGAGGACCATGAAGCCGTGGCCCGCGATGGCCCGGGCGAAGTCGGCCGCCATCTGGTAGATGGGGCGGTCGGTCCGGGTGCGGGCCGAGCCGAACACGGCCACCTTGGGCACGTGGCGGTAGCGGGCGAAGACCTCCAGGGCCTGGCACGCCTCGCGCAGCGCCAGGTGGGCCATCTTGAGGTCGCGCCGGTCGGTGCGGCCCTCGAACAGGTGCAGGACGGAGCCGATGAGCCCCTGGAGCAGGTCGGCGTTGGCGGTCCCCTCCAGGGCCTCCAGGCGCTTGACCATTTCCTCCAATTGGCGCGCGGTCTCGGTCGGGGGGGTGGTCATGGATGCATCCGGAGTTTGCGGGCGGCCGGATGGAAAGCGGCCCGGCGCGTCAGAACAGCCCCGTCTGGCTGGGGCGCTCGAAGGTCACGTTCACCGGGTAGTCCTCGGTGAAGCACGCCGTGCAGTAGCCGCCCCCCACCTTGGGCGAGGCCAGGAGCAGCCCCTCGGGGCTCAGATAGCCCAGGGAGTCGGCCGTCAGGTAGGCGCGGATCTCCTCCACGGTCTTGTTGGCGCCGATGAGCTCCTCGCGCGTGGGGGTGTCGATCCCATAGAAGCAGGGCGAGACGATGGGGGGCGAGCCCACCCGCATGTGGACCTCGCGCGCGCCCGCGCGGCGCACCAGCTCGACGATCTTGCGGCTGGTGGTGCCGCGCACGATGGAGTCGTCCACCACCACCACGCGCTTGCCCTCGATCACCTCGCGCACCGGGTTCAGCTTGATGCGCACGCCGAAGTTGCGGATGGAGCTCTGGGGCTCGATGAACGTCCGCCCCACGTAGTGGTTGCGGATCAGGCCCATCTCATAAGGGAGCCCCGACGCCTCGGCGTAGCCCATGGCGGTCGCCACGCCCGAGTCGGGCACGGGGATCACCATGTCGGCGTCGGCCGGCTGCTCCACGGCGAGCTGGCGGCCCTGGTTCTTGCGCACGCTCCAGACCGCGTGGCCGCCCATGGACGAGTCCACCCGCGCGAAGTAGACGTACTCGAAGATGCAGAACGCCCCGCCCGTGATGGGGAAGGGCATGCAGGAGGTGACCCCCTCGGCGCCGATGGTGACCATCTCGCCGGGCTGCACCTCGCGCACGAAGGTGGCGCCGATCAGGTCGAAGGCGCAGGTCTCGGAGGCCAGCACCCAGCCGCCGTCGCCCAGGCGCCCGAGGGAGAGGGGCCGGATGCCGTGGGGGTCGCGCACGCCCACCAGGCCGTCGCGGGTGAGGAAGACCAGGGAGAAGCCGCCCTTCACCTGGCACAGGGCGTCGATGATCCGGCGCGTCACGGACTGCTCGCGGGAGCGGGCGATGAGGTGCATGATCACCTCGGTGTCCATGGTGGACTGGAAGATCGCCCCCTGCTCCTCCAGCACCTCGCGCAGGTAATCGGCGTTGGTCAGGTTGCCGTTGTGGGCCACGGCGAGGGTGCCCAGGCCCGACTTGGTGACCAGGGGCTGGACGTTCTTGAGCCCCGAGCCGCCGCTGGTGGAGTAGCGGTTGTGGCCGATGGCGACCGACCCGGGCAGGCGGTCCAGGCGCGCCTGGTTGAAGATGTCGGGGACGAGGCCCGTGTCCTTCTCGGTGTGGAAGTCGTCGCCGTCGTAGGAGACGATCCCGGCCCCCTCCTGCCCCCGGTGCTGCATGGCGTAGAGGGACAGGTACGTGAGGTTGGCGGCCTCGGGGTGGTTGAACACGCCCACCACGCCGCACTCCTCGTGGGGCTTGTCCCAGCGCAGTTCGTCAGGGGTGAACTCGATGCCGTCCATGGGGATCAGCCGCCCGCCTCCAGGGCCCGCTCCAGGGCGGTGTCGTAAGCCTCGCCCAAGTCCGCCACGGGGCGGTCGATGGTGAGGGCCCGGTCCACGCCGATCTGGAGGCGCTCGCCGCGCACCCAGCCCACCACCTCGAACGGCACGCCCGTCTCGGCGAGGACCGACTCCAGCATGTCGCCGTTGGCGGGGGCCACGGTGAGGACGAAGCGGGACGGACTCTCGCCGAACAGGAGGGCGTCGCGCCGCAGGCCCTGGGTGGAAAGCCCCACCTGGACGCCGATCTTTCCGGCGATGGCGCACTCCGCCAGGGCGACGGCGAGGCCGCCCTCGCTGACGTCGTGGCAACTCTTCACGAGGCCCAAGTCCATGAGCTTCAGCACCGCGTCGTTCGCCTTGCGGGCCGTCTCCAGGTCGAGCATGGGCGGGATGCCCTGCTCGCGCCCGTGCCAGACGGCCAGGTACTCCGAGCCGCCCAGGTCGTCGTGGGTCGCGCCCACGACCACCACCAGGTCGCCGTCGTCCTTGAACGCCAGGGTCACGGGCCGGCGGCCGTGCTCGATCAGGCCGACCATGCCGATGGCCGGGGTGGGGTAAATGCCCAGGCCCATCGTTTCATTGTAGAACGACACGTTCCCGCTCACCACGGGGGTGTCCAGGGCCTTGCAGGCGTCGGCGATGCCCTCGATGGCCATGGCGAACTGCCACATGACCTCGGGCCGCTCCGGGTTGCCGAAATTCAGGCAGTCCGTGATCCCCAGGGGCCGCGCCCCGCTCGCCACCACGTTGCGGGCCGCCTCGGCCACGGCCATGGCGGCACCGGCGTACGGGTTCAGCAGGCAATACCGGCTGTTGCAGTCCACCGACAGGGCGAGGAACCGGTCCGTCCCCTTGATCCTGAGGACCGCCGCGTCCGAGCCCGGCAGAACGGCCGTATTGGTCCGGACCATGTGGTCGTACTGCTCGAAAATCCAGGACTTGCTGGCGATGGTGGGGCTGGCGAGCAGGTCGCCGAGCACCTCGCCGAAGTCGGCCGGCTCCGACAGGGCCTCCACGTCCAGGCCGTGCAGGGCCTCGATCCAGGAGGGGGCGGCGACGGGACGGTCGTACTTGGGGGCCTCGTCGGCCAGCTGGCGCACCGGGATGTCGGCCACGGTCCCGCCCCGGAAGGTGAGCTTCAGGCGCCCGTCGTCCGAGACCACCCCCACGGTCACGGCCTCCAGCTCCCACTTGGCGAAGATCTCCCGGACCTGGTCCTCGTGGCCGGGCTTGGCCACCAGGAGCATGCGTTCCTGGCTCTCGGAGAGCATCATCTCGTAGGGGACCATCCCCTCCTCGCGGCAGGGCACGAGGTCGAGGTCGAGGTGGACGCCGGTCCCGGCGCGGCTCGCCATCTCGCACGACGACGACGTCAGCCCGGCCGCCCCCATGTCCTGGATGCCCTCGATGTGGTCCCCCGCCATGAGCTCCAGGCACGCCTCCATGAGGAGCTTTTCGGTGAACGGGTCGCCCACCTGGACCGTGGGGCGCTTCTCTTCGTCGGCCCCAAACTCCTCGCTCGCCATCGTCGCGCCGTGGATGCCGTCGCGCCCCGTCTTGGCCCCCACGTACATGACCGGGTTGCCCACCCCCTTCGCCACCCCCTTGAACAGGCGGGCGGACTCGGCCAGCCCGACGCAGAAGGCGTTGACCAGGTTGTTCTTGTTGTAGATGTCGGCGAAGTAGACCTCGCCCCCCACCGTCGGCACGCCCATGCAGTTGCCGTAGTGCGCGATGCCCGCCACCACCTGGGAGAGCAGATAGCGGTTCCTGGGGCGGGTGAGGGGCCCGAAGCGCAGGGAGTCCAGCAGGGCGATGGGGCGCGCGCCCATGGTGAACACGTCGCGCAGGATTCCCCCCACCCCCGTGGCCGCGCCCTGGAACGGCTCGATGAACGACGGGTGGTTGTGGGACTCCATCTTGAACACGGCGCACAGGCCGTCGCCGATGTCCACGGCCCCGGCGTTCTCGCCCGGCCCCTGCACCACCTGCGGGCCCTCCGTGGGCAGGCGTCCCAGGTGGATGCGCGAGCTCTTGTAGGAGCAGTGCTCGCTCCACATGACGGAGAAGATGCCCAGCTCCGTGTAGGTGGGCGTGCGGCCCACGATCTTGACCGCCCGCTCGTACTCCTCGGCCGTGAGGCCGTGGGCCTCGGCGAGGGCGGGGGTGACCTCGGGCTCGCCCGTCACGCGACCCCCGCCAGCGCCGCCACCAGCCCCTCGAAGAACGGCCGGCCGTCGGCGTTGCCCAAAATCTCCTCGGCGCACCGCTCCGGGTGGGGCATGAGCCCCAGGGTGTTGCGGTGCTCCCCAAAGATGCCCGCGATGGCGTTCGCGCTGCCGTTGGGGTTGTGGGCGTCGTCCCGGGAACTCGCCGAAGTCCCGTCCGGGGCGCAGTAGCGGAAGGCCACTTTGGCCTCATCCTCCAGGCGCTTCAGCGTGTCCGCGTCGGCCTGGTAGTTGCCGTCGGCGTGGGCGATGGGGAAGCGCACGACCTGGCCCCGCGAATAGCCTGATGTACAGGGCGAGTCGGTCTGCTCCACGCGCAGGGTCACGTCCCGGCAGATGAAGCGCAGGTCGCGGTTGCGCACCAGGGCGCCGGGCAGGATGCCCGCCTCCACCAGCACCTGGAAGCCGTTGCAGATGCCGACCACCGGGCGCCCCTCGCGGGCGAAGCGGGCCACCTCGGCCATGATCGGCGAGACCTTCGCCATGGCCCCGGCCCTCAGGTAGTCGCCGTAGGAAAACCCCCCGGGCAGGACCAGGGCGTCGGCGCCCTCCAGGTCGTGGGAGCGGTGCCAGAGCATGCGCACGTCGGCGCCGCACACGGCCGACAGCACGTGGGCCACGTCATGGTCGCAGTTGGAGCCGGGAAAGACGACGACACCGATGGGCAAGGAAGCGCTCCGCCTCAAAACGGGCCTCCATGGTATCACGGCCCAGTGCCTGGGCACGCGTAATGCGACGCCGAAGCGGCGGCGCGGGAAAGGGCCGTGCCTTGACTGGAAAACGGGGCCCTCGTACCATCCGCGGGGCGGAAATCCGCCTATTTTCCTCAACGGGATGCACGTCTTTGGGTAGTGTCAACGCCACGGCCGGGAGCCCGGGCCGGGCCCGGGGCGTCCGGGAGGTCCTTTGGGCCGTCCTGGACCTCATGCGGGTCTCCAAACCCTACGGCACCCTGCTCCTGCTCCTGCCGTCCCTGTGGACCCTGGTCCTGGCGGGGGGCGGGCACCCCCCCGCGGCGCTGTTCGCGATCTTCGTGGTGGGGGCGTTCCTCATGCGCAGCGCCGGGTGCATCGTCAACGACATGGCCGACCGCCGCATCGACCCCCTCGTCGAGCGCACCAAGGCCCGGCCCCTGGCCTCGGGCCGCCTGGGGCTGGGCACGGCCTTCATTACCTGCGCCGTCCTCGTGGGCCTGTCCTATCTGTTGATCGCGCACCTGAACCGCCTGACGATCCTGTTGGCGGCCCTGGGGCTGTTCTGGGCGGCCCTGTACCCCTTCACCAAGCGGTTCGTCGCCGTCCCCCAGGCGTTCCTGGGGATCGCCTTCGGCTGGGGGACGTTCGTGGCCTGGGCCGCGGTGCGGGACGAGGTCGCCCTGACCCCCGCGATCCTCTTTGCGGCCACGATCTGCTGGGCGATCGCCTACGACACGATCTACGCGATCCAGGACGTGGACGACGACCGCGCCATCGGCGTGAAGTCGAGCGCCATCCTGTTCGGGTCCGCCGCCTGGGCCTGGGTGACGGCGTTCCTGATCGCCACGTGCGCCCTGCTCGCCTGGGCGGGCGTGCGCGAGGGCCTGGGAGCAATCTACTTCGCGGCCCTCGCCCTCTGCGCCGTGTACTTCGTGCGTCAGGGGCTCCAGGTCCGCGCCGGGCTCGACCGGCCGGGGGCCTTCCGCCTGTTCAAGGCCCACGTGGGCGTGGGGGCGTTCGTCCTGGCCGCCATGTGGGCCGACCTGCTGGTCTGAGGGGCGATGGCGTTCCCCGACCTGCGGTCCTTCCTCGCCCACCTGGAGCGCGAGGGCCAGCTCCACCGGGTCAAGGCCGAGGTCGACCCGCACCTGGAGATGACGGAAATCGGCGTCCGCACCATCCGCCAGGACGGGCCCGCGATCCTGTTCGAGCACCCAAAGGGGTACGACATGCCGGTCCTGCTGAACCTGTTCGGCACGGTCGAGCGGGTCGCCATGGGCCTGGAGTCGACCCCCGAGCGATTGCGCGAGGTGGGCGAGCTGCTTGCGTCGCTGAAGCAGCCCGAGCCGCCCCAGGGCATGCGCGACGCCTTCGACAAGCTGCCCCTCGTCCGCCAGATGCTCAACATGCCGCCCAAGACCGTCTCGTCGCCGCCGTGCCAGGAGGTGGTGCTCACGGGTGAGCAGGTGGACCTCACGCGCCTGCCCGCCATGACCTGCTGGCCGGGCGACGCGGGGCCGCTCATCACGTGGCCCCTCGTCATCACGAAGGGCCCGCGCCAGAAGCGCACCAACATGGGCATCTACCGGATGCAGGTGCTGGGCAAGGACCGGGCCATCATGCGCTGGCTCAAGCACCGGGGCGGGGCGCAGGACCACAAGGACTGGGCGGAAAGCCATACCGAGCCGATCCCCGTGGCCGTCGCGATCGGCTGCGACCCGGGCACGACGATCGCGGCGGTCACGCCGATCCCGGACAACCTGTCCGAGTACCACTTCGCCGGCATCCTGCGGGGCAAGCGCATGGAGGTGGCGGACTGCAAGACGATCCCGCTCCAGGTGCCGGCCACGGCGGAGATCGTGATCGAGGGGCACGTCTCCCTGTCGGACTACGCCGACGAGGGGCCGTTCGGCGACCACACCGGCTACTACAACGACGTAGAGCGCTTCCCGGTCTTCACCGCCACGGCCGTCACCCACCGGCGCGACCCGATCTACATGAGCACCTACACGGGGCGCCCGCCGGACGAGCCCGCCGTCCTGGGCCTGGCCCTGAACGACGTGTTCGTGCCCCTGTTCCGCCAGCAGTACCCGGAGGTGGTGGACCTGCACCTGCCCATGGAGGCGTGCTCCTACCGCATGGCCGTGGTCTCGGTGCGCAAGGGCTACCCGGGGCACGCCAAGCGGATCATGTTCGGCCTGTGGAGCTTCCTGCGGCAGTTCATGTACACGAAATTCATCGTCGTGGTGGACGAGGACATCGACGTGCGCGACTGGGACGACGTGGTCTGGGCCCTCTCCACCCGCGTGGACCCGGCCCGCGACGTGCTCCTGGTCGAGAACACCCCCATCGACTACCTGGACTTCGCCTCGCCCGAGCCGTCCCTCGGCAGCAAGATGGGGATCGACGCCACCACCAAGGTCGTCCCCGAGACCCACCGGGCGTGGGGGCGCCCCATCACCATGGACCCGGAGGTCACCGAGAAGGTGGCGCGCCGCTGGGCGGAGTACGGACTGCCGTGAAGACAACGCGAACGTTTGTCGGCGTGGTGTGGGGCTTCGCAGGTTTGGTGGCCCTGGTGGTGGCCGGGGCGGGTTGCGCCCACGTCGCCCCCGGCTCCCAAGCCTCCCAGGCCGCCAAGGCCCCGGCGCGGGCCTCGCGCGAGGCGCCGGAAGGGATGGTGCTCATTCCCGCCGGGGCGTTCGTCATGGGCACGGACCGGACCGACGAGGGCGAGGCCGCCGACTTAGGGCTGCCCTACACCTGGTACTCGGACGCGACGCCCGCCCACATGGTGGAGCTGGACGCCTTCTACATCGACCGCTACGAGATGACGAACGCCGAGTACCTCCAGTTCCTCAACGACACCGAGATCCCCCTGGACCCGCCCTACGGCTGGGACGGCGACCGGCCGCCGGACGGCAAGGGCGACTACCCGGTCACGGGGCTCAACTGGTTCGAGGCCTACCTCGCCTGCCAGCACTTCGGCAAGCACCTGCCCACCGAGGCCGAGTGGGAGAAGGCCGCGCGCGGCACCGACGGGCGCCTCTACCCGTGGGGCGACGAGTTCGACGAGTCCAGGGCCAACGTGGCCACCGGCAGCGCCGGCCACCTGATGCCCGTGGGCAGCTTCCCCCAGGGGGCGAGCCCCTACGGCGTCATGGACATGGTGGGCAACGCCTGGGAGTGGACCCGCGACTGGTACCGCCCCTACCCCGGCAGCACCTACGTCAGCGACGGCTACGGCAAGCAGTTCAAGGTGCTGCGCGGCAACTCCTACGCCATGACCGGGCACTTCGATCCGGAGCACCGGCACGAGGTGACCGCCCAGATGTCCCGCGTCAACTACCGCTTCGCCTTCAACCCCCGGGGCCGGTTCCGCGACTCCGGCGTGCGCTGCGTCGCGTCGGCCCCGTAGGGGCCGGCGGGCGTAGAATGGCGTGACGTGATCCCCCGCCGGCGCATATCGGCCGCGTTCGTGGCGTTGCTTGCCCTCTCGGTGCCCGCCGGCCTGTGGGCGGCGGGGATCGGGAAGGCGGACGACCCGCCCCCGAACGTCTTCACCGAGGTCTCCGCCGAGCGCTGCGGGGCGTGCCATTCGGCACAGGCATCCGGTGCCGGCCGCGCCGAGCACGCCGATCCCTCCGCGCCCGCCTGCCGGGAGTGCCACGGCGACCCGCACGCGGCGACGCCGGTGGCGGTGGACACGCCGACTCCCCCCGACGCCGGGCCGGACGTGAGCGACATGGTGTTCGTGCCGGCCGGGCCCGCGATCATCGGCAACGACGGGCGCGAGATCACCGAGGGGCGGGGCAACCTGGACGAGACGCCGCGCCACACGGTCCAGGTGGCGGCGTTCTTCATCGACCGCTACGAGGTCACGAACGAGCGCTACAAGCGCTACGTGGACGCCACCGGCGCCGACGCCCCGCGCCACTGGAAGGACGGCGCCATCCCGGAGGGCAAGGAGCGCCACCCGGTGGTGTACGTGAACTGGTTCGACGCCCAGGCCTTCTGCCACTGGGAGGGCAAGCGCCTGCCGAACGAGCTGGAGTGGGAGAAGGCCGCGCGCGGGCCCGACGGGTGGACCTTCCCGTGGGGCGACAAGTTCTCCCTGGACAAGGCCAACACCCCCCAGCGCTGGGCCTCGCTGCACGAGAAGGGCGACACCATGCCGGTGGGCTCGTTCGAGGCGGGCAAGAGCTACTACGGCGCCTACGACATGGCGGGCAACGTGTGGGAGTGGACCAGCGACTGGTACCTGCCCTACCCCGGCAACCAGTACCCGAACAGCTTCTACGGCCACAAGAACCGGGTGCTCAAGGGCGGGTCGTGGTACGACTGCCTCTCCTACGGCTGCGGCCTGTCGGCCCCGAGCTACAACCGCAGCCGCTTCACGCCGAGGATCCGCAACAACTCGTTCGGGTTCCGCTGCGCCGTCTCGGCCGACGACCAGGGCCACCCGGTGCGCGAGGAGAGCGAGCCGGCCGACGCCGAAACGGGGTCCCCCCCCACGTGAGGTTTCGCGCCCTGGCGATGGCGGGGCTCGCCGTCGGCCTCCTCCTGCCGGCGGCCTGCGACAAGCCGCCGCCGGGGATGGTCCGCATCCCGTCCGGCTCCTTCATCATGGGCACCGACCGGGTGGACACGGAGGGCCGGGCCCAGGAGCTGGGGCTGGTCATGCCGTGGTTCGAGAACGAGCACCCCCAGCGCTCGGTGCGCCTGCCCGCCTATTACATCGACGAGACCGAGGTCACCAACGCCGCCTACGCGAAGTTCGTCCAGGACACCGGCCGCCGCCCCCCCGACCACTGGCGCGGCCCCGCGCCGCCCGAAGGGCTCGAAAACCACCCGGTGGTGCACGTCAGCTGGTTCGACGCGCGCGACTACTGCCACTGGAACGGCGGCAAGGTGCTGCCCACCGAGGCCCAGTGGGAGAAGGCCGCCCGGGGCCAGAACGGCCTCGTCTACCCGTGGGGCAACACCTTCGACTACGACGCCGCCAACGTCGCCCGGGGCCACACCATGCCCGTGGGGAGCTTCCCCACCGGATCGAGCCCGTACGGCCTGAAGGACATGATCGGCAACGTGTGGGAGTGGACGGCTGACTGGTACAAGGCCTACCCCGGCAACGACTACAAGGACGACAAGTTCGGCGAGCGCTTCAAGGTCCTGCGCGGCAACTCCTGGGCCAGCATCGGCCACTACCCCGACCGGGACGTCTTTTTGGAGATCGTCGCCAACAACTCGCGCGCCTCGTTCCGCCTGTTCCTCTCGCCGGACGGCCGCCTGAACGACGTGGGGTTCCGCTGCGCGAAGCCGGCGTGACCGCGCCGCCTCCCAAAGCCGATGTTGCCGTGGTCGGGGCCGGCACGGCGGGCCTCGCCTTCGCCCTGGCGGCGGCCAGAGCCGGGTTGTCCGTGGTGATCTGTGAGAAGCAGCCCGCGCCCCCGGCGCCGGTCCGGGGCGAGATCATCCAGCCCAACGGCCTCATGGCCCTGGAGGCCCTGGGCGCCCTGGAGGCGGTGCGGGCCCGGCCCCACGCGGAGGTCCTGCGCTACCACTTCCGCCGCATCGGGCATGGGGCCCTGGTCACGTTCGACTACTCGGACCTGAGCGTCCGCCACGCGATCACCTGGGTCCTGCTGCCCGAGACCATCCAGGGCGCCCTGACCGAAGCCCTGGGGGCGTTCCCGAACGCGACCCTGTGCACGGACGCGGCGGTCACGCGGCTGGTCCGGGAGGAAGGCGCCGTGCGGGGCCTCGCCTTCCGGCGGGGGGAGGAGACGCACGAGGTCCGCGCCCGCCTCGTCGTGGGGGCCGACGGTCCGGCGTCGCGGGTGCGGCGCGAGCTGGCCATCGGGGCCCGGGCCGCGCCCTACCCGGAGGGCTACCTGACGGGCCTCATCCCGCGCGGCGACTTCGGCGACGACGCCTTCTACTACTTAGGGAAGCGCGAGATCCTCGGCATGCTGCCGGTGGCGAAGGACACGGTCTACTTCTTCTACATGGCGGCGAGCGAAGCCGTCCCCGCCCTGCGGCGCCGGGGCACGGGCTGGCTCCAGGCCCGGATCGCGGCGATTCACCCGCCCTCGGCCGAGGCGGCCGGGGTGCTCGCATCCTGGCGCGACCTCACCTTCCACCCGTGCACCCGCGTCATGGCGTCGCGCTGGTACGCCCCCGGCGTGGCCCTGCTGGGCGACGCGGCGCGCAGCGTGAACCCCCACGTGGCCCAGGGGCGCAACCTGGCGCTGGTGGACGCGGTGGCCCTGGCGGAGCGGGTCGTCCCCGACCTGGTGGATGGCCGCCCCCCCACCCCCGCCGCCCTGCACGCCTACGAGCGCGCGCGGCGGCCCCAGGCGGAGGCGTTGCAGCGCCTGGGGGACGAGCTGGTCCTGTTCTGGAACGCGGGCCACCCGGTGCTCACGGGCCTGCGCGACCGGGGCTTCGCCGGCATGTCGCGGCGCCCGAAAGCGCGGGCCCGGGTGACGGCCCTCATCGCCGGGCTATCCGACGCGCCCCTGGGGCCCGGCGAGCGTCTGGGGCTGCTCCTGTAGCCGGTCAGGGGTCGATCCCGCCCGCGGAGCCGATCCCACCAAAGATCTTCTCCAGGTCCTCGACGGACAGGTTCCGGACCAGCTCGGGCTCGCCGCCCAGGAGCACGTCCGACAGGGCCTGCTTGCGCTCCTGCAGGGCGAGGATCTTCTCCTCCACCGTGTCCTCGGCGATGAGCTTGTAGGAGAACACCTTGCGGGTCTGGCCGATGCGGTGCGCCCGGTCGGTGGCCTGGCGCTCCACGGCCGGGTTCCACCACGGGTCGAAGTGCACCACGTAGTCGGCGCCGGTGAGGTTGAGGCCCGTGCCGCCGGCCTTGAGGCTGATGAGGAACAGCGGGATCTCGGGGTGCTCCTGGAACGCCTTGACCCTGGCCTCCCGGTCGCGGGTGCGGCCGTCCAGGTAGGCGTAGGGGACGTGGCTCTCGTCCAGGCGCTCCCGGATGATCTTCAGCATGGTGACGAACTGGCTGAAGACCAGGAGCCGGTGGCCCTCCTCCATGGACTCGGTGACGAACTCCATGAAGAGGTCCATCTTGGCCGACTCGGTGAGGCCGTCGGTCATGGCGTCCGGCAGCAGCGCCGGGTGGCAGCAGACCTGGCGCAGCTTGAGGAGCGCGTCCAGGATCGTGACCCGGCTGCCGCCCAGGCCCCTCGCCTGGATGCTGCGCGCCACCCGCTCCCGGCAGGCGTCGCGGATGCGCTCGTACAGCACCCGCTGGGCCCCCTCCAGGCGGCAGTAGAGGACGGTCTCCAACCGCTCCGGCAGCTCGGACTCCACCTGCTCCTTGGTGCGCCGCAGGATGAACGGGCGCACCCGGGCGAGCAGGGCCTCGGCGGCCTCGGCGTCGCCGCGCTCGATGGGGCCGCCGAAGCGGCGCCGGAAGTCCGGGTAGCCGCCGAGCAAGCCCGGCATGAGGAAGGCGAAGTGGGCCCACAGCTCCCCCAGGTGGTTCTCCAGGGGGGTGCCGGTGAGGGCCAGGCGGTGGCGCGCGCCGAGCCGGCGCACGGCGCGGCTCACCTGGGACTCGGGGTTCTTGATGTACTGGGCCTCGTCCACCACCAGGTAGTGGAACGGCATCCGCTCCAGGCGGTCCACGTCCTGCCGCACCAGGGCGTAGTTGGTCAGCACCACGTCGGCCTTGGGCAGCCGGCGCGCCAGCGTGTGGCGGTCGGGGCCGTGCCAGGTGACGACGGACAGGGCCGGGGCGAAGCGGGCGATCTCGTGGGCCCAGTTGAAGATCAAGCTGGTGGGCACGACGATCAGGGACGGCCCCTTCAGGTGGCCGCGCTCTTTCTCCTTGAGCAGCAGGGCGATCACCTGGACCGTCTTGCCGAGCCCCATGTCGTCCGCCAGGATGCCGTGGAAGCCGTACTCGCGCAGGAACTCGAGCCACTTGAGGCCCTCGGTCTGGTAGGGGCGCAGGTCGGTCGCGAGGCCCTTGGGGGCGGGGACGTCGCGGATGCCGGAGAAGTCCTTGAGGCGCGCGGCGGCGTCCTTGAAGCTGGCGTCCACGAGGGCGTGGCCGCCCTCGATCAGCTCCAGGACCAGGGGCACCTGGAAGCGCGACAGGCGGGTCTCGGCCTTCTTGTCGAGGCCCGCCTCCCGCAGGGCGTCGGCCCGGGCGGCGACCCAGTCCGGGATGCGCGCCACCTTGCCGTCCTTGAGGCGCACGTAGCGGCGCCCGGCCTCCCACAGGGCGAGCAGCTCGGCGGGGGAGACGGCGCCGCCGTCGAAGTCGGCCGTCAGGCGCAGGTCGAACCAGTCCAGGCCCGAGGCGACGGTGGCCGTGAGGCGCGCCCGGCCGCGGTGAACCCGATGAGCGGCGAGCGACGCCTCGCCATAGATCTCCCAGCCTTCCTCCGCGAGCAACGGCAGCTCGAACAGGAGGAAGTCGTAGGCCGCCTCGCCCGCCAGGGACCAGACCGCCGGGGCCTTGGCGAGGGGCGGCGAGAGGCCCGGCGTGCGGGGCGCCACCAGGCGGTCCACCAGGGCCTGCTCGCGCCGCGGGTCGCGCCGGTAGACGACCACCCCCTCGCCGATTTGGGCCACCGGCCGCGCCCCCCCCAGGGCCGCCACCGGGGCCGCGGCGCCGTAGGTGAACTCGAGGGCCAGGTCCAGCACCCCGCCGCCGTCCGAGAGGACCAGGCGCGCCGTGGGCTTGGCGTCGCGCTCGGTGCGGGCGGCGAGGCCCTCCGGCAGGCGCACCTCGCCGTGGGCGGACAGGGCCGGCAGCCAGTGGGTGAGGAACTCGCCCCGCTCCGACTCGGGCACGAACAGGGGCCGCCCCGCGAGTAGGGCCGCCAGGGGGCCCGGGAGGGTGGTGAGCACGGCCCCCAGGACCCGGCCGTCGCAGTACAGGGGCGGCTCGGCGGCGATGACCCGGGTGACGCCGTCGGAGAGCTCGGGCAGGGACAGGCTCCAGCCGTCCGGCACCTCCGCGATGGTGGGGGTCGCCGTCCGTCCCGGACCCCGCACCAGGGGCGCCGCGCCCTCGCCGAGGTGGAGCCGCCCCGTGGCGGCGAGGGCCAGGAGCAGGCCGAAGCGGGTGTCGCGGGGCGGGCGAAAGCGATGGGTGGCGACGCCGCGCTGGCCCTTGCGGGGCGTCTCGGCCGGGAACTGGCGCAGCTGGCGGCACAGGGAGACATCGTCGGGCAGGAGGAAGCCGGGCACAGGCTCCAGGGGGTCGGCGCCCCAGGTGCGGGTGAGGGGGAAGGTGCTCTCCTTGCCGGGGCCGAACGTTCCGATGAACTTGCCCGACGTCGCCTTGTGGGTCTCGACCACCGGCTCGCCGTCCTCGTCGATCGTGAGCCGGTAGACCAGGCGCGGCTGGCCGGGGGCGGCCTCGGGCACCGGGGCGGCCTCTTGCAGGGTGCGGTGCAGGGCCACCTGCCACGGCACGCGCTCCCCCAGGCGGGGCCCGGCCGGGCCCGGCGTGGCCTGGGGGGATTCCCCCAGGTCGAGGAGCACGGCGGCGACGTGGGCGCAGCGGTCGTCGCCGCAGGCGCAGCGGGAGGTCAGCTCGCCGTCGTGCCAGCGCACCGACACGCGGCGCGGCTCGCCGTCGGCGACCGTGGCGCGGAAGCGGCCCTCCCCGTCCCACCCCTCGCGGCGCACGCCGCCGGCCCGGACGATGCGGTAGCCGCGCGCCACGGTCTCCTCGCCGAAGCGGGCCCGCAGGGCGGTGAGGTGGAAGGGTTCCTCGTCGTGGTGCACTTGGCCGGCAGGTTCCCGAGCGCCCACGGGAGCCGCGCCAAGTGGCACCGGCCGCGCGCGGGCGAAGCCTCCAGGATAGCGCCCCCCCCCGATTCGCGGAAGGGGCGTCTACCCGAGCGGGCGAACGCGCGGGTGCCGATCGGTCCCGCCAAAAACCGCTCCCCGACTGGCGCCCGGCGGCCCGGGCATGGAAAAATGCCCGGATCGTTCCGCCGCCGCCGCTCGCGCGCCGGAGGGCCAGCAGCCGAAGAAACCCCGGGTGTCCAGTTCGAAAGGCGAGGCCATGACCCAGCAATACGCGACCCTCACCCTGCCGTCCGGGCAGACCTGCCAGCTGCCGATCCACGAGGGCTCGGTGGGGCCGCCGGTGATCGACATCCGCAAGCTGTACAAGGAGACCGGGCACTTCACCTTCGACCCGGGCTACATGTCCACCGCCAGCTGCGAGAGCAAGATCACCTACATCGACGGCGAGAAGGGCATCCTGCGCTATCGCGGCTACCCGATCGAGCAGCTGGCCCAGCAGAGCTCCTTCCTGGAGGTCAGCTACCTCCTGCTCTACGGCGAGCTGCCGACGGCGGAGGCGTTCGAAACCTTCCGCGCCCGCATCACCCGCCACACCCTGGTGCACGAGGGGCTCAAGAACTTCTACAACGGCTTCCGGCGCGACGCCCACCCCATGGCGACGCTCCTGAGCGTGGTGGGTGCCCTGTCGGCCTTCTACCACGACGCCCTGGACATCAACGACCCGGAGCACCGCGAGGTCTCGGCCCTGCGCCTGATCGCCAAGATGCCCACCATCGCGGCGTGGAGCTACAAGTACTCCCTGGGCCAGCCGTTCCTCTACCCGGACAACAAGCTGGGCTACGTCGAGAACTTCCTGCGCCTGATGTTCGCCGTGCCGTGCGAGGACTACGAGGTCAACCCGGTGGTGGCCAAGGCGCTGGAGCGCATCTTCATCCTGCACGCCGACCACGAGCAGAACGCCAGCACCAGCACCGTGCGCCTGGCGGGCTCGTCCCAGGCCAACCCGTTCGCCTGCATCTCGGCCGGCATCGGCACCCTGTGGGGCCCGGCCCACGGCGGCGCGAACGAGGCCGTGCTGAGCATGCTGGCCGAGATCGGCGACGTGAAGAACATCCGCGACTGCGTGCGCCGCTCGGAGGACCCGGACGACCCCTTCCGCCTCATGGGCTTCGGCCACCGGGTCTACAAGAACTACGACCCCCGCGCCAAGATCATCCGCGAGAGCGCCCACGAGGTGCTGGACGCCCTGGGGGTCCGCGACCCGCTCCTGGACGTCGCCCTCGCCCTGGAGGAGATGGCCCTCAAGGAGGACTACTTCATCGAGCGCAAGCTCTACCCGAACGTGGACTTCTACTCGGGCATCATCATGAAGGCCATCGGGATCCCCACCAACATGTTCACGGTGATGTTCGCCCTGGGGCGGACGGTGGGGTGGATCTCCCAGTGGATGGAGATGATCCAGGAGAAGGGCGCCCCCATCGGGCGGCCGCGCCAGCTCTACCGGGGCTCCGACGAGCGGGACTACGTGCCCATGGCGCAGCGGAACTGAGCTTTTCCCTCAAGTCCGGGGCGCGACCCGCCGATAGGGGGGTCGGAGGTGCATGCCCCAATGCCCCTGGAATCCCCGGAGTCCCCGGACACCCGATTCGCCCGCCTGGGCCGCTGCACGAAGGCCCTGGGGGGCCTCTTTCCGACCTTCGCGGTGCTCCTGATGACCGCCCTGGTGGGGGGGCTCGCCTGGGGCCACCAGCTGCCCGGCGGCGCCCACGCGGCCTCGGCCGAGATGCGGCGCGACGTGCTGCTCTCCTACCTGCCGGACGCGGACCGTGTTTCGTACCGCCGCAACGTCCTGTACCTTTACTCCCAAGGGATGCCCCTGATGGTGGTGTGGGTGGAGGACGACCCGGCGGAGCTCTACGACGGTGACGGCCGCTTCGTGGCGGCCCTGGACTTCCAGGAGCTGTCCCGGGTGATCCGGCGGGCCAGCGCCCTGATGGTCCACGACAAGCAGTGGCCGACCTCGCCCGAGCACGCCTCGCGCGACCAGGCGTGACCCCGCCCCGCAAGGGGCCTCCCGCGAGATTCACGACTCCGCCCGCGCCGCCCAAGGTGCCGGCGCCCGGGCTTATCCGACGATGCCGCACCTCGCCCGCCACCTGGCCACGTTCTACCTGGGCTACTTCGGCCTGCTGGGCGTCCTGCTGCCCTACCTGAGCCTCTACCT
>CAZGRJ010000029.1:0-24571 GCA_964528115.1 uncultured Nitrospirales bacterium
CGGGGTGGATCGGGGGGATGTCTCGCTTGCTCATTGCCTTACCTAGCTGTGGTAGTCCACGATCTCCACGTCGTGCGCGTGGCCGTCGCGCCACACGAAGCAGATCCGCCATTGGTCGTTGATCCGGATGCTGTGCTGACCCTTGCGGTTACCCGACAGCGCCTCCAGGCGGTTGCCCGGCGGGTGTCGCAGCGTGTCCAGCAACGTCGCGGCCGCCAGCATGCGGAGCTTGACCAGCGCCGTTCGCTGGATGTTCCGGGGCAGCCGCTTCGTGAAACGCCCCCGGAACAGCCGTTCGGTCTCCTTGGAACGGAACGACCGGATCATGGGGCCATCGTAACGTCAGACGTTAATAACGTCAAGCGTTAAGGCCCGTATCCCATTGGCGTCGGGGCCGGACGGCGGGCGTACCCCCTACCGCCCGCGGGCGATCTGCAACAGGTCGGGGTCGGCCGTGTCGGGGCCGTCGGCGTCGTCGGTCTCGAAGAAGAACCGCCGCTCGCCCAGGGCGGGCGTGAGGTCGTCCAGCCAGATGGCCTCGGGGTCGTAGCGGGCGAAGAACGGGCGGCCGTCTCCCCTTTTCCCGGCTTGCCCGCCGCCGTCCGGCCCCGTAGGATCGGGCGGCACGTCCCGGAGGCCCCCCTGCTCACCATCCCCCGCAAAATCCACTCCGCCATGCTCCGCCACGGCCTGGAGCAGAAGCCCAACGAGTGCTGCGGTTGTCCGAGAGGTAAGCCGGGCTAGCGGGCGCTACCGCCCGCGCGCGATCTGCAACAAATCGGGGTCGGCCGTGTCGGAGCCGTCGGTGTCGTCGGTCTCGAAGAAGAACCGCCGCTCGCCCAGGGCGGGCGTGAGGTCGTCCAGCCAGATGGCCTCGGGGTCGTAGCGGGCGAAGAACGGGCGGCCGTCTCCCCTTTTCCCGGCTTGCCCGCCGCCGTCCGGCCCCGTAGGATCGGGCGGCACGTCCCGGAGGCCCCCCTGCTCACCATCCCCCGCAAAATCCACTCCGCCATGCTCCGCCACGGCCTGGAGCAGAAGCCCAACGAGTGCTGCGGCTTTTTGGGGGCCGACGCGAGCCGCTTCGTGAAGCTGCTGGTGGCGGCGGACAACATCGACAAGTCCACGATCACCTTCCGCATCGGGCCCAAGGCCACGGAGGCGGCGTACCGGCTGTGCGAGGAGAAGGGCCTGGAGGTGGTGGCGATCTACCACTCGCACACGGGGTCGGACCCGGTGCCCTCCATCGCCGACGTGTACCAGGCGAACGCCTCGCTGATGACGGCGGACCCGGATTTCCGATGGATCATCATGGGGTTGCGTGACCCCGAGAACCCCGAGACGAAGGCCTACCGGATCACGGAAGACGGGTACGTGGAAACGCCGCTGGAAGTGGTAGACTAGCGGGTTCTCACAGTCAGTTTCATGATGTGGGCGGGGCTTCGGCCCTGCTCGCAGCCCGTCGGTCCGAACCCCCATCCGGGCCGGCGGGCACTTTTTTGCCTGAAATTCCGGTCGGTGCCGGGCGGTTTGCCGCGCCCCGTGCGGGCCGGGGATAATCGGCCTCGCCGCCATGCCCACCCCTCCCGACACCCTGCGGCGCGCCGCCGAGCGCCACCGCGCGGGCGACCTCAAGGGCGCCGAGGCCCTGTGCCGCGAGGCCCTCGCCGCACGCCCGGACGACCCCCGCGCCTGGGGCCTGCTGGCCCGGGCGCTGGTGGACCAGGGCCGGGCCGACGACGGGGTGGCCGCCCTGCGCCGGCAGGTGGCCCTTTCGCCCGGCGACGCGGGGGCCCACGCCAACCTGGGGCGGGTCCTGGGCGACCTGGAGCGGGCGCCCGAGGCCGAGGCCGCCTACGACCGGGCCCTGGCCCTGGCCCCGGACCTGCGCCCGGCCCTGGTGGGCAAGGCGGCCGCCCGCAGCCGCCAGGGCGACCACGAGGCGGCCTTCAAGCTCCTGGCACCGCTCCTGGCCGCGGGGGTGCACGACCTGCGGGCGGCCTGCACCTTCTCCCAGGCGGCCCGCAGCCTCAAGCGCGCGGAGGCCGGCCTGCCCTACCTGGAGCGGGTCCTCGCCGAGCCCGGCCTGTCCCCGCAGCAGCGCGCGGGCGTGGACTACGAGCGGGGCCACGTCCTGGACGCCCTGGGGCGCCACGCCGACGCCTTCGCCGCCATTGCCCGCGCCAACGCCGCCTTCGCCCCGCCCCCCGGCCCGGACCCCTACGTGGAGGTCATGGAGCGGGTCACCGCCTACTTCGACGCCGACCGCCTGGCCGGCCTGCCCCGTGCCACGGTGGCCTCGGACCTGCCCGTGTACATCGTCGGGATGCCGCGCTCGGGCACCAGCCTGGTGGAGCAGATCCTGGCCTCCCACCCACGGGTGCACGGCGCCGGCGAGCTGGGGCTGATCCCCGCCCTCGCCACCCGCTTGAACGCGGAGGCCCCGGACGGGCGCGGCTACCCCGAGCGCCTGGGGTCCCTGGACCCGGCGCGCCTGGACGGGCTGGCCCGGGAGCTCCTGGACCACTTGCGGGCCATGGCCCCGGGCAAGGCCCGGGTGACCGACAAGATGCCCCACAACTTCATCCACCTGGGGCTGCTCGC
The DNA here is from genome assembly GCA_964528115.1 of uncultured Nitrospirales bacterium. Classification (GTDB taxonomy): domain Bacteria; phylum Nitrospirota; class JACRHL01; order JACRHL01; family JACRHL01; genus CAZGRJ01. Next base: position 2,602 of record CAZGRJ010000029.1, read on the forward strand.
CATGCTGGTCCCGGGGGCGCGGGTGATCCACTGCCTGCGCGATCCGGTGGACACCTGCCTGTCGTGCTTCTTCCAGGACTTCAACGACCCGCACCCCTACGCCGCCGACCTGGCCCGCCTGGGGCGCCACTACCGCGCCTACCGTGACCTCATGGACCACTGGGCGCGCCTGGCGCCGCTCCCCATGCTCACCGTCCGCTACGAGGACCTGGTGGCCGACCCGGAGGCCGGGAGCCGCGAGATGGTGGCCTTCTGCGGCCTGGAATGGGACCCGCGCTGCCTGGAGTTCCACCGCAGCCGGCGGCCGGTGCCGACCGCCAGCCGGTTCCAGGTCCAGCGGCCCGTGTACGGGACGTCGGTGGCCCGCTGGCGCCGCTACGCCCCCCACCTGGGGCCGCTCCTGGACGCACTGGGGCCGCTGGCGCCGCCGGACGCCGGTCAGTAGCGGACGGTGAAGTCGGTGAAGGTCTCCGGGCCCGTGTAGTCCCGGACCTCGAAGCCCTCCACGCCGGCCCCCGGCGGGCCCTGGCGCACGGCCTCCAGGAGCGCCGCCACGCGCCCGTCGGGGCCCGAGGCCACCAGGTGGACGCGGCCGTCGGGCAGGTTCTCCACGTAGCCGTTCACGCCCAGGCCGATCGCCGTGGTCTGGGTGAAGGCGCGGAACCACACGCCCTGCACGCGGCCCGCCAGGTGGGCCTCGACGCGCCGGTGGCCGCCGTTTCCATCGTCCGGGGTCGGCATGGGCACAGGGTAACCAAACCCGGGCGCTCTGTGGTACAAGGGGCGGCCCCATGCCCGAGGCCCGCATCATCGACGGGAAGCGCATCGCCGCGGACGTGCGCGCCGCCCTGGCGCCGTTCGTGGCCGACCTCGCCGCCCGCGGTGCGCCGCCGGCCCTGGCCGTCGTGCTGGTGGGCGGCGACCCGGCCTCCGAGGTATACGTCCGCAACAAGGTCCGGGCCTGCGCCGAGGTGGGCATCGGGTGCGAGGTGCACCGGATGCCGGCGGACGTCCCGGAGGCCGGTCTGCTGGCCGAGATCGGGCGGCTGGGGGCCGACCCGGCGGTGTCGGGCCTGATCGTCCAGCTCCCCCTGCCCGCCCACGTGGACGCCGGGCGCTGCCAGGGGGCCGTGCCACCGGACAAGGACGTGGACGGGCTCCATCCCGTGAACTTAGGGAACCTGATGCTGGGCGAGGCGGCCTTCGCGCCCTGCACGCCCCAGGGCATCCTGCACCTGCTGGACGCCGAGGGCGTCCCCGTGGAGGGCGCGGCGGCCGTGATCGTGGGGCGCGGGCACGTGGGCATGCCGCTGGCGGTGATGCTCGCCCGGGCGGGGGCGACCGTCACCGTCTGCCACTCCCGCACCCGGGCCCTGGGCGCCGTGGCGGCGGGGGGCGACATCCTGGTGAGCGCCACGGGCGTGCCGGGAATCGTCGGCGCGGACATGGTGAAGCCCGGGGCGTGCGTGATCGACGTGGGCATCCTGCGCCTGCCGGACGGCAGGCTCACCGGCGACGTGGACTTCGGCGCCGTGAAGGCGAAGGCCGGGTGGATCACGCCGGTGCCGGGGGGCGTGGGGCCCATGACCGTGGCCATGCTGCTGCTCAACACGGTCCGGGCGGCCTGCCGCCGCGCGGGCGTGACGGCCCCCTGACAGCGCACACCGAACCCCTTAGAAAATTAATCGAAAAGGGCATTTCAGCCGCCCGCCGGGACGGCCGATAAGACCCTCGACACGCGTACGGCGCCGGTGATGCACGGGTGCGGCCCGGGGGGACGGCGGCCCCGGGGCGGCGGCCCGGCACGTTTGGGGCGCGGTCCGCGTGACGAGGGGACGAATGCACGAGCACGAGCGGCGCCCGAATTTCACCTTCCTGTGGGCCCTGGGGGCGCTCTCCGCCCTGGCGTGGGTGTTCGAGCCCGTCATGGGCCGCGCCATCGACACCGGCGGCATCATCGCCGGCAGCATGGTCATCGACCACCCGGACGCCCTGTGGATGCGGGGCGCCGTGGCGGGGCTGTTCGTCCTGTTGGGCCTGTACGAGCAGGTCACCCTGGGCCGCGTGGAGGAGCGCGCCCGCGCCTTCGGCGACCTGGTCCGGCACCTGCCGGACGCCGTCTGGACGGCCCGCGCCGGCGGCCCCCGGCAGTTCCTCTCGGCCCAGCTGGAGCGCATGCTGGGCTACCCGCCCGAGGCCTACTTCCGCGACGGCGGCCGGCTGTGGTGGGAGAGCATCCACCCCGAGGACCGGTCCCGCGCCAAGAACGCCCACGACCGCCTGATGGCCGGGGACGTGGCGTTCAAGCTCGAATACCGGGTCCGCCACAAGGACGGCCACTGGGTCTGGATCCAGGACCGCTCGGTCTTCAGCTACCTGCAGGGCCGCGTCCGGCACGCCAACGGCGTCATCACCGACATCTCCGAGCAGCGCCGCGACGAGGAGGAGAAGCGCTCCGCCCACCAGCTCGACCTCGCCACCGGCCTGCCCGGGCGCGAGCTGCTCTACGACCGCCTGGGCCAGGCCCTCGCCCAGGCCCGCCGCCACCGCCACCAGGTGGCCGTGCTCTTTTTGGAGCTGGTGGGGGTCAAGCCGGTCCACGACTCCCTGGGGCCCCTGGTCACCAACCCCCTCATCAAGGACCTGGCCCGGCGCCTGGCGGGCTCGGTGCGCGAGGAGGACACGGTGGCGCGCTACGACGACGACCACCTGGTCGTCGTCCTGCCCCAGATCGCCGAGGCGCGCCACGCCTCGCGCGTGACCCAGAAGGTGATCCAGACCCTGGACTCGGTGGTGGAGGTCCGGGGCCACCAGATCTCCGTCGCCAGCTGCGTGGGGCTGTCGTTCTTCCCCACCGACGGCGACGACCCGGACACCCTGGTGCGCAACGCCGCCGCCGCCATGGAGCGGGCCCGCCGCCGGGGCGCCAACTCCTACGAGCTCTACACCCCCGAGATGCACGAGGCCGCCGTCCGCCGCCTGCGCATGGAGGCGGGCCTGCGCCGGGCCCTGGAGAAGGGCGAGCTGGACCTCGCCTACCAGCCCCAGGTGGACCTGGCCACGGGCCGGGTGATCGGGGTGGAGGCCCTGCTGCGCTGGCGCACCGGCGCGGGGGAGACGATCCCGCCCGGGGAGTTCGTCCCCGTGGCCGAGGAGACCGGCCTCATCATGCCCATCGGGGCCTGGGCCCTGCGCACCGCCTGCGCCGCCGTGCGGGCCTGGGAGCAGGAGGGGCTGCCGCCCCTGCGCATAGCCGTGAACGCGGCCCCGCGCCAGTTCGAGGAGGGGGGGCTCACCGCCCTGGTGCAGGAGATTCTGCGCGACACGGGCCTTCCCCCCGGGCGCCTGGAGCTGGAGATCACCGAGGGCGCCCTGATGCGCAACACCGAGGTCGCCGCCTCCACCCTGAACGGCCTGAAGGCCCTGGGGGTGCGCCTGGCGGTGGACGACTTCGGCACCGGCCACGCCTCCCTGGCCTACCTGAAGCGGTTCCCCATCGACGCCCTCAAGATCGACCGCGCCTTCGTGGCCGACTGCACCGAGAACGCCGAGGGCGCCGCCATCGTCCGGGCCGTGATCGCCATGGGCCACAGCCTGCGCCTGGAGGTCGTCGCCGAGGGGGTGGAGACCGAGGCCCAGCTGGCCTTTCTGACCGACCTGGGGTGCGACGCCGCCCAGGGCTTCCTCCTGGCCCGGCCGTCCCCCGCCCCGGGCGTGGTGGGGCTGCTCAAGGAGCGCGAGGCCGCCGCCCGAAACGTGCCCGCCCCAAGCACTCCCGGTGAGCCGGCGTCCGCGTGACCGGCGCCCCGTGGGGTCCCTCTGCCGGGTCATGTTCCCCGCCGGCCCGCCGATAAGGAAAGCACTCGAACAGGCCGAGGCCGTCGGTCCCGAAGTGCAGGGGTCCGGCGTACGGGTTCCCTTGCGCCACGCGGACGCGGTGCGCACGGGGGCTGTCTATCCAATGGCCCGCTGAGGGGGCCGGGGGAGCCGCCAGGCCGGAATCGATGCGGGTACAACGCCAGAACCGTCCGAACTTCACGCTCCTGTGGGCGGCGGGGGCGTTCGCCGCCATCTGCTGGCTGCTGGAGCCCCTCATCGGCGGCGTCGTCACCACCGGCAGCGTCCTGGCCGGGGCCCTGGTGATGCCCGAGCCCTCCGACCTCTCGGTGCGCGGCGGCATCGCCCTCCTGTTCGTCCTGATGGGCCTGTACGAGCAGACCATGCTCGGCCGCCTGGAGAAGAGCGAGCGCCGCTACCACGAGCTGGTGGAGCGCATCCCCGACGTCACCTGGACTGCCGGGCGCCTGGGCGAGCGGGTGTTCGTCTCGCCCAACGCGGCCCACATCCTGGGCCACGCCCCGGACGCCCTGCTTGCCGGGGGCGCGGCCCTGTGGTGGGACGGGGTCCACCCGGACGACGCGGCCGAGGTGCGGGCCGCCTTCGCCGCCCTGTTCGAGACCGACACGCCGTTCGACGTGGAGTACCGCATGCGGCGCGGCGACGGGCGCTGGATCTGGCTGCACGACCGCGCCGTCGCCACCTACATGAGCGGCGGGAATCGGCTGGCCGACGGCGTCATCACCGACGTGACCGACCGCAAGGAGGCCCAGGAGGCGCTGCACTACGTCAGCTACTTCGACACCCTCACGGGGCTGCCCAACCGCACCCTGCTGCGCGACCGCCTGGGGCAGGCCCTGGCCCAGTCGCGCCGCCACGGCGCCGTGGTGGCGGTGCTCATGCTCAAGGTCCTGGGCCTGCACGAGGTGCACGACACCCACGGCGACCGGGCCGCCGAGCGGGTGCTCAAGGACGTGGTGGCGCGCCTGACCGGCGCCGTGCGCGAGGAGGACACGGTGGCCCGCTGGGGCGGCGACGACCTGGCCGTGGTCCTGCCCGACACCCAGGACCTGGCCACCGCCGCCCAGGTGGCCCAGAAGCTCATCGGGGTGCTGGACACGGTGGTGGAGTCCGACGGCCACCGCCTGCCCCTGGGGGCGTGCGTCGGCATCAGCCTGTTCCCCGACCACGGGGCCGACTCCGAGGCCCTGCTGCGCAACGCCGCCACCGCCCTGGACCGGGGCCGGGCCATGGGGCGCAACGCCTACCAGGTCTACACCCCCGACATGCACACCCGGGCCGCCCACCGCATGAAGCTGGAGGCCGCCCTGCGCCAGGCCATCGAGCGCGACGAGCTGCGGGTCGTCTACCAGCCCCAGGTGGACATCACCGACGGCCGCATCGTGGGCATGGAGTCCCTGGCCCGCTGGGAGAGCCCCGAGCGGGGCCTCGTCATGCCGTCCGAGTTCATCCCCCTGGCCGAGGAGACGGGCCTCATCGTGCCCATCGGCCTGAAGCTCCTGGAGCACTCCTGCGCCGAGGCCAAGGCCTGGGCCGACCGGGGCCTGCCGCCGGTGCGCATGTCGGTGAACCTGTCGGGGCGCCACTTCTGGGGCGCGAGCCTGGCGGAGTCGGTGGCCGGGGTCCTGTCCCGCACCGGCCTGGACCCGCGCTCCCTGGAGCTGGAGATCACCGAGGGCACGATGATGCAGAACGTCGCCCAGACGATCCGCACCCTGGAGCGCCTGAAGGCCATGGACCTGCGGGTGGCGATCGACGACTTCGGCACCGGCCACGCGGCCCTGTCGTACCTGAAGCAGTTCCCCGTGGACACCCTCAAGATCGACCGCTCGTTCGTGATCGACTGCCACAAGGACCCGGACGACGCCGCCATCACACGGGCGATCATCGCCATGGCCCACAGCCTGCGCCTGGAGGTGGTGGCCGAGGGGGTGGAGGAGGCGGCCCAGCTGGACTTTTTGCGGGACCACGCCTGCCACGTGGTGCAGGGCTACCTGTTCAGCAAGCCGGTCTCGCCCGAGGCCATGGCGGCCCTGCTCGCCGGGGGCGGCCACATGCAGGTGCCCGCGCGAACCCGGCCGGCAGCCGTGCGGTCCTAGGACGTCGTCCGGGGCGCGAGCACGGCGAGCAGGGCGGTCGCGTTGTCGGCGTGGCGCCCGGCCCGCCCGACGCACGTCGTGACCAGGGCTGATAGGTCGTCCTGCGGCGCGGCGGACGTGGCCAGCGCGGCCATCTCGACCTCCGTGACGTGCTCCCAGAACCCGTCACTGCACAACAGCACCGCCTCCCCCGGCGCGAGGGGCGGCAGGACCTCGACCTCCGCGTCCGGCGCCTGGGTGCCGCCGATGCTGCGCAGGACCACGTTGCGGTAGGGGTGGTGGGCGGCCTCGGCGGGGACCAGCTCGCCCGCGTCCACCATGCGCTGCACCAGGGAGTGGTCGCGGGTGCGCCAGCGGACGCCTTCCGGCCCCAGGCGGTAGAGGCGCGAGTCGCCCACGTGGGCGACCACGAGGCGCTCCGGCTCCAGCCAGCACAGGACGGCGGTGGTGTGGGGATCGAGGGACTGGTCGCGGGCCGCGGCCTGGGCCAGCATGTCGGCCGTGGCCCGGGCCACGAGGGCGTGCACGGCGGGCTCGGGCGCCTCCGGGAGGGCGGCCCCGTCCGCGGCCGCGGCGGCGGTGGCGAGGCCCACGAAGGTCCGGGCCGCGAAGCCGCCGCCGGAATGGCCGCCCATCCCATCACACAGAATCAGGAAGGTGCGGGCCCCGGCCTGGAAGCGGCCGTGGGCGTCCTGGTTCTCGGAGCGCCCGCCGATCTCGCTCGCGGCCGCGAGCACGGGCAGGCCCGCGCGCTCCGCCCCGCTCATCCCGCTCCCCCGGCGCCGTCCATGGCGCGCCAAGGTAGCACGGGGGGCGGGCCCGGCGCACGGACCCGGCTGGTATCATGCGGCGTCCGAGGCATCCCCATGCTTGCTCTGATCCAGCGCGTGACCGAGGCCGCCGTGACCGAAGCGTCACCGCCAATAGACGGCGCCGAGCTCGGCCGCATCGGCCCGGGGCTCCTCGCCCTGGTGGCCGTGGAGCGGGACGACGGCGCGGCGCAGGCGGTTCGTCTGGCCGAGCGCCTGCTCGCCTACCGGGTCTTTCCCGATGACGACGGGCGCATGAACCGGAGCCTCATCGACGTGGCGGGGGGCCTGCTGCTCGTGCCCAACTTCACCCTGGCGGCGGACACCGCCAAGGGCACGCGGGCCAGCTTCACCCCGGCGGCCCCGCCGGAGCGGGCGGCGGCGCTGTTCGAGAAGCTGGTGGCGGCGGCGCGGGAACGCCACGGGCAGGTCGAGGCCGGGCGCTTCGGCGCCGACATGCGGGTGGCCCTGGTGAACGACGGGCCGGTGACTTTCCTGCTGAAAGCCTGAAGGGAAGAAATTCGCGCGGGCCGGGAGGCCGGCGGAGAGTTGGTCGGGGCGAGAGGATTTGAACCTCCGACTCCACCGTCCCGAACGGTGTGCGCTACCAGACTGCGCTACGCCCCGAACACACCCATTGCGGGCACGGCTTGTGCCTACAAGGACAGCGGATTATAGGGGAGGCCGAAGGTCTCCGCAATGTCGGCGTGGCACAGGGCGCCGCCGGTCACGCGGATGCCGCGCGCCAGACCGGCGTCGGCCAGGGCCGCGTCGCGCCAGCCCTTCGCGGCGATCGCCTTGACGTAAGGCAGCGTCGCCCGGGCCAGGGCGCGGGTGGAGGTCAGGGGCACCACGCCGGGCAGGTTGGGGACCGCCGAGAAGACGATGCCGTCCTCCACGTAGCACGGCTCGGTGTGGCTGGTCTCGCGGATGCCCTCCACGCAGCCGCCCTGGTCGATCGCCACGTCCACGATCACGGAGCCGCGCGGCATGGCGCGGATCATGTCGCGGGTGATCACGCGCGGGGCGTGGGCGCCGGGCACGAGCACGGCCCCCACCAGGACGTCCGTGTGGGCCACGGCGCTGGCCACGCTCTGGCCATCGGACAGGGACGCCTTGGCGGTGGGGAAGGCGGTCTGGATGCGCTCGAGGGCGGCCTTGGAGCGGTCCAGGACCACCACCCGCGCCCCCAGGCCGGTCGCCACCCGCACCGCGCTGGTGCCCACGACGCCCGCGCCCAGGACCGTGACCGTGCCCCCGGGGACGCCCCGGATGCCGGTCAGCAACAGGCCCCGGCCGCCGTAGCGGCGCTCCAGGAAGTTGGCCCCCATGACCACGGCCAGGGCCCCGGCCACCTCGCTCATGGGACGCAGGAGGGGGAGCTGGCCCTGGTCGTCCTCCACCGCCTCGTAGGCGATGGCGGTCACGCCGGTCTTGAGCAGGCCCTCCGTGAGCGGCCGGCTCGCCGCCAGGTGCAGGTACGTGAACAGCACCTGCCCCTCGCGCAGGCGGTCCAGCTCCACCGGCTGGGGCTCCTTGACCTTCACGATCAGGTCGGCGTCGAAGGCCCCGACGGCGTCCACCAGCTCGGCCCCGGCGCGCGCGTAGGCCGGGTCGGAGAAGCCGCTGCCCGCGCCGGCGCCGTGCTCCACGCGGACCCTGTGGCCGTCCGCCACGAGGGCGTCCACCGCGTCCGGCGGCAGGCCGACGCGGAACTCGTTGTCCTTGATCTCCTTGGGGATGCCGATGGCGATCCCCTTGGGTCCGCGCATCGCCATGGCTCAGAACCGCACGGCCGCCAGGGGCACCGCCACCAGCGCCTCGCGCCGGGTGCGGTCGGCCACGGAGGGGGCGGCCATCTTCAGGCGCGGGGTGGCCAGGGCCGTGTGGATCCGGCCGTGCTCGATCATCACGTAGGGGTTGTCGGTGGCCGAGTCGTAGATGCCCCACGCCACGCCCACCAGGACGCCGCTGGCGGCGCCCACGGTGATGAACTCCAGGTGGTCGCCCGGGTCGCTCTTGAAGGCGAGCAGGGCGCCGCCGACCAGGGCCCCCAGGGCGCCCCCGTACATGGCGTTGCGCAGGACCTTCTGGAGCTTGATGTCGTCGGCCCGGGCCGTGCCCGGCAGGGCCAGGGACACCACCAGAACGATTGGCATAAGAAGGGCCAGGACGCCGATCGCCGCTCTCCGCATCGTCAGGTGTCTCCTTTCGCGTTGCGCCGCCTCGGGCGCCCGGCGGCCTCCGCGGCCACCACGTCGGCCTCGATCAGGACGTCGTCCCCCAGGCGCCGCACGCTCAGCGGCCTTAAGCGGAGGGCGTCCGCGAGCCGCGCGGGGGAGGTCCCACCCACCGCGCCCCGGGCGTCGTCGCCGCCCAGGATGCGGGGGGCCGTGTAGAAGGCCACCCGGTTCACGAGCCGCCGCCGGACCAACTCGGCGGCGAGCCGGGGACCGCCCTCGCACAGGACCCGGTGGCTGCCTTCGGCCGCCAGCACCTTCAGGAGCGCGGTGAGGTCCACGCGCCCGGCCCGTCCCGGCACCGCCAGCACCCGCGCCCCGGCCGCCTCCAGGCGCCGCCGCCGGGCCGGGTCGGCACTCCGGAGCGTGGCCCCGAGCGTGGCAAGGATCGTAGGCCCGGGGGGGGCCTCCGTCAACACGCGCGCGTGGGGGGGCGTCTCCAGGCGGGCGTCCACCACCACGCGAAGGGGGTTGCGGCCGCGCGGGAGGCGGCAGGTGAGCATGGGATCGTCCGCCAGGACCGTGCCGATCCCCACCAGGATCGCGTCGTGGCGGGCGCGCAGGCCGTGGCCGTGGCGCCGGGCGGCCGCGCCCGTGATCCACCGGGATTCGCCCTTGGCGGTCGCCACCTTGCCGTCCAGGGTCTGGGCGACCTTGAGGGTCACCCACGGCAGGCCCGTCTCCATCACCCGGACATAGGGGGCGTTCAGCGCCCGGCAGGCGGCCGCCTCGCACCCGGTCTCGACGGCGATGCCGGCGGCCTTGAGGGCCCGCGCGCCGCGCCCGGCGACTTTGGGGTTCGGGTCGCACATGCCGATCACGACGCGCGCGGGCTTCGCGGCGATGACGGCGGGGGCGCAGGGGGGCGTGCGCTTGCCCAAATGGACGCACGGCTCCAGGGTGACGTAGAGCGTGGCCCCGCGCGCCTTGCGTCCGGCGTCCGCGAGGGCGGCGGCCTCGGCGTGGGGGCGGCCGGGGCCCTTGTGGAACCCCTCCCCCACCACCTTCCCCAAGCGCACGACGACGGCGCCCACCAGGGGGTTCGGCGAGGTGCGCCCCTCCGCCCGCCGGGCGAGGGCCAGGGCGCGGCGCATCCAGCGCGCGTCGTCTTCGGATGGATTCATGCGGGACCCCCCGGGGTCGGGGTCACATGCCGATCACGTGGTACCCGGCGTCCACGTAGTGGACCTCGCCCGTCACCCCGCGCGCGAGGTCGGACAGCAGGTAGACGGCGGCGTCCCCCACCTCGTCGATGTCCACGTTGCGGCGCAGGGGGGCGCGCTCGGCGGCGGTGCGCTGGATGTCGCGGAAGTCGCCGATGCCGGAGGCCGCCAGGGTCTTGATGGGCCCGGCGGAGAGGGCGTTGATCCGCACCCCCTGGACGCCCAGGTCCTGGGCCAGGTAGCGCACGGCGGTCTCCAGGGCGGCCTTGGCGACGCCCATGACGTTGTAGTTGGGCATCACCTTCTCGGCCCCGTAGAAGGTGAGCGTCACCACCGAGGCACCGGGATTGAAAAACGGCGCCGCCTCCCGGCAAAGGCCCACCAGGGAGTAGGCGCTGATGTCGAGGGAGCGGGTGAAGTTGTGGCGGGTGGTGGCGAGGAGGGGGCTCTTGAGGTCCTCCTTCTCGGCGAAGGCCACCGAGTGGACCAGGAAGTCGATGCCGCCCCCGAGCGTCGCCGCGGCCTGGGCCATGGCGTCCACGATCTGGGCGTCCTCGCCCACGTCGCACCGCAGGACGGCGGCGCCCAGCTCCTGGGCCAGGGGCCGGACGCGCTTCTCGATCGCCTCCCCGGCGTAGGTCAGGACGAGCTTCGCCCCCTCGCGGTGCAGGGCCCGGGCGATGCCCCAGGCGATGGAGCGCTCGTTGGCCACGCCGAGGATCACGCCCCCCTTGCCGGTCATGAGTCCCATGCCGCTCCCCTATCCCGCCTCGGCGGCGAATGCCCGGACCACGCCGAGCAGGGCGTCGGTGTAGCGCGCGAGCTGCCAGCGGCGGATGCCGGGGATCGCCTCCAGGTCGGCGGGCTTCGCCGGGCGCCGGGTGCTGACCTCCTGGAGGATCGTGTTGTTGACCACCATGGCGGGCTCCACCCCCTCGGCCTCGGCGCCCGCGTTGCGCCACTCCTTCAGGCGCTTGAACAGGGCGTCGTCCTCGCGCGTGGGGCGGCGCCCGTCGCCGCCGCGCCTCGGGGCCGGGAGGGGACGGTCGCTCACCAGACCGGCGGCCACGGCGTCCAGGATGCGCGGGCCGTAGCGGCGCCCGATCCGGCTGTGGCGCCCGAGGGCCTCCTCCAGGGTTTTCGCGTCGCCCGGGGCCGCGTCCGACAGGGCGATGAGGGTCTCGTTGCCCATGACCTTGAACGGCGGCCAGTCGCGCTTCTTGGCGATGGCCTCGCGCATCTCCCACAGCTCGCGGAGGACCTTGCGGCCGCGCTCCCCCAGGCGGTTCGAGCCCTTCACCTGGAGGAAGGCGTCCGGGTCCGGCTCGCGCCGCACCCACTCGCGCAGCTCCAGGATGCGGCACTCCTCCTCCACCGCGTCCGTGCGGCCCTTCTCGGCCACCAGGGCCTTGAGCCGGTCCATGATCTCGGGCAGGTAGCGGGTGTCCAGGTGGGCGTAGTCCAGGGCCTCGCGGGAGAGGGGCCGGGCCGACCAGTCGTGCTTCTGGTACTTCTTGTTGAGGGTGACGCCGAAGTACCCGTTCACCAGGTCCGCCAGGCCGAACCGGGGCACCCCGGCGCAGCGCGCGGCGATCATGGTGTCGTAGATGCCGGCGAAGGTGAAGCCGTAGTCGCGCCGCAGGGAGACCACGTCGTAATCGGCGCCGTGGAAGATGGTCGTGACCTTGGGGTCGGCCAGGATCGGTGCCAGGAGGTTCACGTCCACGTCGGCGATGGGGTCCACGATGGCGTGGTGGAGGGTGCCGTCCGGCTCCCGCCCGGTGAGCTGGATCAGCGACACCCGCTCGCGGTAGTGGTGCAGGGAGTTGGACTCGGTGTCCACCGCCACGTCGGGACAGGCCGCGAGGAGCGCGAGGAAGGCCTCGAGCGCGGGGGTGTCCTCGATCTCGGCGTAGGCCGGGTTGCCGGTGCCCTCCACCAGGGCGGTCATCGGGCGCCGGCCTCGTGGCTGACGCCGTGGGTGGCGTCATGGGTGCCGCCATGCGTGCCCGTCGACCCGAAGCCGGCCGCGCCCCGGGCCGTGGCGGACAGGGCGGGCACCTCGCGCAAACTCCCCCCAAAGTGGGGGACCACCACCAGCTGGGCGACTCTTTCCCCGTCCGTCACCTTCACCTCGCGGTCGAACAGGACCTTCACCTCGCCCCGGTAGGAGCTGTCGATGACCCCGGCAACGGTAAATCCCTTCCCGGAAAGGGCAAAGCCCGAGCGGTCGCGGACCAGGCCCACCCAGCCCTCGGGGATCTCCAGGGCCACGCCGGTGCCGATCAGGCGGCCGCTCTGGTCGCCGCAGGCGTAGAGGTCGTACCCCCCCGCCCCGGGGTCGGCGCGCCGGGGCATCCGGGCCCCCTCGCTGAGGCGCTGAACTTGCAAGATCTCCCACCGGTCCGGTGAACGAACCGGCGGACGGTCCGGGACGTGCCCCGGGACCGGAGACCGTGTAGCGCCGCAACTGTCTGATTTCACGATGACGATGTGCCAGTCGAAGAGAACGGGGGCCCCGTCGGGCGCGCCCATTTTACTCCGCCGGGTGCCCGGGGCCAACCGCGCCCGCCGGGAATCCGGCGGACGGCCGCGATGATCGACCGGATGTCCGACCGATTCATGGCGCCCGTCCGCCCCCCCGCCGCGCGCCGGAAGGCCGCCCTGGCGGGCTTCGTGCCGGTCTTGGTACCGACTTTGGCGATGCTCCTCTTCGCGTCCGGCGCCGCCGCCCAGGAGGTGCCCCCGCCCGCCATGCCCCTGGCGGTGGCGAGCTTCGCCCCGGTGCCGGTCAACCTGGGCTTCGTGTCGGTGCGGGCCACGCCCCCCAGCGAGCTGGTCCAGGTGCGCAACCTGGGCAGCGCCGACCTGGTGGTCACCTCCATCACCCCCACGGACCCTACCCTCACCGTGGACCTGACCTCGCTTCCGGCCATCCCGGAGGGCGGCACCGCCAGCTTCCGCGTGTTCTTCGACCCCGAGACGGCCGGCTCCCTGCCCGCCACCGCGGGGATCACCATCGTCAGCAACGACGCCTTCAACCCCGACTATCGCCTGCCGGTGAAGGGCGCGGGCGTGGACGTGGGGGTGAGCGTGTCCCCGGCCGCGCTGGTCATGGTGCCGGGCCAGCGCCTGACGTTCACCCCCAACGTCACCGGCGCCGCGGCGAACCCGGCGGTCACCTGGTCGATCGAGGGCCTGGGGACCATCAACGCCGCCGGCACCTTCCAGGCCCCGGCCACCCCCGGCACCACCGTCATCCGGGCCACCAGCGTCCTGGACCCGGAGACCAGCGGCACGGCCTCGGTCGTGGTCCTGGACCCGGACGTGGCGGTGGACGCGGAGCCCGACCTGGGGGCCGGACACTACGGCGCCCGCGTCACCACCGGCGACCTGGACGGCGACGGCTTCCCCGAGGTCATGGTGGCCGCCCCGGATGCCGACGTGGACACCCCCGGCGGCACGGTGGCCGGGGCCGGCGCGGTCTGGATCCGCAGCTTCGGCACCACGGGCTTCACCGGGCCCGTCACGCGCCTGACCTCGCCCGTCCCGGTGGCCGGGGGCGGCTTCGGCGCCGCGCTCCTGGTGGCGGACCTGAACGACGACGGCCGCCTGGACGTGGTCGTGGGCGAGCCCGGCGGCGAGGGCGCCACGGCGGCCGCGGGGGCGGTGCACTTCTACGCGGGGGACGGCGCCGGGGGCTTCGATCCGCCCGTCACCACGGCCCCGGCGGGGCTCCTGCCGGGGGCCCGGTTCGGCGCCGCCCTGGCCATGGGCTGGTTCGGCGGCGACGGCCCGCCGCTTGTCGCCGTGGGCGCGCCCGGCGAGGACGTGGGGGGCGACCCCCAGGCCGGCGCCGTGCACGTGGTGGACCCGGTCGCGGGGGCCTCCCTCGTCACCGTGCCGCCCCCGGTGCCCGAGGCCGCCGCGGAGTTCGGCGCCGCCCTGGCCTCCGCGTGCCTGGACGACTGCACGGGGTACGTCCCGATCAGCGGGACCGACCCGATCATCCGGACCCAGCTCCTGCAGCGCAACGACCTTCTGGTGGGCGCGCCCGGCGCCTCCGTCGCCACCGACGGCGGCGCCCTGGCGGGGGCCGGGCGGGTGTGGGCGTTCGCCTTCTCGGGCGACCCCGGCGACCCCTTCCCCGAGCCCTGGGAGGTCGCGGACCCGGTGCCCACCGCGGCGGCCCGGTTCGGCAGCGCGCTCGCCGCGGGCGACCTGACCGGCGACGTGATCCAGGACGTGGCCGTGGGCGCCCCGGGCCAGCCCGCCGTGACCGTGGGCGCGGACCCGGGCGCCGGGATGGTGTTCACCTTCGCGTCGGACGGCTTCGGCGCCTTCGCCCCGCTCGAGCACCTGTACGATCGGGTCCCGACCGCCGGGGCCGGCTTCGGCAGCGTGGTGGACATGCGCGACCTGGACGCCGACGGCCGCCCCGACCTCACCGTGGCGGCCCCCATGCCGGGCGGCGACGGCCAGGTGATCGCCTACTACGGCACGGGCGTCGGGGACTTCGGCCGGATGCGCGTCTTCCCGGCCCCCGCGTCGGCCTCCGGGGCAAGCTTCGGCGCCGCCCTGGCGTGGCGCGACCTGAACCTGGACGGCCGCCCCGACCTGCTCGCCGGCGCCCCCGAGACCGCGGGCGGCACCGCCGGGAGCGGCGCCCTGCACGTCCACCTGGACCTGCCGCCGGCGCCCATCACCGTAGTCCCGGCGCGGGTGACCCTGGCACGCCGCACCACCAACAGCCAGAAGGTCGTGCTCATCGGCTCCCTGGCGCCCGAGTTTGACGCCTGGGAGGTCCTGGCGGGCCCCGGGCGGGTGAACGACAGCGGCACCTACACCGCCTCCATCACCCCCGGCACCCGCCTGTCGGACGACGTGATCGTGGGCCTGAGGCGCGCAGGCAACGCCAACGAGTGGGGCCTGGCCCACGTCCGCCTGGTGGGGGCGGTGAACGGGCTCTACCTGCCGGCCATGAAGGTCGCGGACGACGGCACGATCCTCATGTCGAACCAGCCGGAGGACGGGGCCCAGTTCGCCGCCGCGCTCCAGGTGGTCAACATCGGGCGCGCGGCCACCGACCCCTACCCCGGCCTGCCGTCGGTGCTGGCCAGCTTCACCTCGGGCAGCGGCACCGATCTGCCCCGGGTGGCCCGCTTCCCCTTCGACGCCGACCCCACCGCGCCGTTCACGTCGATCCAGCTCTACTTCGGCCAGCCGTCCGCCGCCCGCACCAACTGGGGCGCCCAGATCGCGGCCGGCGACTTCGACGGCGACGGCAACCAGGACTTCGCCGTCTCGGCCCCCTACGCCCCGTCGGAGGACAGCTCCGAGGTGCAGGTGGGCTACGTGGACATCTATCGGCTGAACGCCACCGGCCAGCTCGCGGCCGGTGTGATCCGCATCATCCCCACGCCGTCCATGCTCGCTCCCGACGGCACCACCCTGTGGAAGGGCACCGACGCCCGCTCCAACATCCGCTACGGCTTCCGCCTGATCGCGGACGACCTGAACGGCGACGGGCGCAGCGACCTGGTCGTGGGCATGCCCCACGCCGACCTGTGCACCGGCGCCACCGCCAGCCAGTGCGAGGGCACCGCCGGGGTGGCCAACAAGATCCGCGACGCCGGCGTGGTGGAGGTGCTCCTGGCGCCGTCCCCGTCGCTGTACACGACGACGGACTGGACCGCCGGGGTGGCGCGGGCCACCATCCTGGACACCGCGCCGCACCAGGGGGCCTACTTCGGCAGCGCCCTGGGCGTGGGCGACGTGACCGGCGACGGCATCCCCGAGCTGTTCGTGGGCGCCCCGGGGCGCGACCCCCAGGGGCGGGAGCCGGACCTGATCTACAACCCCGCGGGCCAGGTCCAGGTGGTGGCGCCGCCGGACTGGAACCACACCACCAGCGAGGGTCTGCGCGCCACCCTGGCGGGCGCCGGGCGCCTGGCGATCACCGACCCGTCCCCCGCCCCCGCCGGGCTGTTCAACGGCTTCGGCATGTCGGTGAAGGTGGCGGACTTCGTGCCCGAGGCGGCGGGCAACCCGGCGGCCGACGAGCTGGCCGTGGGCATCCCCCACCAGGTCCTGATCGACCCCGCCCGGCGCGACCTGGGGCTCGTGCCGCTGAAAGAAGAGACGGGGTCGGTGGAGCTGTACGATGGCGACGGCGGCCTCACGGTGCGGTCCCTGGGCCCGGTGCTGCCGCCGGTCCGCCAGGGGGGCATGGGCTTCGGCCAGGTGATGACCGCCGCCCACCTGCACGGGCCCGACGCGCCCCCCGACCTGGTGGTGGGGGCGCCGTACTTCGACACCTCGGCCGGCGCCAACGCCGGGGCGGTCTTCGTGTTCGAGGCCACGGACGCCCTGCCGCGCTACCGCATGACGATCACGGCCCCCCTGGAGGCCGCCCTGGACCAGTTCGGCAACACCCTGGAGGCGGGCGATCTGGACCTGGACGGGACCGACGAACTCCTGGTGAGCGCCCCCAACGCCGACATCTCCCAGGTGATCGGCTACCAGATCTTCCCCGACCGCCACCGCGGGCCGGAGCCGATCATCTCGACCTCCGAGCACACCGGCAGGGTCTATGTTATCTTTCCCGAGCTTCCGTAAGGCCCCGTAACGGAGCGACCACCGGGGCCGCCATCCGAGCGCGCCCCATGCCCATCCGCCTGATCCTCTACGACCTCGACGGCACCCTGGTGGACACCCGGGTGGACCTGGCCGTCGCGGTCAACAAGACCCTCACGGAGCTGGGCCTGCCCAACCGGCCCGACACCGAGCTGTACGGCTTCATCGGCCACGGGGTGCGCATGCTCCTGGCGCAAGCCGTGGACGCCATGGAGGGGGAGGTCCTGGAGCGGGCCCTCGCGATCTTCAAGGGGCACTACCTGGCGCACCTGACCGACCACTCCCGCCCCTACCCGGGCGTGGACGATGCCCTCGCCACCTTCGCCGACCGGCACCAGGCGGTCCTGACCAACAAGGCGATGGCCTACACCGAGCCCCTCCTGCGGGGCTTGAAGATCACGGAGCGCGTGGACCTGGTCCTGGGGGGCGACAGCACGCCCCACCTGAAGCCCCACCCGGCCATGGTGCGGGCCGCCCTGGACCACTTCGGCGTGGCGCCGGAGGAGGCCGTGATGGTGGGCGACGGCGTGCCCGACGTGGAGGCCTCCCGGGCCGCCGGGGTGCGCTCCATCGGCCTGGTGCGCGGCATGGGCAACCCGGACCTGCTCCTCGGCGCCAAGCCCGACTTCGTCGTGGACCACATGCCCCAGGCGATCCCCGTGATCCGCTCCCTGGACGTCGGGGAGGCGTAGCACGCCCACCGTTACGCTCCGCGCCGCGGCGGCCGCGCTGGCCGCCGTCCTGTGGGCCGCGCCGGCCGCCCTGCGCGCCGCCGATGCCACGCCGGTCGCGACGGCGGGCGCGGCAATTCCCGACGTCCGGCGCGAGATCCTGCCCAACGGCCTGACCGTCCTGATCTGCCCGCGCCACCAGGCGCCCGTGTTCTCGGCCGTGATCACCTTCCGGGTGGGGGGAGTGGACGAGGCCGAGGGGGCCACGGGCCTGGCCCACATGTTCGAGCACATGGCCTTCAAGGGCACCCACCGGATCGGCAGCAGCGACCCGAAGGCCGAGGCCCGGCTGCTCGCCGAGATGGACGACCTGGTGGCCGAGGGCCAGGCGCTCAGGGACTCCGGCGCCGACCCGGAGCGGGCCGACGCGCTGGAGAAGCGGTTCCGCGAGGTGCAGGCCGAGGCCAAGGCCCTGGTGGTGCCCAACGCCTTCACCAACCTTTACGTGCAGAACGGCGCCGTGGGCATCAACGCGGCGACGTCCGACGAGCTGACCAGCTACTTCGTCAGCCTGCCCGCCAACCGCCTGCCGTTCTGGGCCGCCATGGAGTACGGGCGCATCTCCGACCCGGTCCTGCGGGAGTTCTACACCGAGCGCGACGTGGTGATGGAGGAGCGCCGCCTGCGGATCGACGCCAACCCGAACGGCCGCCTGGGCGAGGCCTTCCTCGCCGCGGGCTTCGCCGCCCACCCCTACCGGCGCCCGGCCCTGGGGTGGCCCTCCGACGTGCTGCACCTGACAAGGCCCGAGGCGGTGCGGTTCCACGCCGCCCACTACGTGCCCGCCAACATGGTGATCGTCCTGGTGGGCGACGTGGACCCGGACGAGGCCATGGACCTGATCCGCCGCACCTTCGGCCGCCTCCCCGCCCGCCCCGCCCCGCCCCGGGTGCCCACCGTGGAGCCGGACCCGACGGGCGAGCGCCGGGTGATCGTGTACGGCGACGCCGAGCCGAGGCTCCTGGTGGGCTTTCTGCGCCCGCCCGGGGACGACCCGGACGATCCGGCCATCGAGATCATCCACAACGTCCTGGCCGGCAGCAGAGCCTCCCGCCTGTACCGGGACCTGGTGCTGGACCGGGGGATCGCCGTCTCCGTCGGCACCTCGGACGCGCCCGGGGTGGCGACGGCCCGGAGCCTGTTCATCGTCTCCGCCAGCCCCCGCCACCCCCACACCGACGCCGAGCTGGAGGACGCCGTTCTCGAGGAGCTGGACGCCATGACCCGGGAGCCGATCACGCAGGAGGAGCGCACCCGGTCCCTGAACCTGCTGGAGTCGGCCATCGTCCACGCCGCCGAGGACAACGACGGCCTGGCCCGGATGCTGGCCCGCTACGAAGCCCTGTTCCACAACTGGCGCTACCCCTTCACCCTCGGGGCGCGCATGGCGGCGCTCACCCCCGAGGACGTGCGGAAGGCGGCGGTCCGGCTCTTTCAGCCGGACTACCGGGTGGTGGGCGAGCTGGTGCGCCGGACGCCCAGGACTCCGGAGACGCCGGAAACGCCGGAGACGGGGCCCGCCGCGCCGTGAGGGCCGCGCGGGGTGCCATCGCGGCGCTTCTGGGCGTGCTCGTCCTGGCGGCCGGCTGCGCCCGCGTGCCCGATCCGACCCGGATGCAATTCCCGCCGGAGCAGGTCACCGAGCCGGAGCTGATCGAGCGCGTCCTGCCCAACGGCCTGCACCTCTACCTCCTGCCCGACCGGAGCCTGCCGCTCATCCGGATCTACGCCCTGGTGCGCACCGGCAGCGTGTACGAGCCGGCCGACAAGGTGGGCCTGGCCGGCCTCACGGGCAGCCTGATGCGCGAGGGGGGCGCCGGGGACCGGGACCCGGAGGCCCTGGACGACGCCCTCGCCGACGCCGCCGTCGGCGTCGAGAGCGGCATCGGCAGGGAGTCCGGCGCCGTCCACCTGGACACCCTGACCCGCAACTTCCCCCTGGGGCTCTCCGCCTTCGCCGACGTGCTGCGCCGCCCGCGCTTCGACCCGGACCGCCTGGAGACCCTGCGGCGCAACGCCATCGAGACCATCCGGCGCCGCAACGACCGGCCCGCCGCCATCGCCTCGCGCCTCTACCGCGAGGCCCTCTACGGCCCCGACCACCCCCTGGCCCGGGAAGCCACCGTGGCCGGCGTCAAGGCCCTGACCCGGGACGACGTGGTGGCCTTCCACGACCGCTACTACACCCCCGGCAACACGCGTATGGGCATCACGGGCGACTTCGACCCGGACGAGATGGTCGCCGCCATCACCGCCGCCTTCGGCGACTGGAAGGACCACCCGGTGACCTTCCCGGAGATCCCGCCCGTGCCCGAGACGAGGAAGCGCGTGGTGCGCTTCGCCCACCGGCCCATCGACCACGTCTCGATCCGCATCGGCCAGACGTCCCTTGAGCGCACGGACCCGGACCACTACGCCTTCTCCCTGGTGGACCGCATCCTCGGGGGCCAGGTCACCATGAACCGCCTGTTCGCGGCGGTGCGCACCCAGGGCGGCATGGCCTACTCCGTGGGGAGCGACTACGCCGCCGGCCACGGCCACCGGGGGACCTTCACCATGTTCGCCGGCACCCGCCCCGACCGGGCCGGCGAGGTGGTCGCGAAGATGCTGGCCGAGGCCGAGCGCATGCGCGACGCGCCCATCCCCGAGGCCGAGCTGGACGCGGCCCGGGAGGCCTTCCTGAACGCCTTCGTGTTCGCGTCGGTGACCGCCGAGCAGCTCGTCGGGCGGCGCATGCGCCAGGACTACTTCGGTCTGCCCCACGACGAGACCGAGCGGGTGCGGGCGAAGGTCCTGGCCGCCACCCCGGAGGAATTGCACGCGGTCGCCCAGGCCCACCTGCACCCGGACCGGATGGTGATCGTGGCCGTGGGCGACCGGAACGTCCTGAAGGACGCCCTGGCGCCCTTCGGCGAGGTGGAGGAGGTGCCGGTCGAGAATCCCGCCGACACGGACGACACGGAGGCCGCGACCGCCCCGTGAGCCCGCTGCACGCCGTCGTCCTGGCCCTGGTCCAGGGCCTGACGGAGTTTTTGCCCATCAGCTCGTCCGCGCACCTGATCCTGGTGCCGTGGCTGTTCGGCTGGCCCGACCAGGGCCTGGCCTTCGACGTGGTGCTCCACCTGGGCACCCTGGCGGCCGTGTGCGTCTACTTCCGGGACGACCTGCGGGGCATGGCGGCGGCCCTGCTCGCGGGCGCCGTCGGGCGACCCCATGACCGGACCCGGGCCTATTTGGCGTGGCTCGTGGTGGGGGCCACGGTGCCGGTGGGGATCATGGGGCTGCTGCTCAAGGACTGGGTGGAGACGGTGGCCCGCAACCCGGAGCTCATCGCCGGGACCTCCATCGTCTTCGGCCTCGCCCTTTGGGGAGCGGACCGCTGGTCGAGCCGGCGCCGGGAGGTGTCCGGGATCGGCTGGCGCGATGCCCTCCTCGTGGGCCTGGCCCAGGCGGTGGCCCTGGTGCCGGGGGTGTCGCGCTCGGGCATCACGATCACGGCGGGCCTTGCCGTGGGGCTGACCCGGGAGGCGGCGGCGCGCTTCTCGTTCCTGCTGTCGATCCCGGTCATCGCCCTGAGCGGGGGGCTCGAGGTCCTCCACCTGTGGCGCGCGGGGACGGGCGGCGTGGGGGCCGGGCCCATGCTGCTGGGGTTTGTCGTATCGGCCGTGTCCGCGTACCTGTGCATCCGCTACTTCCTGGCCTTCCTCCAGCGCCACGGCATGGGGCCGTTCGTGGCCTACCGCGTGGCCCTGGGGGTGGTGATCCTGCTGGTGCTCGTCTGACCCCCGCGGGCGGCCGCCCCATCCCCTCGGGGCGGCCTTGCACACCGCCCGGGGCCCCCGTATCATGGGGCGGATTCCGACCCATCGCGCCGCGTTCGCCCGCGCCCTTCGCGGGGATTCGGCGACCTTACGAACCTTTCTTTAGAAACGGAGCTTGTGACATGGCACAGGAGCGCACCGGCGTCGCAACCATCAAGGGCAACCCCCTCACCCTCATCGGGCCCGACCTCAAAGTGGGCGATCCGGCGCCGGAGTTCACCGTGCGCAAGGGCCTGGACGAGGTGAGCAGCAGCCAGTACGACGGCACCGTCCGCATCATCTCGTCCGTGCCGTCCCTCGACACGCCGGTCTGCGACGCCCAGACCCGGCGCTTCAACGAGGAAGCCGGCAAGCTGTCGGGCGTGAAGGTCATCACCGTCTCCATGGACCTGCCGTTCGCCGGCAACCGCTTCTGCTCCACCGCCGGGATCGACAAGGTGGACGTGCTCTCCGACTACAAGGACGCCGACTTCGGCACCAAGTACGGGGTGCTCGTGAAGGAGCACCGGCTCGACATGCGGGCCGTGTTCGTGATCGGCTCGGACAACAAGATCGCCTACAAGCAGATCGTGCCCGAGCTGACCGAGCACCCGGACTACGACGCCGCCCTGGC
>CAZGRJ010000030.1:0-23841 GCA_964528115.1 uncultured Nitrospirales bacterium
CCAGGTCCTGCCCGCGCTCGGCCAAGTCCTGGAGGAACAGGGGCACCACCCGGCGCCAGCGCCGGGCCGCCTCCTCCGTCTGCCACGGGGCCTCCAGCTCCCGCCCCAGGGCGGCGAGCATGCGGGCCGCTCCCTCCGGGTCGCGGACGCCGAGGGCCGCGAGGTCGGCCTCCGCGGGCGGGGCCGGCAGGGCCGCCACCAGGGCCTCGAACCGGCCCCCCTCCGCCTCCGGGGCGTGGAACAGGCCGTCCCACAGGGCGTGGACCCGGTCCGTGACCTGGCCGTAACGGGCCAGGAAGGCATCCCACGCCCCCACCCCCGGGGCCTCCCCCATCTGCACCGCGAGGCGGTGGCGGGGCCCGGCGGCGGTGGGCAACAGGTGGGTCTGCTCCTCGGCCACGAGCTGGACCCGGTGCTCCACCCGGCGCAGGAAGTCGTAGGCCTCCGTGAGGAACGCCGCGTCCTCGGCCGCCACGAACCCGGCCTCCACCAGGGCCGCCAGGGCCTCGTCGGTGCGGCGCAGGCGCAGGCGCCGGTCGCGCCCGCCGTGGATGAGCTGCTGGGCCTGGGCGAAGAACTCGATCGCCCGGATGCCGCCCCGGCCGCGCTTCACGTCGGCCCCCTCGCGCTCCGCCTGGTTGATGCTGGCGCGCAGGCGCGCCTGCACCCGGCGGATGTCGTCCAGGGCGGCGAAGTCCAGGTAGCGCCGGTACACGAACGGGGTCAGCTCGTCCAGGAGGGCCTGGCCCGCGGCCCGGTCGCCCGCCACCGGGCGGGCCTTGATGAAGGCGGCCCGCTCCCAGGTGTCGCCCATGGTCTCGTAGTAGGCCATCGCCGCCGCCTGGCCCCAGGCGATGGCGCCGCTCGCGCCCTCGGGGCGCAGGCGCAGGTCCACCCGGAAGACGAAGCCGTCCTCGGTGGTCTCCCCCAGGGCCTTCACCACCCTCCGGCTCAGCTGGTGGAAGAACTCGGGCGGCGTGAGGGAGCGCGGCCCGGCGGTGGGACTGCCGCCGTCGCCGTAGAACAGGATCGGGTCGACGTCGGAGCCGTAGTTCAGCTCCGCCGCGCCGAGCTTGCCCATACCGACGACCATGAACGGGCACGGCGTGCCGTCGTCCCGCAGGCAGTCGCCGTGGCGCGCCGCGAGGTCCGCCCGGCACCAGGCCACGGCCGCGTCCAGGGTGATCTCCGCCAGGCGCGTCAGGCCCGCGGTGGCCTCCGTCAGGTCACACGCGCCGGTCAGGTCGCGGGCCGCCAGGTGCAGGAAGACACGGGCCTTGAGGCGGCGCAGGTCGCGCTGCAGGGCGGCGAAGTCCGGACCCTGTGTCAGCTCGGCGGCATCGGGCCAGGAGAACGGCTCGCCGTGGACCGCGCGCGCCACCGATCCGGCCGCGCCCGGCACGTGGACCAGCAGGTTCGAGAGGAACGGTCCCGCCGCCGTGAGGGCCAGGATGGCGGCCCGGGCGGCCGGGTCGGCCATGGCCGAGGCGAGGCCCCCCAGGTCGGCGGCGCGCATGCGCTCCAGGCCGCTCATGGCCGCCTCGGGGTCGGGACCGGCGTCCAGCTCGGCGCTCAGGTCCACGCCCCGCAGCGCGCCCCCCAGGTCCGCCGCCAGGCGGCGCGCGCGCTCGCCCGGCGGCACCGGGCCCGATGCGCCGGTGCCCGTCGTCAGAACGCGTTGCCCAGGGTGAAGTGGAGCCGCCAGGGGTCCTCGCCCCGCTCCCGGTCGATCTTGTAGCCCAGGTCCAGGCGCAGGGGCCCGACGGGGGTGCCGAAGCGCAGGCCGGGGCCGGCCCCGATGCGCATGTCCCCCAGGCCGATGTTGGCGGCGTCGTTCCACACGTTGCCGGCGTCCGCGAACAGCACCACGCCCCACCCCCGGTCGCCGCCGGCGCGCACCTCCAGGCTCGTGAGGATCATGATCTGGCCGCCCTGGGGCTCGCCCTTGATCAGGGTCTCGCCCGGCACGCCCACGGAGTCGAGGGCGTAGCCGCGGATGGAGGACTGGCCGCCCAGGAAGAAGCGCTCGCTGACCGGCACCTCGGTGGCCTCGAACAGGCGCCGGACGCGGCCGGTCTGGGCGCGGGCGCCGAACACCAGGCCCCGGCGGATGGGAACGAAGTCGGCGGCCTGGAAGGTGGCCTTGCCGAACTGGACCTGGGAGGCCAGGATGTGCGCGCCCTGCTCGTAGGTGGCGCCGAGGATCGTGCCCCGGTCGGGGTTGAAGGGGTCGTCGCGGGTGTCGCGCACGAGAGACGTGAAGATGGAGCCGACGTTGATGCGGCTGCGCTCCGGGATGGAGACCACCCCGCCCTCCGGCTGGCGCGGGAACCGGTTGCGCTCCAGGCGGTAGGTGACCGTGAGGACGACGTTCGGCATGACCGGGCGGCGGATACCGACCTCCGCGGCCCAGGTCCGGCGGTCGTAGGCGACCAGGTCCTCCTCCTCGTACAGAACCCGGGTGTGGAGCGGCACCCGGAACGGCCCGATCCACGGCAGCACGTAGCGCAGCGTGGCGGAGCGGCGCAGCTGACCGTAGCGGAGCCGGATGCCGCCCTCGTGGCCGCGCCGGAACAGGTCGCGGTACGAGAGGTCGATCAGGCCGCGAACCCCGTCCTTCTCCGCGTAGCCGGCGCCCAGCTCCACGGCGCCGGGCTTGCCCTCGGTCAGGTGCACGGTCACGTCGCGCACCTCGCCGTGGTCGTCCGGGTTCGCCGGGCCCACCCGTACCCGGTCGAAGGCGGCCGCGCGAAACAGGTTGCGCCGGGTCTGGGCCAGGGCGCCGGGGGTGTAGAGGTCGCCCGAGTGGATGGTCAGCTCGCGCATGACCACGTAGGGGCGGGTGCGGAACGTGCCCTCCACCCGAACCCGGCCGATGTGGACCTGGGGCCCGGGCCGCACCTGAAAGGCGAGGTCCGCCAGCACCTCGCGCTCCGGCTCGGTGCCGGGTCCCCCGCGGGTGCCCCAGACGAGGCGGGAGTCGACCTCGGCGTCCACCTCGGCGTCCACGTACCCCTGCGCGCCGAGGGCCGAGGAGATCTCGGCGCGGACCGCCCGCACCCGGTCGCGCCGGTAGGGCTGGCCGGCCAGGGCGTCCGCCGCCTTCCGGGCCGTCCGGGCGGCCTCGGGGACCACGCCGTCGAGGCCCGTCACGTTCACGAGATCCACCCACCAGCGGTGGCCCTCCTCCACCTCGTAGGTCACCACGTCGCGGTGGCCGCCGGGCGCCGTGGGCTCGATCGCGTAGGTGACCTTCACCCCCGGGTACCCGGCGGCCAGGTAGACCCCCTGGATGCGCGCGGCGCGGTCCTCGATCACGTTCTCCCGCACGGGCTCCGCCAGGAGCCGCATGCCGGCGCTTACGAGTTTCTTCAGCTCCTCGTCGGGGAAGGCGACGTTGCCGGCAAACCGGACCTCCTCGGTGCGGTGACGGGGCCCGTGCCGGGCCGTCACGGTGACGTGGTAGAGGGCGGCCTCGGGATCGCGCACGCTCTCGATGTCCACCTGGGCGTCGCGGTAGCCCTTCTCGCGCAGGTTCGTCAGCAGGCGCTGGCGGGCGTCGTCCAGGACCGGGCGGTCGAGGGTGCGCTGACTGGTGAGGTTGAGGATGCGCCGCACCGCCCTGTCCGACATGCCGGCCTTGCCCTCCACCTTCACCTCGACCCGGTCCCGCGCCTGGACCGGGATGGTGAGGTGGACCCGGTCACCGTCCACGGAGATCCGGTAGGGCCCCACCTGGGGATTGAGGTAGCCCCGGCCGCTGAGCCAGCGCTCGATCCGGCCCAGGTCGGCCTGGAGGGTGTCGGCGTTGAACGCGCGGCCGACGTGGGTGCGCACCCGGGGGCCGAAGAACAGGCCCTCGGGCAGCGGCTCGGGCAGGCCCTCGTAGTCCAGCGCCACCACCTTGCCCCGGCGCCCCTCGGACACGTCCACCCGGACGTTCACCTGGCCCTCGGGGGCACCCGGGTCGGGGGGCGCGGTGACGACCTCCACCTCGGCACGGAAGAAGCCCCGCCGCTTGTAGGCGGCCAGCACCTGCTGGCGCACCTGGGCCAGGCGCTGGGGATCCACCTCGTCCCCGGCCGCCAGGCGCACGTCCTGCTCAATGTCCCCGGCCGACACGCTGTGGGCGCCGTTCACGATCAGGCGGCCCATGCGCAGGGTGCGCTCCAGGCGGAAGTGCACGGCCACCCCGTCCCCGGTCGCGGCAGGCTCGGTGCGCACCGCCGCCCAGCGGACCTGGGGAAGGGCGATCAACGCGCGCACCGCCTTCGCCAGGGCCTCGGGGGAGACCTCGGCGCCGGGGGCGATGCCGGTGACCTCCTCCAGCCGCTCCACCGGCAGGGGCGGCCGGGGGCCCCAGTCCACGCTGGCGGCGCGGACCGGCGCGTCGGCGGCCCCGGGCGTCCCGGCCTGTGCCGCCATGACCGGGGGCGTCGCCACCCACGTCGCCCCGTACGCCATCGCGAAGACCGCGAGGACGGCCGCCACCCGAAGGCCCCCCGCGCGGCCCATCCTCAGCGGAACCGGATCCGGTAGCGCAGCTCGCCGCCCGCGTTCCCCTCCTCGTCCTGCTCGAGCAGGACGCTGGTGCGGGGGCTCAGGCGGTAGGAGAGCTGGATGAGGGGCTGCACGGCGGCGTCCATGGTGGTGGAGTAGACCACCATGCCCTTGCCCTCGAACAGCTTCTTGCCCACCGTCAGGCGGGCGCTGCCGCTCGTGGACGAGCCCTCGGCGTAGAACGGCTCCACCTGGAAGCGGTCGATGCCGGCGAAGCGGTGGAGCTGCTCCTCCAGCTGGCTCTGAATGGCGCCGGTGGCGAGGTACGTGGCCTCGCTCGCCCCCACGCCCGAGCCCACCTGGGCCAGCTCGTCGGCGGTGCGGCCCACGGCGAGGAGCGAGAGCAGGTCGGCCTGGGGCAGGTCGGGGCGGGACGTGAGGGTCAGCTCGATGCGGTTCGCGGGGCCCGTGAGGGCCATGTCGATCTCGATGGGCTCGGTGCGCAGGGGGTCGTCGGGCAGCGTGTGCTCCACCGTGGTGCGGGCCAGAACGTCCAGGTACGGCGCGATGCGGGACGGGTCGAGGAAGTCCACCGAGGCCGAGACGATCGTGAAGGTGTGGCCGCGGAAGTCCACCTCGCCCTGGCGCACGTCCACCCGGCCGGCGAGGCCGGGCTCGGCCACCGTGCCGCCCACGGCGAGGTCCATGTCGAGCACCAGGCTGGCGACGTTGGTGTCCACCCGGATGTTGTCCTCGCCGTACACGCGCACCGCCAGCTTGGTCTCGCCGAAGGGCACGTCGCGGGCCACGTCGGCGGGGCCTCCGGCGACGTTCTCCACGAAGATCGCGTTCCACTGCATGCGGCGGTCGTACACCGCCTGGCGCACGTGCAGGTCGCCCGACAGGGTGGGGGCCGGCAGGCGGCCGGAGAGGAGCAGCTCGCCGTCCACCACGCCGCTCAGGCCGGCGAAGGGGTGCATCGTGTAGCCGTCCAGGGAGACCACCGCCTTCACGTCGCCCGTGCCGCCGTCCACCGACCCCTCGGCGGTCACGGCGCCGCCCCCCAGGCGCCCCTCCAGGGTGTCCAGGACGAACCGGCCGTCGGTGTAGAGCAGGCTCATGGTGGTCACGTCGAGGACCTGGTCGAGGGGATCGACGGTCGCCCGGGCGCCGTCCACGGTCACGCCGGCGCTGAACACCGGGGCCTCCCACGAGCCGGTCATCTCGCCGCTCACCACCGCCCGGCCGTCGGCCTTGGACAGGCCCGGCACCTGGCGCGCCACGACCGCCAGGTCGGCGTTGCCCACCGCCCTCAACGCCACGCTCCGGTCCTCGGACCAGCCGCCGGTGACGCGCGCCTGGCCGAGCTCGCCGGTCAGCTCCACCGGGGACAGGCGGAACACCCCGTCCGTGGCCGTGGCGCGAGCTTCCGAGGCGGACATCGTATTGCCCCGCACGGTGATGACGAAGGGCGCGAGGCGCGCGGTCACGTCGCCCTGCGGGGGATTCTCGAGGGGGCCCTGGACGGTGATCTCGCCGGTGAGCCCGAAGGAGATGCCGGCGCGGCTCAGGGCCGGGGGCGCCACGGCGAGGCCGCGCGGGCGCACGGTGCCGGCGACCTCGGGGGTGTCCCACGGGCCGGAGACGGTCAGGTCGAGGGCGGCGGCGCCGGCGGCGAAGCCGTAGGTCGGGCGCACGTGGGCGAGCCAGCCGGAGCCGGCCTGGCCCTTCACCGCCAGGTCGAAGCGGGACTGGGGCACGAGGCTGCCGTCCAGGGCCAGGTAGAGCCCCTCGGCCCGCAGGACGAGGCCCGCGATCTCCACGCGGCCGTCCTTCAGGGTGACCCGGGCCGGCCCGTCCAGGCGGGCGCTGCGACCCCCGGTGACGAGGCGGGCGCCGGTCGCCCGGACCAGGAGGCGCTCGGGGCCGCCGCGGAAGCTCCCGGCGGCCGCCACGGCGCCGGAGGCGGAGAGGCCCCAGTCGGAGCCGAGCTGGGTGGTGGCGAGGGTGTCCAGGGCGGGCAGGAGGCCGCGGACCCAGGGCATGGCGTCCAGGTGGTCGTAGCGCACGGCGACGACGAAGGGGTTCGGCGCCTTCAGGTGGGTGTAGAAGACGAAACGCGCCGTGCCGTTTTTGCCCCCGTCCCCGCCCCCGGTTCGGCCCACGGAGGCGGCGGGCGGGCCGGTCAGGTTCCCGTGAACGCGCAGCTGCCAGCGCGACAGGGCCAGGTGGATGGCGGCGGTGCCCAGCGGGTCGTCGTGGAAGCGCGCGTCGCCGACCGTGCCGTCGATGCGCAGGTCGGGGTCGGTGAAGTCACCCGTCAGGCGTGCCGTGCCCGAGAACACGCCCGCGAGGAACGGCACCGCCTCGCGCACCTGAGCCACGGACAGGGCCGGCAGGGCGTCGGTGCGGGCGGAGACGGCGTAGCGGCCGCCCTTCCAGCGCAGGGTGCCGTCGGCGATGACGACTGCGGGCGATGGGGCGGGCGCGGGGGCGGGGGCGTCGGCGGCCTCCGGGGTCTCGGGCGCCGGGATGCGGAACGCGGCATTGGTGAGGGTGAGGGCGTCGTGGTCGATCCACATGCGGGCGTCCACGCCCGCGACGGGCTGGCCGTAGATCGTGCCGGCGTCGGCGCGGACGTGGGACCAGAGGTAGAGCGCGCCGTCCGGGTGGCTGACCAGGTTGAGCTTGCCGCTCACGGGCACGTCCAGCTCCAGCGGCTCGCCGGTGTGGGCCAGCCCCACCAGCTGGTTCACGGGCACCCGGTGAACCGAGGCCGCCAGGGCGGCCTCGATCGCGTGGTGGTGCTGGCCCGGCGGGGGCAGGACGACCCGCCCCGCGAGGCGCAGGGCGCCGTCGCCCCCCACCCGCACCCCCGAGAAGCGCAGGTGGCCCGGCGTGAAGACCGCCTCCCCCACCAGGCGCGCGACCTTCAGGGTGCGCACGCTGCCGTCCGCCAGGTGCGCCTCGCCCGCCAGGCGGTAGTCCGCCAGGGTGCCCGACACCTCCCCGTCCACGCCCGTCTTGCCGTGCACGTACGGCAGGCCGAACAGGGCCCCCAGCTCGGCGAAGTCGTCGGCCTCGGCGGTCACGGTGCCGGACAGGGTCCGGTCCGCCGCCACGGTCACGTCGCCGTCCAGGTGGGTCCCGGCGGTCCGGGCGGAGAACTGGTGGACCTGGGTGCCGTCCGGCTCCAGGCGGCTGTTGCCGCTGCCCGCCACCACCCGGACCGCGAGCCGGTCGACGAGAGGGGCGCCCTCGTCGTCCGGGAGGGCGCCGCCCCCCTCGCGGTAGCGCCACTGGAAGGTGCCCCGGGGCCGCTCGCCCCGCTCACCCACGAGGCGCGCCTCGCCGGACAGGCGCCCCAGGGCCGCCGTGCGCGCGGCGAGCCACGCCACGGGCACGTCGTCGGCCCGCACCCGGGCCTCGTAGGCGTGGGGCGGCGTCAGGTCCACGCCGCCGTCGCCACGCACCTCCCCGCCCTGGGCGGAGGCCTTGACATGGACCACCTCGAGCCGCCCGCCGCCCACCCGCAGGCGCGCGTCCAGGGTCTCCACCATGCGCGTGTCGCCGGACAGGGCCAGGTGATCCCCGGTGATCTCGCCGTCCCAGGCCAGGTCGTCGAGGGCGCCGTACAGCCGCCCCTCGGCCCCGATGTGCCCCTGCACCTCCACGGGCGGCGCCCCCAGGCGGCGGGCCAGGGCCAGGGCCCCGACGGCGGTGCCCTGGTAGGTGGTGCGCACCGAGACGTAGGGGCCCTCGGCGGCCGTGTCCGGGGCGCCCTCCGGCGCCCCTGGGAGGCGTACCTCGCCGGCCAGCTCCAGGTGCCCCGCCTCGCCGTCGAACACGGCCGTGCGGATGCGCACCCGGTCCGTCTCCAGGGACAGGGTGAACGTGGACGAGGACAGCAGGGGCGTGTCGTTCACGGTCACGTCGGCGCCGTTCAGGTCCAGGAGGTAGCGGCGCAGGGTCACGTCCGGGGCGCCGGACAGGTGGATCCCCTCGGCCACGACCACCGTGTCGCCCCGGGTGACCCGCACCCGGCCGCCCTCCACCCGGACGCGGTGCGCGGCGTAGGCCTCCCACCCGCCTGCTTCGGGAAGCGCGGCGGCGGGCGCGCCGGGCGTGGCGGGGGCGAGGACAAAGGCGAGGTCGGGGTTGCGGGCCCGGATGTCCAGGGCCCCGAGGCCGCCGGTCAGGAGCGACCAGGGGGAGACCCGCACCCGGACCTCCTCCACGCTGCCGCCCGCGAACGCCGGTCCGGAGGGCCCGGTCCGGAGGCCCCGGACGGTGACGGAGGGGGGGAACATGGACAGGCGCACCCGCTCCACCGACACGTCGGTGTGCAGGGCGTCGGTGAGGCGCGTGACGAGCCAATCCCGGACCGGGGCGGAGAAGCCGCCCTGGGACAGGTAGAGCTCCCCTCCCGCGAGGAGCGCCAGGAGGACCAGGCCCCCGACAAGGAGGCGAAGGGCCAACGCCTAACCCGCGCCGTGGGCCCTGGCCACCTCCACGTAGCTCATGCGCAGGGTGTACAGCATCTTGGAGATGAGCTCGGACTCGTCGGGGGTGAGGTTGCCCCGGGTCTTCTCCTCGAGCATCCCGAGGACGTCGATGGTCTCACGGGCGGCCTCCAGGTTGGCGGCCTCGCCGCCGGTCTCGGGGTGGCTCTCGAGCCCCAGGTGGATGAGCGCGGTGCGCGCCAGGGAAAAGACGAAGGCCGAGAAGTCGATGGGGGGCGTCTCGGGCCCCATGGAGAAGCCCCGCTCGGCGGCGTCGGTGCCCGCGGCGGCGGCGGCACCGGCAGCGGCTTCCGGAGGCCGTTGGGCGTTCGGGGTCGCCTCCGGCGCGGGCGCGGCCTGCTCGGCCGGACGTTCGGCAGCGGCTTCGGCGGGGGCGGCCTCGGCGGCCCCGCCGTCGTGGTCGATGCGGCGGTCGCGCACGTTGAAACCCTTCTCCTCTTCCATGAGCGCCACCTTTCGCGGAGCGGTGTTCCCGGGCCGGCCACCCCGGGGGGAGAAACCCGACGGGGAGGTCCGCCGGAGGGGTCCGGCGAGGGGTCCGGACAGGCCGGGTGCAGACTACCACTTTCCTGCGCCGCGCCGCCAGGGGCGCGGCCGTCAGACGCGGCGGGTGAGCAGCAGGGCGTCGTCGGGCGGGGCGCGGTAGTAGCCGGGGCGCACCCCCACCTCGGCGAATCCGAGGCGGGCATAGAGGTGCCGCCCGGCGCGGTTCTTGCGCCGCACGTCGAGGCGGACCTCGGCCGCCCGGCGGGCCACGGCGGCGTTCAGGACGTGGGCCACGAGGCCCGTGCCGATCCCCCGCCGGCGCGCCTCGGGGGCCACGGCGAGGTGCTCGATCTCCACCAGGTCGGCCGCCTCGGAAACCGCGATCAGGCCCACCACGCGCCCCTCCGCCTCGGCCACCCAGGCGCGCCGCGTCGGGTCCTTGAGCAGGTGGCGCCACGCCCCCTCGGACATGCCCTCCAGGGCGGTGGCGGCGAGCCACGCGGCCATGGGGGCGTCGCCCGGCGTCATGGGCCGGACGTGGGCCGGCGCGGGGGCGGATGCACGGGCCACGATCACGCTTGTTTCGCCTTCATGCCCGCGCGGCGCTCGGCCTGGCTCGGGGCCAGGTAGCGCGGCACCACCGCCTCGGGGCCCCAGGACTCGCCCGCGGCGCAGAGCACGTGGGCGCGCCACGCGATCACGGCGGCGCGCGGCCGGGCGAACAGGGCGGGCGCGACGGTGACGTTCCGCCCGACCGTTCCGGCGAGGTCGGGCGCCGCCGTGCCCGCGAGGACCACGGGACCCTCCAGGGCGGCGAGGTCGGCTGCGAAGGCGGCGGGGTCGGCGCACAGGGGGCCCAGGAGCGGCGCCATCTCCCCGTCTCCCGTCCGGAACACGGCGCCGTACAGCTCGCCCTTGCGGGCGGTCATGGCCACGGCGAGGGCCGCGCCCGGCGGGCACAGGCCGGTCGGCAGGCCCCAGGCCACGGCCTCGAGGGTGGGCACCGGAAACAGGGGCAGGTCCGCGCCCCGCGCCAGGCCCTGGGCGGTGGCGACGCCGACCCGCAGGCCGGTGAAGGAGCCGGGTCCGACGGACACGCCGATCCCCGCCAGGGCCTTCAGGTCCACGCTGGCGTCGTCGAGGACCGCCTCCACCGCCTGCATGAGGCGAGGCGAGTGGGCCCCCTTCACCTCCAGGGCGCGGGCCGCCAGGAGGCCGGACTCGGCGAGGACCGCCACGCCGCCGAGGGGCGTGCTGGTCTCGATCCCGAGCACGGGCCCGGGCGCGACCCGCGTCACGGCGCGCGGCTCCCGGTGATCTCGGCGAGGGCGGACGAGAGGGCGTTGAAGCGCTTGCGCAGGTCCGCCGCCTCCTGCTTCTGGATCGTCTCCAGGAGGGCGATGCGCTCCCCCATCTGCTGCAGGTGGCCGCGCAGGGTGCCCACGACCTTGTTCAGGTCGTCCACCCGGCCGGGCATCTCCTTGCCCAGCACGTCCAGGCGCTTGTTGACCGCCTCCAGGTCGGGCGGGACCTGGGCCTTGGCGCGGGCGTCGGCGGCCTTCTCGGCCTCGGACACGCGGGCGTCCAGGCTCTCCACCCGCTGCACCAGGGAGGTGCCCAGGGCGTCGATCCGCTCCGAAAGGTGGGCGGCGTTCTGCTGGTCGGCCTCCTGGGTCTTCGCCAGGGTCTGGGCCATGGCGGTCAGCTCCCGCCCCTGGGTGTCCACCCGGGGGGTCAGCTCGTCGGCCAGAAAGGAGACCTTCTTGTCCAGGGCCTCGCCCCAGGGCGGTGGGGCCTCCTGGAATGCCTTCACCCCCTCGTCGATCCGGTCCAGCCGGGCAGCAAGGCGGGTGAAGTCGCTGGCCTGGGCGTCGAGGCGCTCGGTGACCTGGGTGCCGAGGAGGGTGAGCTGGTCGGTGAGCTGGGCCAGGCGCTCCACCTGCCCCTTGCCGCCCTCCAGCTTGGAGAGCCGGGCCTCCAGCTCGGCCGGGGCCTCGCCCTTGTGCTCGGCCTGGGCGGCCACCAGGTCGCCGACCCGCTGGGCGATCACGTCCACCTGGCCCATCAGGCGCCGCTGGGCCTCCCGGGCCTCGGCGTCGCGCTGCTCCAGGGCCGCCAGGCGCGCCGACAGGGTCTGCACCGCCCCCGTGGCCTCGGTGGCGCCCGCGGTCTGGGCGGTGGCGACTCCCGCCATGCGGTCCGAGACCTCCTTCACCGTCTGCGCCAGGGCGGCCTGGGCGGTGGCGTTGTCGGCAGCCCGCTTCTCCGCGGCGGCGAGCCGCGTCTCCAGGGCGGTGGCCTGGGTCTCGGACACCTGCGTCTTCGCCTGCTGACCCGCCGTCAGGCCGGCGACCCGGTCGGTCAGCATGGCCACCTGGTCGACCAGCTGCTGGCGGCCCTGGGTGCCCTTGGCAGCGCCGGCCTCCAGGTTGGCGAGGCGCAGGTCCACCTTCTCCATGCCGGCGCCGGCGGCCTGCTGGGTAGCCTGCTGGGCGGCCTGAAGCTGGGCCATGCGGTCGGTCAGGAGGGCGAACTGCTCCTGCATGCGCTTGAGGCTCTGGGTCTGGGTCTCGGCCCGGGTCTTGAGGGTCTCCAGGTCGCTGGTCGCCACGGCCCGGGCGGCGCGCTCCTCCGGGGGCAGGCCGCTGGTCTCGAGACTCCTCACGCGGGACGAGAGGGCCTGCTGGCGGCCGGAAACCTCCTCCACGCGGGCGACGAAGAACCGCTCCGCCTCCCCCAGGCGCTCGTCGATGGCCTTGTTCTTGGCGTCCAGGCCGTTGAGGGCGGTATCCAGGTCGTGCAGGCCCTGGGTGATGCGGGCCTGGACCTCCGGGTTGACCCCCTCCTTGAGCTTGTCTTCCACCGCCTCCATGCGGAAGCCGATGGCGCGCATGGTCTCGGCGGCCTCCTGGGCGTCGGCGATCTGCTGCTCGAGCTGCTTCTGCAGGGACTTGATGGTGGCCATCTCGTCCTGCACCTCCATCACCTCGGACTGGAGGGCGCAGCCGGACGCCAGCGCCAGCACGGCCAGGGCCGCGGCCAGCAGCACGGCCGGGCGTCCCGGGCGGCGGGGCATCGGGCAGGGGGTCATGGGGGGGTGGCCTGACAACACGGCATACAGGGGCGGCATTTACCGAATCCCCCCGCGGGGTTGCAACCCCGGTGCCACGAAGGCCCCTCCAAAGGGGGGTTACCCCAGGGGGCTCCGCTCCAGCAGGGAGAACGTGAAATCGATGTCCACGTCGGGCTTCTTGATCTCCTTGGGGAAGGGGGGGAAGGGATCGGACAGGTAGAGGGCCCGGATGGCCGCCTGGTCGTAGAACTCGCTGCCGGAGCTCCGACTGACCCGGACCTTGCTCACGTGGCCGTCGGCCGTCACGGTGAAGCTCAGGGTCACCGCCACCGCCCGGCCGTCGCGGAAGACGTCCGGGGGCGACCAGCGGGACGACAGCCGGCTCCGGATGAGCTCCGTGTACTCCCCGGGGGCGAGGTCGGACGTGGCCGAGAGCGCGCGCGACTCGGCCGGCGCCGTGGCCATGGCCATCTGGCGCTTCCACCAGTCCGCCAGCTCGCCCTGGGAGGCCCCCTCGGTCTCGGCCTCCTTGACGCGCACGGCTTCGGGCAGGGAGGCGTTGATGTCCTTCCAGGCGTCGGACAGGCGCTTGCGCTCCGGGATCTTCACCTGCTCCGGGCTGGTCGCCTGGGGGGTCTGGCGGGCCTGGCGCATCTCCTCGGACCACCACTTCTTGAGGTCTTCCTGCGGCTCCTTGGGCTTGGGGGGCGGGGGCGTCTTGGAGACCTTGTTCCAGACGTCCGCCAGGGCGGGCTTGCTGGACTTGGGCGGGGGCGGGGGCTCGACCTTGGCGAGCTTGTCCCACAGGGGATTTTCCTTGAGAGGCGGGAGCTTGGGCGGCGGCGGGGCGGGCGCGGGGGCCTCGGCGGCCTTGGGGGCCACCAGGTTCACCTGAATCACGTCGCGGAAGAACTGGGGCTTGGGCCGCAGGAGGTCCAGGACCACCAGGGTCGCCAGGACCACCACGTGCAGGCCCGCCGACCAGCCCACCATGCGGGAGAGGCCGGTGCCGTTCTCGGACGGATGGGCGATCGGCTGCATGCGACGTCTCGGCCCGGCCGATCCTCGGCGCCGGGGGGGCCTCCCGGCGGCGGTCCCCGCCCTAGCGGAGCTCGGCCAGGATCAGCTTGGCCCGCTGGGCCTCATCGGACACCGGAAAGCTGGCAATGAGCCGCTTGAGGGCCTTTTCGGCCGCCGGAATGTTGTCCATGGCCCGGTAGGTCTCCCCGAGGGCCAACAGGGCCTTCGGGGTGGTGCCGGCCTTGGGGAAGGACTCGGCCTGCATCTCCCATACCTGCACCGCCCGGGCGTTCATGTCCTGGGAGCGGTAGCTCTCCCCCAGCCAGTAGATGGCGTCGGGCACCAGCTTGGACTCGGGGTACTGCTCCAGGAAGTTGGCGAAGCCCGCCGCCGCCAGGTTGTAGTGGCCGCGCTTGAAGTCGCCGGAGGCGAGCTGGTACGCGGTCTCGGCCGAGACCCCGGCGCCGGCGTCCTCATCGCGCGGGGCGATCATCACGCCGGGCAGGACCACGCCGCCGTCCGGCCCGGGCCGGACGCCCGGCGCGGGGGTCGTCCCCTTGGCCACGTCGGGCGGGGCGCCCTCGGCGCCCGGGGGCGCGGTGGCGTTCGGCGACGGCACCGGGGCGATGCCGGCCTTGTCCTCCAGGGTCGCCAGGCGGCTGTCGGCCTGGCCGATGAAGCTGGTCAGACGGAAGGTCTGCTCCTCCATCTGACCGCGCAGCTCGGCCAGGTCCTGGCGCATCTGGTCCATGGAGATGGCCAGGTCCAGGGTCTCGGTGCCGCTGGCCGGCGCGGCCTGCGTGTCTCCGCCCGCCGGGGTCACCGCGGCCGGCACGCCGGTCACGGGCCCGGGTCCGCCGTCGATGCGCGCCATCCGGGCCTTGATGGCGGCCACCTCGGACTCCATGTCCACGAGGTTCGCCTGGGTGGCGCAGCCCCCGACCCCCAGGGCGAGGACGAAACCCAGGCAGACCGCGGCGGCGCGCGGCTGCGGCAGCACGACCGACCCTACTGGACGGTCAGGTGCGCGCGCCGGTTGCGACTCCAGCAGCTCTCGTCGGAGATCGTGCACAGCGGGCGCTCCTCGCCGTAGCTGACGGTGGTCAGCTGGGCGGGGGAGACCCCGAGGGCGATCAGGTAGCGCCGCGTGGCGCTGGCCCGACGCTCACCCAGGGCCAGGTTGTACGCGGTGGTGCCGCGCTCGTCGCAGTGGCCCTCGACCACCACGTGGAGGTCCGGGCTGCCGTTGAGCAGGTCCGCGTCCTCCAGGAGAATCGGCTTGTCCGTGTCGCGGATGATCGACTTGTCGAAGTCGAAGTGGATGTCCCCGAGACGGGCCGCCAGCGCCGCCGCGAGCGAGGCGGAGTCGCTCATCGCCGGCTGGCTCGGCGCGGGAGGCATCTCGGGCACCTCGGCCACCTCGGGCGCCATCGCCTCCTCCTGCAGGTCCTCGGTCATCATGCCGGAGTCCTTCTGGACGCCGGTCACGTCCGTCTGGTCCTCCCGCAGGGTATCGACCTTCTTGCTGCACCCGGCGACGCCGAGCGCGACGACGCACACGACTGCCACCAGCCATCCAAACCGGTTCATGTTGCCTCCTTGCGCCTCCAATCGTGTTTCCCGCCCGTCGCTCCCCGTGACGGCCAACGCCCCCCTCCAGGGTCGAAAGGACACATGAGGGTACAGGAAAGCGCGGGGCGGTCTAAAGACCCGGGGGCCGGAAATTTCACCGGCGCCCCCCGGACCGGCGCCGCGTGTCCGTGTCGGCCCAACTGGGCGCCATGTTGTTGGCGCCGTTGTAGGTCAGCCGCTCAACGTTGCGGCCGTCCGGATCCATCATGTAGATGTCCTTGCGCCCGCCCCGGTTGGAGGCGAACGCGATGTGGCGCCCGTCGGGCGAGAAGGACGGGGTCTCGTCGTCCCACGGCCCGGAGGTGATCGGGTGGGCCTCGCCGCCGTCCGCGTCCACCAGGCAGATTTTGAAGTGCGCGCCCTGCTGGCAGGTGAACGCCACGAACAGCCCCGTGGGCGACCAGGTCGGCTCCGAGTTGTACGGCCCCCCGAAGCTCAGGCGCCTGGCCCTTCCGCCCGTGGCGCTCATCACATAGATCTGGGGCGAGCCGCCCCGGTTCGACGTGAACGCGATGCGCTTGCCGTCCGCCGAGTAGGCGGGCGACACGTCGTCGGCCGGGTTGCGGGTCAGGCGCAGCACCTTCCCGTCCCCCCGGACGTGGAAGATCTCCTGGTTGCCGTCCACGTTGGCCCCCAGGGCATAGCCGTCGCCGCCCGGCTCCCAGGCCGGCGAGACCACCGTGCCGCCCACCACCGGGGCCGCCGTGCGGTTGCTGGAGTAGATGTCCACCTCGTACAGCCGCCACCGGCCGCTCTTCTGGCTGACGTAGAGCACCTTGGAGCCGTCCGGCGAGAGGGCCGGCATCAGGGAGATGTTGCGGTCGGCGGTGATCCGGTGGGGGGCGTAGCCGTCGTAGTCCATCACGTGGATCTCCTTCTTCCCCGTGATGTCGGAGACGAAGGCGATGCGGCTGTGGGTGATGCCGTACTCCCCGGTGTAGCGGTGGATCAGCTCCCCCACGAAGCGGTGGACCATGGCGCGCAGCTGGGAATCGTCGCCCACGTAGCGGCGCCCGTCCACCCGGTTGCCGCGGGCGCCGTCGTACACGTGGCCGGTCAGGACCGTGCGGCCGCGCTCCTTGCCCACCTCCACCCAGAGCAGCACGTCCACCGTCTCGCGCACCCCGATGTCACGGATGCGCATGGGCGAGAGGATCTTGTCCGGGGCCTGGGCCACGTGCAGCTCCAGGTCGCGGGCGCGGAACACGCCGGAGCGCCGCAGGTCGGCCATGAGCACCCGGTCGGCCTCGGCCACTTCTTCGTCCAGGCCGTTCTGGCCCTCGGCCGGCACCACCCCCAGGATGCCCACGGGCACCTTGGCGGCGCTCGAGCGGGCGATCCCCAGGTCCCATACCGCCGCGTGGGCCACGCCGGCGAGCAGGGCCAGCGCCGCCAACAGGATGGCCCAGCGCATCAGCGGCGGGACTTCGATGGGATGGGCTCGGTGACCATGCCGAGCTGGGAGATGCCCGCGCGCTTGACCGCGTCCATCACCCCCACCACCAGGCCGTAGGGCACGCCCGCGTCGGCCCGCAGGTACACCGACACCTCGGGGTTGCGCGCCCGGGCGGTGGCGAAGGCCGCCTCCAGGCCGTCCCCTTGCACCTTCTCCTTGTTCAGGTACACGCCGCCGTCCTTCTCGATCGTCACCACCAGGCGCTCGGTGGGCTGGATCGTGTTGGTGCGCGACGTGGGCAGCTGGATGTCGATGCCCCGGTAGAGGAGCGGCGCCGTGATCATGAAGATGATCAGGAGCACCAGCACCACGTCCACCAGGGGGACGACGTTGATCTCGGAGAGGTAGCGGCGGTCGTTGGGATCAGTATCCACGGGGATCGGTGTCCTGGGTCCGGAGGCTCTCTACGACGCGGGGTCAGGTCCGGGGCACGGAGGGCAGGTTCGGGCGGCCGGCCCCGGGGCGCCCCCGGTGGGCGGGACAGGGATCGAACCTGTGACCTCTGGCTTGTAAGGCCAACGCTCTACCAACTGAGCTACCCGCCCGCGCCGGCGGGCGCCGGCCCGCGTTCCGCCCCTGCGGGCGGCACCGCTGTCGGGGGGCACGCCGCGGCAATTGAACGGCCCCCGTCCGGAGGGGTAGGATGCTACGAAACGGCCGGCCGGGCCGTCAACCGCGCCGATCGGTCCCCGTCGGCCGCGGCCCCCGCACCCCGAACCCACCGCATGACGCCGCCACGCATCCTGATCTCGACCCTCTGCCTGCTCGCCCTTTCGGGAGGGCTCCGCCCGGCCCCGCCGGCAGCGGCGATGGACCTGGCGGCACAGGCCGCGGCGGCCACCGGCCTGACGTTGGCGCGCGTGCTTCCGGTGGCGGACATGCCCCAGGGCCACCCCGAGGTCATGCCGGAGGGCTCGGGCCACGGCGGCGCGGTGGGCGGCGAGGGACCGCCGCTGCCGTTCTTCGTCAACTTCGACACCGGCGCCAACGTGAAGGCCCTCGCCATGCACGGGCGCGACCTGTGGCTGGGCATGCCGAACGGCCTGATCCGCTACAACACCGCCTCCTACGACGACCACGACGTCTTCACCGCCGCCTCCACCCTCACCACCGAGGGCGGCCATCCGGTGTCGGGCCTGCCGGTCAACGGCATCTACGCCCTCGACGTGGCGCCCGACGGGGCCCTGTGGATCAGCACCTACGGCGGCGGCCTGACCCGCTTCGACGGCACGACGTGGAAGACCTACACCCCCCTGGACGGCCTGGGGGACCGGTGGGTCTACGACGTGGAGTTCGCCCCCGACGGCACCATGTGGGTCGCCACCTGGAAGGGCGTCAGCCACTTCCAGGACGGGAAGTTCACCACCTATACCGAGGCCGACGGCCTGGCGGACAAGTGGGTGTACGACGTGGCCGTGGACCCGGACGGCACCGTCTGGGCCGGCACCGAGGGCGGCGTCTCCGTCTTCGACGGCAAGCACTTCAAAAGCTATCGGCATGCCGACGGACTGGGGGCGGACATTCCGAAATCCGAGCAGAAGCCCCTGGCCGAGCAGGAGAGCCGCCACCACCGCACCCAGGGCAAGGCGAACCAGGGCTACAACCCCAACTACGTCCTCGCCATCGCCACCACGCCGGACGGCGCCAAGTGGTTCGGCACCTGGGGCGCCGGCCTGTCGCGCTTCGACGGCAAGTCCTGGAAGACCTACACCGCCCGGGACGGCCTGGGGGGCAACTTCGTCCACGCCCTGGCCGTGGCCCCGGACGGCACCCTGTGGGCCGGCACCGACGGCGGCGCCAGCTACCTGAAGGACGGCCGCTGGATCACCGTGTCCAAGCGCCACGGACTGATCGACGACAACGTCTTCTCGATCCTGTTCGACGGGGACGGCAACACCTGGCTGGGCACCTGGACCGGCCTGTCCAAGATGACCGTCCCGCCCCCGCTCCCCGTTCACCGCCGGCCCCCTTCGGACCCCTCCGCCCCGCACCCGTCCTGATCCCAAGTCCGGGGTTTTTGCCCGGGACGTTTCAAGCCGCGCCCGCACCCGCCCGAAAAGACGAAAAGCCCATTGCCCCGAGGGCGGGTCGAGCACGGGGAGGTGCGAATGAGCGAAGGGTGGAGCCGGTCCCCCGGGACCGGAACGGAAATTGACGCCGATACGGAAGAACGTTCCGGAGCCCGCTCCGGCGACGCCGGGACCGGCGTGAAGGGCGGCTGGGAGGTCCTGCCGCCGCACCCCGACGCCCCCGGCGGCGGGCAGCGGCGCTACCGGGCCCCCTGGGCCACGGGCACCACCGCGTCCGTGACCCGCACCACCCCCGCCCCCGCGGCGGAGCCGGCCCCCGAGGCGGAAGCCCCGGCCAAGGCCGCGAAGCCGGTCAAGACAAAGACCCGTCGGTTCACCCTCAAGCGCAAGGCGGCGGCGAGCTCCGCCGGGCCCGAAACCCGCGACGACGCCGGGTCCGTGTCCACCGGAGCGCCCGTGGAGGCACCGTCCGGCACGCCCACGGGCGCCGCGCCGCCGGTGCCGCCCGAGACCTCCACCCGGGCCGAGGCGGCCTCCTCGCCCACGGGGAGCCGGGCGTTCGAGTTCACCGGCTCCGCCGGGGAGTACTTCCGGGTTTGGATCGTCAACGTCTGCCTGACCGTCCTGACCCTGGGCATCTACTCCGCCTGGGCCAAGGTGCGCACGAAGCGCTACCTCTACCGCCACACCCGGCTGGAGGGCTCGCCCTTCGACTACCTGGCCAATCCCGTGCAGATCCTCAAGGGGCGCGCGGTGGTGGTGGCGTTCTTCGGCCTCTACGGCCTCTTGGGGCAGTTCATGCCGGTTCTCCAGCCGATCATGGGGCTCGCCATGATCTTCCTGGTGCCCTGGGCGGTGGTGAAGTCCCTGAAGTTCCGCACCCGCAACGCGGCCTGGCGGAACATCCGGCTCGGGTTCGACGGCACCTACAAGGAGGCCATGGCCGTGTTCATCGGCTGGCCCATCGCGGTGGCCTTCACCCTGGGACTCGCCTATCCCTACTACCAGTGGCGCCGGGCCCGCTTCGTCACCGAGCGCAGCCGGTTCGGCGCCGCCTCCTTCGACTACCGCGCCACGCCGGGCGAGTTCTACCGCCTCCACATGAAGATCGCGGGCATCGCGCTTGCCATACTGGTGTTGGTGGGGGCCGCGTCGGCGGTCCTGTTCCCCATGATCAAGTCCATGATGATGATGGGCGGCGCCGGCTCCGTGCCAGCGGAGATCATGGGCCCCTTGGGCGGGGGGCTCGCCTACCTGATGATCTGGACTTACGCCCGGGCGCGCCTGTGGAACCTGGTGTGGGACAACACGGCCATCGGGCCGCACAAGTTCGAGAGCACGGTCC
This sequence comes from uncultured Nitrospirales bacterium, assembly GCA_964528115.1. Lineage (GTDB taxonomy): Bacteria > Nitrospirota > JACRHL01 > JACRHL01 > JACRHL01 > CAZGRJ01. The sequence goes on from CAZGRJ010000030.1 coordinate 20,066, forward strand.
GCGCGCGCGACCTGTTCCGGCTCTACCTGATGAACACCCTGGGGACCATCGTCTCCCTGGGCCTGCTCATCCCGTGGGCGCGGGTGCGCATGACGCAGTACCGGGTGGAACACATGCACCTGACCGGCGGCGCGGCGATCACCGAGTTCGCCCAGGGCCAGACCGAGTCCGTGAGCGCCACCGGGGCCGAGTTCGGCGAGGCCCTGGACCTGGACCTCTCCTTCTGACGGCTCCCCCTTGAACCCCTTGGCGGCCCGCTACCTGGACGGCGCCACGTCGCGGTCCGTCCCGGTGCGGGTGCGCTTCGCACCGGCCGGCCGCCTCCAGGTGGAGGGGCCGGGCCTCACCCTCTCCCTCGACCTCGACCGGGTCACCGTGCGGCCGCGCCTGGGGAACACCCCCCGCGCCCTGGACCTGCCGGACGGCGCCCGCCTGGAGGTGGACGACAACGACGCCGTGGATATCGCCCTGCGCGAGTCCGGCCGGGGCCGCATGGCGCGCCTGGTGGCGACGCTGGAGCGGCACTGGCACTCGGTCGTCCTGGCGGTGCTGGTCACCTTCGTGGCCGGGGCGTGGCTCGTCGCCTGGGGCGTGCCGCGCCTGGCGGACCACGTGGCCGAGGCCCTGCCCCACGGCGTCGAGAAGACCCTCGCCACGGGCGCCCTGGACAGCATGGACGGCCCGTTCCTGAAGCCCAGCAAGCTGCCGGAGCCGGAGCGCCGGCATATCGAGGACCTGTTCGCCCGGGTGGTGCCCGAGGGGCCGGAGGGGTCCGAATACCACGTCGTGTTCCGCGCCGGCGGGCCCCTGGGCGCCAACGCCTTCGCCCTGCCGGACGGGACGGTGGTCGTCACGGACGAGCTGGTGGGCCTGGCGCAGGGCGACGACGAGCTGCTCGGGGTGATGGCCCACGAGGTGGGGCACGTGGTCCACCACCACGCCCTGCGGCAGACGCTCCAGAACTCCATGGCGGCCCTGCTCATCGCGGCGGCCACGGGCGACATCGTTTCCACCTCGTCCCTGGCCGCGGGCATCCCGGTGGCCCTGTTGCAGACGCACTACTCGCGCGAATTCGAGACCGAGGCCGACGACCACGCGGCGGCGTGGATGCGGGCCCACGGCGTGGCGCCGAGTCACCTTGCCGAGTTCCTCGACCGCTTGGAGCGGGAGAACGGAGGCGATCCGCTGCCGTACCTCTCGACCCACCCGGCCACGGCCGACCGCACGGCGCGGCTCCGGGCGCAGTCCGCGCCGTAAGCGACGGACTACAATGGGACGCCGATGCCGCGCCTCGCCGTCCACGCCGTCACCTTCACCACCGCCGCGCACGCCCAGGGCCCCTACGACCTGACCGTGGAGGCGGGGACCTGCGTCGGCCTCGCGGGGCCGTCGGGGGTGGGCAAGACGATCTTCCTGAAGGCCATCGCGGACCTGGTTCCCCACGACGGCGACGTGCGCCTGGACGGGATCGGGCACCACGAGATCCCCGCGCCGGTCTGGCGCCGCCGGGTGGCGCTGCTGCCGGCCACGCCGGTCTGGTGGCACGACACGGTGCGCGGGCATTTTCCCGATGAGCCGTTTCCCGCCGGGGTGACGCCCGCCGACCTGGGGCTGCCGGACGACGTGCTGGACTGGGGCGTGGCGCGGCTGTCCGCCGGGGAACGGCAACGGCTGGCACTGTTGCGCCTGCTGGCGCGGGAGCCGGCGTGCCTGCTCCTGGACGAGCCCACCGCCAACCTGGACGCCGCCACGGCCCGCAAGGTGGAGGCGGCCGTGGCCGGCTACCGGGAGAAGCGCGGCGCCCCCGTGGTGTGGGTGGCGCACGACGGCGCCGCCCTCGCGCGGGTGGCGGACCGGGTGGTGACCCTCACCCGCGCGGGCTTGGTGGACGGGCAGGAGGAGGGGGCGTGACCCTGATCCCCCTGTCGGCCTGGGACCTGGGGCTGGCGGCGGCCCTGGTGCTGATGCTGGCGGCGCTCTCCATGCGCCTGAAGCTCGCCCTGGAGCGCCCGCTGCTCGTGTCCGCGGCGCGCATGGCGGTGCAGCTGGTGCTCATCGGCTACGTGCTCAAGGCCCTGTTCTCGGTGGGCCACCCGGCCTGGGTGGCGGCCCTGGCGGCGGTCATGCTGGCGGTGGCGGCGCGGGAGGTCACGGCCCGGCAGCGGCGCCGCTTCAAGGGCCCGTGGGCCTACGCGCTCGGGGCCGGGACGCTGTTTGTGTCGCCCTTCGCGGTGGGCCTCCTGGCCCTGACCGTGATGCTCTCCCCGGAGCCGTGGTACACGCCGCGCTACGCGATCCCCCTGCTGGGCATCATGGTGGGCAACGCCATGACGGCCGTGGCCCTGGGGCTGAACCACCTGGTCGGCGAGGCGGCCTCGCGGCGCGAGCAGATCGAGCAGCGCCTGGCCCTGGGCGAGGATTACCGCGAGGCCCTGGCGGACATCCGGCGCGAGGCGGTGCACACCGGCATCACCCCGGTGGTCAACGCCATGGCCGCGGCCGGCATCGTCATCCTGCCGGGGATCATGACCGGCCAGATCCTGGCCGGCGCCCCACCGGTGGAGGCGGTCAAGTACCAGATCCTCATCATGCTGCTGCTGAGCGCCTCGTCCGGCCTGGCGCTGCTGCTCGCCGTCTGGCTCGCCGGCCGGCGCCTGTTCGACGAGCGCCACCGCCTGCGGCTCGACCGCGTGACCTGACGGGCACAGGGCGCGGCGCCCGCGTAGGATCGAGACGGAGGTCCCGTGGACGCTCCGTTGTCCGACAAGGTCGTCTGGCCCCTGTTCGCCGGGCTCTTCCTGCTCTCGTGGGGGGTGCTGTACGCGGCCCTGCCGGACCACCGCGCCGTCATGCGGCGCGCGAGCGCGCTCACCGCGTCGTTCGGCCTCACGCAACCCCTGTTCGTGCCCGCCTACTGGAACCCGCCGGGCCTGTGGCACCTGGCGGCGCGCACCGGGTTCGACGTGGAGAGCGTGGTGTTCGCCTTCGCCGTGGGGGGCGTGGGCGCCGTGCTGCTGGCGGCGATGGCCGGCGCCCCGCAGGGGCCGCGCGCCCGGCGCCTGTCGCTGGTTCGTCCGCCCGGCGCGACGCTGGTCCTGCCGTTCGTGTTCTGGATGGCGCTGACGCCGACGCCCCTGAACGCGATCCACGCGTGTCTCGGCGCCATGGCCGCGGGGCTCGCCCTCACGCTGCGGCGCCGCCCGGACCTGACGGGCCGCTGCGCCGCCGCCGGGGTGGCGTTCACCGTCTACTACGGAGTGTTCCTGGCGGCCCTGGAGGTCGCGGCGCCCGGGTACTTCGCCCGGGTGTGGAACCCGGACGCCCTGTGGGGTCCGCGCCTGGGCGGCGCGCCGCTGGAGGAGGCCCTGTTCGCGTGCCTGTTCGGGGCCTACGGCGCGGCGGTGCACGAGCAGGTCCGCTGGCTGGCCGCGCCGCGCCGCCGGCGACCCGCGGTGGGAGAACGGGAGCGGGACTAGTCCCAGAAGTGGCGGAAGAAGCCCTCGAGCCGGCCGCCGCCTTCCTTCATGGCATCCACGGACTCCTTGGTCACCTGGTCCGTGGTGTCCTTGGTCTTCTCCCAGGCGTTGGCCTGGAACTCCTTGTCGCCCTCGGTGGTGGCGCAGCCGAACAGGGCCGCGATCACGCCCGCGGCGAGCAGCATCCGTGCGGTGTGCATGGGGGGTCTTTCGTTAGATGATGGCGCCGGGATGGCACCCCCGGCGTCACCTGGCCGTTTTGCGCCGGGCTTTTCCGATCACTTCGCGGCGTTCCGCCGG
>CAZGRJ010000031.1:0-5769 GCA_964528115.1 uncultured Nitrospirales bacterium
TGTTGGCGACGCGGCCCTGCCCGCAGTGTGGGGCGGCGCAGCCGCCGCACCGTGTTTGTGCCGCCTGCGGCCACTATCGCGGCCGGCAGGTCCTAACGATCTCCGAGGATTGATTCGAGGATGCGCATCGCGGTTGACGCCATGGGGGGCGACCACGCCCCTAGGGCCATCGTGGAGGGCGCCGTCCAGGCCGCACGCGACTTCGGGCTCGGGGTGGACCTGGTGGGCGACGAGGCCCGCGTGAAGGAGGCCCTCACGGGCCTGCCCGCCGAGGGGCTCGACGTGGCCATCGTACACGCCGAGCAGGTGGTGGCCATGGACGAGTCCCCCGCCCAGGTGGTGCGGCGCAAGCGCAAGTCGTCCATCTGGATCGCCAACCAGCGGGTCGCCGAAGGCACCTGCCAGGCGGTCATCAGCGCGGGCAACACGGGGGCCTGCATGGCGACCTCGCTGTTCGTCATCGGCCCCCTGCCCGGGATCGAGCGCCCCGCCATCGCCACCCTCCTGCCCACCCTCACCGGCACCTCCATCATGCTGGACGCCGGCGCCAACGTGGACTGCAAGGCGACCCACCTGGTCCAGTTCGCCCTCATGGGGCACGAGTACGCCAAGTACGTCAGCGGCCGCCCGGCGCCCCGGGTGGGGCTGCTCTCGGTGGGCGAGGAGGAGAGCAAGGGCTCGAGCCTCACGCGCGAGGTTCACGCCCACCTGAAGGCCGCGGCGGCGATCAACTTCATCGGCAACGTGGAGGGGCGCGACATCTTCACCGGCGAGGCCGACGTGATCGTGTGCGACGGCTTCATCGGCAACGTGGCCCTGAAGACCAGCGAGGGCCTGGCCGAGGCGTTGATGCTGATGCTCAAGCGCGAGATCGAGCGGGCCCGGTTCGGCAAGCTGGGGTATCTGCTCCTGAAGCCCGCCTTCGACCGGTTCAAGAAGAAGGTCAGCTACGCCGAGTACGGCGGCGCCCCCTTGTTGGGGCTGAACGGCATCTCTATCATCTGTCACGGACGATCGGATCCCTGGGCGATCCGCAACGCCCTCGGGGTGGCCAAGCGCATGCACGACGAGCGCGTCAGCAACCACATCGTCGAGGACATCGCCGACGTGGGGACGTGAAAGGGGAGGGGAGCTTGACCCGCACCGTCATCGCCGGGCTGGGCACGTACGCGCCGGCGCGGGTTCTCACGAACCACGAGCTGGAGCGGATGGTGGACACGTCCGACGAGTGGATCACCACCCGCACCGGCATCCGGGAGCGCCGCATCGCCGCCGAGGACGAGGCGACTTCGGACCTCTCCCTCGCTGCGGCCCGGGGCGCCCTCCTGGACGCGGGGATCGACGCCACCGACCTGGACCTGATCCTGGTCGCGACCGCCACCCCCGACATGCTCTTCCCGGCCACCGCCTGCCTGGTCCAGCACGGCCTGGGCGCCACGGGGGCCGCGGCCTTCGACCTGTCGGCGGCGTGCTCGGGCTTCATCTACGGGCTCCAGACCGCCGACGCCTTCATCCGCTCGGGGACCTATCGCACGATCCTGCTCGTCGGCGCCGAGACCATGTCGCGCGTGGTCGACTGGGAGGACCGCTCCACCTGCGTCCTGTTCGGCGACGGCGCCGGGGCCGTGGTCCTCAAGGCCGCCGAGGGGGACGCCCACGAGGGGGCGCCCGGGGTCCTGGACAGCCGCATCTACTCCGACGGCTCGGCGTGGGACTTCATCTGCCTGCCCGGCGGCGGCTCGCGCCGTCCCCCAGGCCAGGACCTGGTGGACCGGCGCCTGCAATACCTGCGCATGCGCGGCAACGAGACCTTCAAGGTGGCGGTGCGCAACATGGAGCGCGCGGCGCGGGAGGTGCTGGACGCCGCGGGCCTGAAGCCCGAGTCCCTCAAGGTGGTGGTGCCCCACCAGGCCAACATCCGCATCCTCAACGCCGTGGCCGAGCGCCTGGGGGTGTCGGACGAGCAGATGGTGGTCAACCTGGACGCCTACGGCAACACCTCGGCCGCCTCCATCCCCCTTGCGCTGGGGGACGCGGTGGCCCAGGGGCGGCTGGGCGAGGGGGACGTGGCCCTGCTGCTCGCGTTCGGCAGCGGCCTGACCTGGGGCAGCTCCCTCATCCGGTGGGGGCACTGACGGGGGCCGCGGGCGCCGCCGCCGTTGGTTGACAAGCCCGGTGGGGCTTTCACAGAATCAGGCCGCTCCCGTACCTGGCCGTATGTGGACCTTCGAAGGCTGACGACCGGTGAAGACCGCGTTCCTCTTTCCAGGGCAGGGCTCCCAGTACGTCGGGATGGGCCGGGGGCTGGCCGAGGCCTACCCGGTGGCCATGGAGACGTACCGCGAGGCGGACGCCGCCCTGGGGTTCCCGATCTCCGAGCTCTGCTTCTCCGGCCCCGAGGACAAGCTGGGCCGCACCGCCATCACCCAGCCCGCCATCCTCGTCACGTCCGTGGCCGCGGCCCGGGTGCTGGCCCAGGAGGGGGTGACCCCGGACGCCGTGGCCGGCCACTCGCTGGGTGAGTTCACCGCCCTGGTGGTGGCCGGCAGCATCGCCTTTAAGGACGCGGTGCGCCTGGTGCACGCCCGGGGCACCTACATGCAGGAGGCCGTGCCCGAAGGCGTCGGCAAGATGAGCGCGATCCTGGGGCTCGACCGCGAGGCCCTGGGGGAGGTGTGCGACGTGGCGGGGCAGGGCCAGATCGTGTCGCTCGCCAACCTCAACTGCCCCCAGCAGATCGTCATCGCCGGCCACCGCGAGGCGGTCGAGCGCGCCGAGGACGGGGCCAAGGCGGCCGGGGCGTCGCGCGTGATCCCCCTGCCGGTGAGCGTGCCCTCCCACTGCGCCCTCATGGAGCCCGCCGCCGAGCGCCTGGACGCCGACATGCGCGCCATCCAGGTGGACGACCTGCAGGTGCCGCTGATCAACAACTGCGAGGCGCGCGAGATCACCTCGGCGGCCGACGTGATCCCCTCCGCCCGGCGCCAGATCTCCTCCCCCGTCCTGTGGGGCGATTCCATCCAGGCGATGATGCACATGGGCATCCACCACTTCGTCGAGGTGGGGCCCGGCAAGGTGCTCTCCGGCCTGGTCCGGCGCGTGGACCGGCGGGCCGTGACGTTGCACGTCGAGGACAAGGCGTCCCTCGAGGCGACCCTGAAGGAGGTCCGTAAGTGAGCGGACTTTCAGGGAAGACGGCCCTCGTGACCGGGGGCACCCGGGGGATCGGCAACGCCATCGCGAGGCGCCTGCTCGCCGACGGGGCCCGGTTGATCATCACCGGGCGCGACGCCGCCGGGGCCGAGAAGGCCGCCGCCGAGCTCGATTCCGGCCGATGCCGAGGCATCGGCCTCGACGTGTCCCGGTTCGACCGGGTGCAGGAGGTCCTCAAGGAGGTCGGCAAGGAAGCCGGCGGGATCGACATCCTGGTCAACAACGCCGGAATCACGCGGGACGACGTCCTGTTGCGCATGAAGGAGGAGGACTGGGACACGGTCCTGTCCACGAACCTGAAGGGTTCGTTCGCCTGCGCCAAGGCCGTGATCCGCGACATGGTCAAGAAGCGCTGGGGGCGCATCGTCCAGATCGGCTCCATCGTCGGCGCCATGGGCAACCCCGGCCAGGCCAACTACGTGGCGGCCAAGGCGGGCATGGTGGGGCTGAGCAAGTCCCTCGCCCGCGAGTACGCCACCCGGGGCATCACGGTCAACGCGGTCGCCCCCGGATTCATCGAGACGGACATGACCGCCGCCCTGGACGAGGCCGCGCGCGCGCGCCTGATGGCCCAGATCCCCATGGAGCGGTTCGGAACGATGGACGACGTGGCCGCCGCCGTGGCCTACTTGGTCTCCGACGGCGCGGCCTACGTCACCGGCCAGGTGCTCCACGTGAACGGTGGCATGCTGATGTGAATGCGGCGCCGTCCTTACGTTTGAAGACGAGGGGCGGCCGGGATACGAGTTCAAACCCATGGACAGGAGTGAACGAGGCATGGCGGAATCGGTGGACGAGAAGGTCAAGGCGATCATCTGCGAGCAGCTCGGCGTGGACGCGGACCAGGTCAAGGGGAGCGCCAGCTTCGTCGACGACCTGGGGGCCGACTCCCTCGACACGGTCGAGCTGGTGATGGCGTTCGAGGAGGAGTTCGACATCGAGATCCCCGACGAGGACGCGGAGAAGATCACCACCGTGGACGCGGCGGTGGCCTACGTGAACGGCAAGGTGAAGGCGGCCTGAGGTCTGTCTGGGGTAGGATTGGGGGGAGGGGGATGTCCCCCGCAAGACCCCCCCGCGCCACCCGGGCCTTGAGGGCGCGGGCGGCGCGCACGGTGCGAGGTAGCTCCTGAAGCGGCGAGTGGCCATAACGGGCATGGGGGCGGTGACGCCCCTGGGCAACGACCTGAAGACGACCTGGGAGGGTCTGCTGGCGGGCCGGTCCGGGGTGAGCGCGATCACGCGCTTCGACGCGAGCGCGCTGCCCACCCGCATCGCGGCCGAGGTCAAGGGCTTCGACGGCACGGCCTACATGGAGCCGAAAGAGCTCAAGAAGATGGACCTCTTCATCCACTACGCCATCGCGGCCTCGCACATGGCGGTGGAGGACGCGGGGCTGTCCATCGGCGACGGCAACCGCGACCGGGTGGGGGTCTTCATCGGCTCCGGCATGGGGGGGCTGCCCAACATCGAGGAGACCCTGCGCAAGGTCATCGAGCAGGGCCCCCGGCGGGTCTCGCCCTTCTTCATCCCGGCCACGATCATCAACCTGGCGTCGGGCCAGGTCGCGATTCGGACCGGGGCGCGCGGACCCAACCAGTCGGCCGTGAGCGCCTGCGCCTCGGGGGCGCACGCCATCGGCGACGCCTTCAAGGTGATCCAGCGCGGCGACGCCGACGCGATGCTCGCCGGCGGCACCGAGGCCGCCCTCTGCATGCTGGGCGTGGCGGGCTTCTGCGCCTCGAAAACCCTGTCGCAGCGCAACGACGATCCGGAGCGGGCCAGCCGGCCGTTCGACTCGGACCGGGACGGCTTCGTGATGGCCGAGGGGGCCGGGATCGTGGTCCTCGAGGACATGGAGGCGGCCGTGGCCCGGGGCGCCCGGATCTACGCCGAGGTGGCGGGATACGGCAGCACCGGCGACGCCTTCCACATCACCGCCCCGCCTCCCGACGCCAACGGCGCCGTGCGCTGCATGCGCGCCGCCATGAAGGACGCCGGCCTGGCGCCCGAGGAGGTGGGCTACGTCAACGCCCACGCCACCTCCACCATGGCCGACGCCCTGGAGACCCTGGCCGTGAAGACCGCCTTCGGCGAGCACGCCAAGGGCCTCGTCATGGGTGCCACCAAATCCATGACCGGCCACCTGCTCGGGGCCGCCGGCGGCGTGGAGAGCATCTTCACGATCCTGGCCGTGCACCACGGGATCGTGCCCCCCACGATCAACCAGGAGCACCCGGACCCGGCCTGCGACCTGGACGCCAACCCCGGCAAGGCCCGCAAGCTGGACCTGCGGGCGGCCATCTCCAACTCCTTCGGGTTCGGCGGCACCAACGCCACCCTGGCCTTCCGCGCCGTCTCCCCCTGACATCGGGCCCGCCCAGGTCCCCGTGACCGTGGCACGCGGACTCCTCATCGCCGGCACCGGCTCCGGCGTGGGCAAGACCACCGTCGCCCTGGGGATCATGGGCGCCCTCGCGGCGCGCGGGGTGCGGGTGGCGCCGTTCAAGGCCGGACCCGACTTCATCGATCCGGGCCTCCACCGCCTCGTCACCG
>CAZGRJ010000031.1:5869-17015 GCA_964528115.1 uncultured Nitrospirales bacterium
CACCCGTCCGGGCCCGGCTCGGCGTGGCGCGGGACGCGGCGTTCTGCTTCGTCTACCCGGAGACCCTGGAGCGCCTGGCGGCGGCGGGGGTCGAGGCCGTCCCGTTCAGCCCGTTGACGGACAAGGACCTCCCGGTCGGCGTGGACGGCCTCTACCTGCCCGGGGGGTACCCGGAGGTTCACGCGAAGTCCCTCTCGGCCAACGCCCCCATGCGGCGTGCCGTTGCGGCGGCGGCGCGGGCGGGGATGCCCGTCTACGCCGAGTGCGGCGGCCTCATGTACCTGACGGAAACCCTCACGGACACGGACGGGGGCGAGCACGCCATGTGCGGCGTTCTCCCGGCGGCCTGCCGGATGCTGCCGCGCCGGGCGGCCCTCGGGTACCGGGAAGTGACGCTCGCGGCGCCCGGCCTCATGGGCCGGGCGGGAATGCGCCTGCGGGGCCACGAGTTTCATTACTCGGAGGTGGACGCGGCGGCCCTCGACCAGGCCGGCGTCGCCCGGACCTTCCGGATCGCGCGCCGGGGCGGCGGCGAGTCCCGCGCCGAGGGGTGGCGCATGGGCGAAACCCTGGCGACGTACGCCCACCTGGCCCTCACACCGGGGGCGGCCCGGGCGTGGGCCGCGGCGCTGGCCCGTTCGGCCGGGCGGGCGGGTTCCACAGGTGGCCGGGAACGCGCCGAATCCGTATCCTAGTACATCGGCCGGTCCCCCCGGCCGCCGCCCGCCGGTCCCGGCCGGGCGCCCGGACGAGAGGCCGACGAGACCCGATCCCGATGGAACCGACGGAACCGATCCGGCAGATGCTCCGGCGCGACGTGGAGGCGGGCCTCGCCGCCTGCATCGGCTGCCATGAGTGCGTGCGCGCCTGTCCCGTGGCGGACGACACGGTCCGCATCGCCGACCTGAACTTCGCCACCCGCCACGGCGGCCCGATGCCGCCCCGGATCGAGCGCTTCGCCGTGGAGTGCTTCCAGTGCGGCGCCTGCGTGCCGGTCTGCCCCGCGGGCCTGGAGCGCGATTCGATGATGCTCCAGCTCAAGGCCCAGCTCGGCCGCATGCCGGCCTGCTACGTGGACGACCTGAAGCACAAGGGGGGCCACCAGCCGGTCCGGCGCCAGGTGGAGATCACCGTCCACAACCTCATGCGCCGCCCGCGCCTGAAAGGCCTCGCGGGCCACGTGGACAAGCGCGACCTGAAGCGCTCGGACGTGCTGTTCTTCTTCGGCTGCAACATCTTCTCCGAGACCGGCGTGGCCCAGAAGGTCCTCGCCCTGGCGGACTACCTGCGCCTGGACTACGAGGTCCTGGGGGGCCTGCGCTCCTGCTGCGGCTGGGCCCACTACCTGGCGGGCGACCTGGAGCGCGCCGAGACCCTCATGCGGGAGCTGCACGAGCGCATCGTCAAGGCCGGCCCCAAGGAGGTCGTCACCATCTGCGCCGAGTGCTACACCGCCCTGCGCCGTATGGCCGCGGCCTACGGCGGCGGCTACACGCCGGTCACCTGCACCACCTGGATCCGCCAGAACCTGCACCGCTTCCCGACCCGGCGCCTTTCGGAGCCGTTCACCTTCCACGACGCCTGCCACGTCACCCGCAAGATGGGTGAGGGGGAGGAGGCCCGCCGGGTCCTGCGCCAGGTGGGGGTTTTCGTGGAGATGGAGCGCCACGGCGATGAGTCGCCCTGCTGCGGCCGCTACCAGTTCGAGGCCAATCCCGGCCAGCTGGAGGCCATGCGGCGCGAGCGGATCGACATGGCCCGGCGCGCCGGCGCCAACCGCATGGTGGTGGAGTGCGTGCGCTGCCTGGAGTCCTACGGCCCGGTGGGGGAGGACCTCGGTGTCGAGGTGATGGACATCGTGGACCTGGTCTACGACGCCATCGACCACGACCGGGGGCCGGCGGCGCAGCCGGTGCACTTCGGCTCGCCCATCCCCGAGCGCAAGGGCTCGGTGGCGCCGGAGGGGGCGTGAGGTACTGCCTGGTGGGCCTGGGGCCGGCGGGGGCGGAGGCCGCCGCCGCAATCCGGGAGCGCGACCCGGACGGGGAGGTGCGGGTCTTCTCCGACGAGGGCACCCCCTTCTACTTCCGCGCCTCCCTGCCGCTCTACGCCCTGGGGCGCCTGAACCGGGACCAGCTGTGGGGCCTGCCGGACGCCTACTGGACCGAGCAGCGCATCCTGCGCGTGCCCGAGCGCGTGGCGCGGGTGGACCCGGACGACCGCCGGGTGGTCACCGAGCGCGGTGGCGCATACCCCTACGACCGGCTCCTCATCGCCTGCGGCACCCACACGGTGCCCCTCGCCATCCCCGGCGCCGAGCTGCACGGCGTGGGCCGCCTGCACACCCTGGCGGACGCGGACGCCCTGCGCGCCACCGTGGAGCCCGGCGCCCGGGCCGTGGTCCTGGGCGGCTCCCTGGTGGCCCTGCACATGGCCCGCACCGCCCGCAGCGCCGGCATGGCGGTCACGCTCCTGGTCCCGGACCCCCAGGTGGGTCTGCCGTGGCTGGACGCCCGGGGCGGCCAGATCGTCTATCGCCGCCTGGTCCAGGACGGGGTCGAGGTGCGCCTGGGGGAGCGCCTGGAGGCCGTCGAGGGGGAGCACGGCCGGGTGGCCGCCGCCGTCACCGCGTCGGGCCAGCGCATCCCGTGCCGGTGGGTGGGCATCGGCCTGGACGCCGGGCCCCGGGGCGGCCTCTTGCCCGAGGTGGAGGACGAGCGCGACCGCGCGGTGCGCGTCAACGCCCACATGGAGACGCGCCTGAGCGGGGTGTTCGCCGCCGGCGACGTCTGCCGCGTGTGGGACCCGGACACGGAGGACTACCAGGGCGGCCCGGGCTGGAGTGCGGCGTCGCTCCAGGGCCGGGTGGCGGGCGCCAACATGGCGGGCGCCGCCGAGAGCTTCACCTGGACCCTGTATCACCAGGCCGGCACCGCCTACGACGTGCCCCTGACCCTCATGGGCCGGTTCGACGCCTCGGGCGACGCCGAGGTGACCTCGGCCCCGTCCCAGGAGGGCTACCGCCGCCTCGTGTTCCAGGACGGCCGCCTGATCGGCGCGACGCTCCTGGGGGACCGGCGCCACGGCAACCTGATCCGCCGCTTCATCGAGCTCGGGGTCGACGTGCGCGGCCACGAGCTGCAACTGTTGCGCACCGACGTGGACCTGAACCGACTCCTGCGCCCGGCCGGTGAGTACTATCTCTACTGAGCCCCGCCGGATACGCGCCGCCGGGCTCGTGGCCGCGACGCTGTGCCTGCTGCTGGCCGGGTGCGCGTCCGGCCGCGGCGTGGTGGCCGAGGCCCCCCCGGCGGCCGCGAAGCCCGAGGCGACCGCCGCGCAGGAGGGCGCCGCGCCCGACGAGGTGGCCCTGGACGTGCCTCCGGCCGAGTCCCCGGGCTCGCCCTACCGCTCCATGGACACGATCGAGCCCGGGACCATCGTCCACGTCCCCACCGGGCGCGAGGTGACGCTCAGCCAGCTGATCGACGTGGTGGGCGACGACCGGGTGGTCTTCGTGGGCGAGATGCACAACAACGCCTCCGACCACGAGGCCCAGCTGAAGGTCCTCAACTCCCTCGCCCGGCGCCACCCGGGGAAGCTCATGCTGGGCATGGAGATGTTCCCGAAGGACGCCCAGAAGCCCCTGGACGACTGGCTCGCCGGGCGCATGGACGAGCCGACGTTCCTGCACCTGTGGTACGCGAGCTGGTCGGAGTACTACGGCTACTACCGCGACATCCTGACGTTCTGCAAGCGGTCCGGCATCCCCATCGTGGCCCTGAACGCCACCCGCGACGAGGTGCGCGCCACCTCCCGGGGCGAGGCCAACACCGCCGCCGACTGGGCGAAGGAGGGGTGGGACGGCAACGACCCGTACCACCACGCCTACCTGGACGCCGTCATGGGCGGCCACGGCCACGGCGCGCCGGCGACCTTCTACGCCGTCCAGCTCTTGTGGGACGAGACCATGGCCCAGTCGGCCTACGAGGCCCTCACGGCGCCGGAGAACCAGGGCCGTCAGCTGGTGGTCTTCGCGGGGGCGGGGCACGTGCAGTACGGCTTCGGCATCCCGCGCCGGCTGTTCGAGCGGATGCCGGTCTCCTACGCCACCATCGTCCCGTTCGTGCGCACGCTGCCGGAGGACCGCTCCGACCTGCGCATGGACGTGGACGTGCCCGACTTCCCCCTGCCCGTGGCCGACTTTGTCTGGTCCACCCCGTACACCGACCTGGAGGGGGAGCGGGTGCGCCTCGGGGTGCGCATCCAGCCGGACGAGGGCGGCCTGCGCGTGACCGAGGTCTCCCCGGGCAGCCCGGCCGAGAACGCCGGGGTCCAGGCCGGCGACCTGCTCGTGGACCTGGACGGCCGGCCCCTGAAGGACATGGTGGACGTGCAGGTGGCCCTCACCCTGGCCCACCCCGGCGACAGCGGCGCCCTGGTGGTGAGACGCGGCGCCGACCGGGTGAAGCTGACCGTGCCCTACCGCACGATCGCCCAGCAGGCCGCGCACGGGTAGACCGGATCGCCTGCCCGGTTTTGCGGCAACCGCCCGAATCTGCTAGCGTCAACCGTCCGCGAGAGCGGATCGCTTCGGGCCGATAGGAAGACATGCTGCCCGCCTACCTCCAGTACTGGGGCCTGAAGGAGCCGCCCTTCTCGCTGGCCCCCAACCCGGCGATGTTCTACCTGAGCGATCAGCACCGCGAGTGCCTGATGCGCCTGCGGTTCGCCATTCACTCGGGCAAGGGCGGCGCGCTGCTCATCTCCGAGAACGCCGGCGACGGCAAGACCACCACGCTCCACCTGCTCATGCGCGAGCTGACACAGGAGGCGCAGGGCAAGCTGCGCGTCGCGTTCCTCGACTATCCCACGATGACGCCCACTCAGATGATCGGCGAGATCGGCCGCCAGCTCGGCGTGCAGCAGATCAAGGGCGACAAGGTGGAGGATTTCAACGCCCTGCGCGACCTGCTCAAGAGCAACCACATCCAGGGCATCCACACCCTCGTGATCGTGGACGAGGGCCAGATGCTCGCCGACCGGCCCGACCTCCTGCAGGAGTTCCGCATCTTCCTGAACTTCACCTCCGAGGGGGAGTTCCTGCTCAGCTTCATTCTCTCGGGCCAGGCGCCCCTGGAGCCCGCCGTGCGCGCCATGCCCGAGTTCTGGCAGCGTCTGCCCGTGCGGTTCTTCCTCAAGAACCTGCACCAGAAGGACACGGCCGGGATGATCGACCACCGGGTGCGCGTGGCCGGGGCCGACCGCCCGCTCTTCACCGAGACCGCCGTCGAGGGCATCTACCGCTACTCCGGCGGCTGCCCGCGCGTGATCTGCGCCGTGGCCGACCTGGCCCTCGTGGTGGGGCACAGCAACCGGGCCCGGCAGGTGGACTTCAACGAGGTCACCCAGGCGTGCAGCGACATGGAGCACTCCGGGGCGTCGTATCACTACTTCAACTTCCTGGAGGGCGACGCCGCGGCGCCGCCGGCATCCGGATATCCCGGGCCGCCCCCGCCGATGCCTCCCCCGGCCATGCCGCCGCCGCAAACGGGGTGGCAGCGGCCCGTGGCGCCGCCCGCCACGCCCGCGCCCGCGCCCGCCTACGTCCCGGCGGCGGCACCGTATGCCCGGCCCGAGGTCGCGCGGACCCAGCCGGAGCCTGTGCAGGCGCCGCCCCCCGCGCCCGCGCCCGAGGCATGGGCCGACGCCCCGTGGGCGCCGCCGCCCGCCGTGCCGGGGACGCTCATGGAGCCGGTCCCGGACGTGGCGGACGTGGCGGAGCAGGGGCCGCGCCGCACGGACGCCGTCACCTGCCGGGCGTGCGGGCACGAGGTGGACGAGGACATCGAGGCCTGCCCCGAGTGCGGCGCCGCCCTCAAGGTGGCGTGCGAGCGCTGCCGCTCGCCCCAGAGCGCCCTGCTCAAGAACTGCGCCTACTGCGGCTACCCGCTCCACACCTGGGCCCGGGAGGCGGAGCGGGAGTTCCTGGCGGGGCTCAAGCGCCTGAACCTCTACCTGGCGCCCAAGGAGACGGACGCCATCAAGTACCGCAACCACCGCACACTGGACGGGCGCGTGCTCTACTTCGCCCCGCCCGGCGGCGTCCTGCGCGAGGGGGCCCTGGTGCGGGAGCTGAGGGGGCAGGTGGGCGGGCGCCTGAAGGGGGCGGGGGTCATCATCGGCAACCGCCGCCTGGTGCTGCTCCACAAGGAGCGCGCCGTGGACATCCCGCTGACCCGCGTGCAGCACTGCGACCCGGTGCCTGACCACGAGGGCGCCGTCGTCATCCGCTGCCCCGACACCGTGTGGGAGGTCCGCTTCCCCGTGCGCGAGGGGCGCAAGGCCGCCTTCTGCCGCCTGGTCCAGGCCTACCTGAACCGGATGGCCGGCGCCTGACCCTCCGGGGCGGCGCCCGCCGCCCGTCCGCCGACTTTTTTTCCACAACCTGATAGGATGTGTCCCCGGGCGACCGCACCGCCGGGAGCGGACGGAGAGGGAAGATGGGCACAACTCGGATGGGCGTGGGGGGCACCGCGCGCCGCGGCTTCGCGTTCTGGGTCGCGACGGGCTGCGCCGCGTGCGTCGTCCTCGCGTCCGTGTCGGCCCGCGCCGACGACACCCGGACCATTCAGTCACGCCTCGCCCCCCGCGCCGCTCCCGCCGGCGCCCCGGACACGCACATCCCCGCCGCCGCCCCCGCCTGGATGCCGGAGGAGGCCGTGGAGCGGGAGCGCGAGCGCGCCGCCGCGAACGTGGGCGAGGACTACGTTTCCGATCACCTGGACGGCTGGCTCGACGACACTCCCCTGGAGGCCGTGGCCCGCCTGCGCCACACCGACCTGGTGATCTCCGGCAAGCGGGACGCCCCGGCTGCCACCCCCGCCGTGCCCGGCACCGTTCCTTCCGCCAAGGCCGCCCCGTCCGGGGGGCTGGACGTGCGCGTCCGGCTGGCGGAGAAGGTGCGCCTGACCGTGGCCCGCGACGGCTTCCGGCGCGACCTCCTCTACGACCCGCTCCGGAACCGGATGTCCATGGACCTGTTCCGCACGTCCCTGCCGGGCTCGGACACGGGCATCGCCCTCACGGAGAGCTACGAGGTGGGGGACGGGGCGAGCCGCGTCCTCATCAACCTGCACCACCGCCTCGAATGACCGCCCCCGACCGGCTGCGCGTGGTGGGGCTCATGTCGGGCACCTCCACCGACGCCATCGACGCCGCCCTGGTGGACCTGTTCCGCGCCCCGCGCCGGGCGGAGCTGCTCTACTTCCGCAAGTACCCCCACCCGCCGGAGCTGCGCGCCCGCATCCTGGCCGCCGCCCACGGCGAGGGGAGCAGCGAGGCCCTGTGCATGCTCCACGCGGACCTGGGGGACGCCTTCGGCCGCGCCGCGGCGGAGCTGTGCCGGGAGGCGGGCGGCGCCCTGCGCGAGGTGCACGCGATCGGCTCCCACGGCCAGACCGTCTGGCACGCCCCCCGCGCGACCCCCCCGGCGACGTTCCAGATCGGCGACCCGGCCCGCATCGCCCGGCGCACCGGGCTCCCCGTGGTGGCCGACTTCCGCGCGGCCGACGTGGCCGCGGGCGGGCAGGGGGCCCCGGTGGCGCCCATCACCCACCACCTGCTGTTCTGCCAGGACCGCATCCAGCGCGCCGTGGTCAACATCGGCGGCATCGCCAACGTCACCATCCTGCCCGCCGGCAAGGGCACCGAGGCCGTGCGGGCCCTGGATGCGGGGCCCGGCAACATGGTGATCGACGCCCTCATGGCGCGCCTCTCCGGCGGCCGCGAGGAGATGGACCGGGACGGCGCCATGGCCGCCCGCGGCACCGTCCACGCGGGGCTCCTGGACGAGCTGCTGTCGCACCCCTACTTCACCGCCCCGGCCCCGAAATCCACGGGGCGGGAGACCTTCGGCGGGCACTACGCCGCCGACGTGCAGGCAAGGGCCGAGGCCCTGGGCCTTTCGCCCGAGGACATGGTGGCCACCCTGACCGCCCTGAGCGCCCACGGCATCGCCCGGGCCACGGACGAGCTGGGGGGCGCGGACGACGTGCTCCTGTGCGGCGGCGGGGCCCGCAACCCGGTCCTGGCGGCCATGCTGGCGGGGCTCCTGCCCAAGTCCCGGGTGGCCCCCACGGACGCCCTGGGGGTACCCCACGGGGCCGTGGAGGGGATCGTCTTCGCCGACCTGGCGGCCCGCCACCTGTGGGGTGAGCCCGGCAACCTCCCGGCCGTCACCGGAGCCTCGGAATCCGTGGTCCTGGGGGCGCTCACGCCCCCGCCCCGGGCGCCGCATTGACCGATTTTTCGGGTGCCGGGTAGACTGGAACCCGGGGGCCGCCGATAAGACCGGGGGCGCCGCAGGGTACCCGCCCGGCCCCCCCGCCGGCCGCCCCGGACCCGCCGAAGCCGCATGCAAGCCGTCATCGCATTCATCGTCGTGCTGGCCGTGCTCATTTTTGTGCACGAGCTGGGGCACTTCCTGGTGGCCCGGGCGTGCCGGGTGCGGGTGCTCACCTTCGCCCTCGGCTTCGGCCCCACGCTCTTCTCCCGCAAGCGCGGCGAGACCGAGTACGCCCTCAAGGCCTTCCCCCTGGGGGGCTACGTCAAGATGTTCGGGGAGGAGACGGACCAGACCCTGAGCCCCGAGGAGCGGGCCGTGGCCTTCTCCCACAAGAGCGTCTGGCAGCGCGCCGCGATCGTCTTCGCCGGGCCCCTGTTCAACCTGCTGACCGCCGTGGTGATCTTCTGGGCCGTGTTCGTCTGGGGGGTGCCGGTGCTGACCTCCCAGGTGGGCGAGATCCAGGCCGAATCGGCCGCCGCCGAGGCCGGGCTCGCGACCGGCGACACGATCACCGCCATCGACGGCGCGCCCATCAGCGAGTGGGACCAGATCCGCGCCACGGTGCAGGAGAAGCAGGGCAAGGCCATGGACGTGACCGTCCAGCGGGACGGCGCCGATCTCCACCTGACCGTCACGCCGCGCATGACCGAGACCCAGAACATCTTCGGCGAGTCGATCCAGGCGTGGCTGATCGGCATCTCGCCCCAGGGGACCACGGTGACCGTCCGCCACGGCTTCTTCGAGGGCGCGTGGCTGGGCCTGTCCAGGACCTACGAGGTCACCCGCCTGACGATCCTCGGGGTCATCAAGCTGATCGAGCGCGCCATCCCGAGCGACACCATCGGCGGCCCCATCCTCATCGCCCAGATGGCCGGCGAGCAGGCCAGCCTGGGGATGATGAACGTGCTCCTGTTCGTGGCCCTGTTGTCGGTGAACCTGGGGGTCCTGAACCTGCTGCCGATCCCCGTGCTGGACGGCGGCCACCTGATGTTCCTGGCGGCGGAGGTGGTGCGGGGCAAGCCCGTGAGCATCCGCGTGCGCGAGGTGGCCCAGCAGGCGGGGCTGTTCGTCCTGCTGGCCCTGATGGCCTTCGCTTTCTACAACGACATCATGCGGTTCTTCACTCCGCAGGGGTAGGGCGCCGCAGGCGCGAACGACATCATGCGGTTCTTCACCCCGCAGGGGTGAGTACCCGCCGGCGCGGACGCTTCAGCCCGCGTCCTTCTTCTTCTTTTTCTTCTTTTCTTTTTGGGGCTTGGGCTTTGCCCCGGTGCCGCCCCCCGCGCCCGCTTCGGACTTGCCGGGCTGGCCGGACTTTTTGGGGTAGTCCGTGATGTAGAACCCGCTTCCCTTGAACTGGAGCGCGGGGCTCGACAGGCGCCTGGCCACCTTTTTCCCCTCGCACTTCGGGCAGACGGTGACCGGCGGGTCGTCGGCCTTCTGGATGACGTCGAAGACCTCGCCGCAGTCGGGGCACGCGTACTCGTAGATGGGCATGGGGTCCTAGAAGCGCTTCTGCTCCAGGTGCTCCTGGAGCTTGTCGTAGTGGGGCCCCGGGGTGAGCCGCCCGAGCGCCGCCTCGATGCGGTCCAGGCCCTTGGTGAGCTGGTCCATGCTCGTGGCGAACGAGAGCCGCAGGTACTCGTCGCCGCCGAACGCCGCCCCCGGGATCACGGACACCTTGGCCGCCTCCAGCAGGTACTGGGACAGCTCCATGGAGCCCTTCATCTCCAGCTCGCCCGCCTTCATCCCGAAGTAGTGCGCCACCCGCGGGAAGACGTAGAAGGCCCCCTTGGGCTCGTGGCACCAGATGCCCTTCATGGCGTTCATGCGCTGCATCACGTAGTCCTTGCGCTCCTGGAACGCGCGCGCCATTTCGGCCAGCGGCCCCTGGTCGCCCGTGAGGGCCGCCACGCCCGCCCATTGGACGATGGACGGGGCGTTGCTGACGTTCTGGCTCTGGACGATGTTCATGGCCTTGATCACGTCGGTTGGCCCGGCGGCATACCCCAGGCGCCAGCCGGTCATGGCGTAGCTCTTGGACATGCCGTTGACGGTGATGGTCCGGGCCGCCACCTCGGGCGAGAGGGAGGCGATGCTGATGTGCTCGAAGCCGTCGAAGACGATCTTCTCGTAGATCTCGTCCGCGATGATCCACAGGTCGTTCGCCACGGCGATCTCCGCCACCCGGGCGAGGTCGGCCTTGGAGTAGCCGGCGCCCGTGGGGTTGCTGGGCGAGTTGAGGACGATCGCCTTGGTGTTCCGGCCCACGGTCTTGGCCAGGATCGAGGGGTTCACCACGAAGCCGTCCGCCTCGCGGGTGCGGATGATCACCGGGCGTCCGTCGTTCAGGAAGACCTGGTCCGGATACGAGACCCAGAACGGCGCCGGGACCACCACCTCGTCTTTCTGGTCCACCAGCACCTGCATGGCGGTGTAGATGACGTTCTTGGCCCCGGCCCCCACGATCACCTGCTCGGGGGCGTAGGTCAGGCCGTTGTCGGCCTTGAGCTTGGCCGCGATGGCGGCGCGCAGGTCCGGGATGCCGGGGGTGGGGGTGTAGCGGTTGCGCCCGGCCCGCATGGCGGCCACCAGGGCCTCCTGGATGTGGGCCGGCGTCTCGAAGTCGGGCTCGCCCGCGGCGAGGCTCACGATATCCACCCCCTCGGCCTTGAGGCGGTTCGCCTCGGCGGTGATGCGCAGGGTGGCGGAGGGCTTGACCTTGGCCACCCGTTTGGCAAACGGGGACTCGGGTGTCGGTTCGCTCATCGGTTGGCCTTCATCTGGTGGCCTTCATCT
>CAZGRJ010000031.1:17115-23759 GCA_964528115.1 uncultured Nitrospirales bacterium
TGGCCTTCATCTGGTGGCCTTCATCTTTGCGCCTTCTCGGAGAGTCGCTTGAGCACGCCCGCGGGCACCAGCGCGGCCACGTCGCCGCCGGCCCGGGAGACGGCCTTGACGATGCTCGAGGAGAGGTACGTGTACTCCTCGCTCGGCATCAGGAACACGGTCTCGATCTCGCCCGCCAGGCGGCGGTTCATCAGGGCCATCTGGAGCTCGAACTCGAAGTCCGACACGGCCCTCAGGCCCCGGATGATGGCCCTGGCGCCCTTTGCCCGCGCGTACTCCACGAGCAGCCCCTCGAACGACGCCACCTCCACCCGGTCCATGCCGGC
The DNA here is from genome assembly GCA_964528115.1 of uncultured Nitrospirales bacterium. Classification (GTDB taxonomy): domain Bacteria; phylum Nitrospirota; class JACRHL01; order JACRHL01; family JACRHL01; genus CAZGRJ01. The sequence goes on from CAZGRJ010000031.1 coordinate 17,442, forward strand.
GAACGTCTCGCGCAGCATGTCCATGCGCTCGTCCAAAGTGAACAGGGGCGTCTTCGATTGATTGATGGCCACGGCCACGGTCACCTGGTCGAACAGGGGGCGGCAGCGCTGCACGATGTCGACGTGGCCGTTGGTGACGGGGTCGAACGTGCCGGGATAGATCGCGTGCCGACGCATGGCGGTCGCCCTCTAGCCGCCGGGACCCTCGGCCCCGGTCGGCGCGGGATGAACGAGCGTGATGGCCGTGGTCCCGTAGGTGTAGGTGCGCCCCGCCGCCCACCCGGGCCCGGCGGGAACGGCCAGCTCGCGGGGGTGCTCCAGCACCGCAAGTCCGGCGGCTGCGATTATATCGGCGCCGAACAGGGCGGGCAACACGGCCGCCAGCGCCCCGGCGCGGTACGGCGGGTCCACGAACGCCACGTCGTAGGGCGCCCCGGGGGGGGCCTTGCGGGCCAGGAAGCGCACGGCGTCGCCGGTCCCCACCCAGACCCGGTCCGACAGCCCCAGGGCGGCGGCGTTCTCCCGAATGAGGGCGGCGTTCTTCGCCGAGCGGTCGAGAAACGCCGCGAACGCCGCCCCCCGGCTGAGGGCCTCCAGCCCCAGGGTGCCGGCCCCGGCGTACAGGTCCAGCACCCGCGCCCCGGCGACCCGGCCCCCAAGGACGCTGAACACCGCCTCGCGCACCCGCGCCGCCGTGGGGCGCACGGTGCCCCCCTTGGGCGAGCGCAGGCGGCGCCCGCGCAGGGTGCCCCCGGTGATGCGGATGTCGCCGGCCACGGCGCGGAAGGTATGCGAACCGGGCAGGCGCCGCAAGCCGATGTGGGTGCGCTTTTTTTCCGGCCACCGGGCGCGTATGATCGCCGGGCCCCCCTCGGAGGGCGGTGGGGCGCTACCGGGCCATGATGCAGCGTGTGCGGCAGATCGGGTTGTGGGCCGGGCCGGTGGCCGCCGTCCTCCTGTGGCTGCTGCCCAGCCCCGAGGGGCTTTCGCCGGAGGGTCAGCGCACCGCCGGCGTGGCCGTGTGGATGGCCGTGTGGTGGCTCACCGAGGCCGTCCCCATCTACGTCACCGGCCTCGTCCCCCTCGTCCTGTTCCCGTTCCTCAAGGTCCTGCACGCCAAGGCCCTGGCGGCGGCCTACGGGCACTACCTGATCTTCCTCTTTCTGGGCGGGTTCATCCTGGCCCGGGCCATCGAGCGCTGGTCCCTGCACGAGCGCATCGCCCTGAAGATCGTGGACACGGTGGGGGTGTCGCCCCGGCGCCTGGTGCTCGGGATCATGGTGGCCACCGGGTTCCTCTCCATGTGGATCTCGAACACCGCCTCGGCCCTGGTGATGCTGCCCATCGGCCTGGCGATCCTGTCCGAGGGGGCGGCCATCGGCAAGACCCGCGTGGAGGACGACCCGGGGCTCTCGTCCCTGGCCACCTGCGTCATGCTGGCCATCGCCTACGGCGCCAACATCGGCGGCATGGGGACCCTGGTGGGCACACCCCCCAACGTGGTGTTCGCGGCGCAGTTCACGAAAATCTTTCCGGGGGCGCCGGAGGTGACGTTCCTGGGATGGCTCAAGGTGGGCCTGCCCCTGGTCGTGGTGTTCCTGCCGCTGGTGTGGGCCTACCTGACCTTCGTGGCCTTCCCCATGAAGGGCGTGGCCCTGCCCGGCGGACGCGCGGTGATCGCCGAGCGCCTGGCGGCCCTGCCGCCCCTGCGGGGGCCGGAGCGGCGGGTGGCGGGGGTCTTCCTGCTGGCGGCGCTGGGGTGGATCTTCCGCAAGACGATCGACCTGGGCTTCGTCCAGGTGCCCGGCTGGTCCGACCTGCTGGGGGTGGAGAAGTGGACCAACGACGCCACCGTGGCCATCGCCGCGGCCGTGCTCCTGTTCATGATCCCGGCCGGGCACCTGCGGGAGGGCGACACGGCCACCGCCACCGGGGCCCTCATGGACTGGGAGACGGCGCGCACGATCCCGTGGGGCGTGCTGCTCCTGTTCGGCGGCGGGCTGGCGCTGGCGGCGGGGGTGGGGGAGTCGGGCCTGTCGGAGTGGATCGGCCGCGCCTTCTCGGGGCTCGCGGAACTGCCGGTGTGGCTCATGCTGCTCCTGCTCTGCCTGACGATCAGCTTCCTGACCGAGATCACGTCCAACACCGCCATCTCCACCCTGTTCATGCCGGTCCTGGCGGCGGTGGCGGTGAGCGTGGGCCAGCACCCGGCGCTGCTCATGTTCCCGGCGGCCCTGTCGGCCTCGTGCGCGTTCATGATGCCGGTGGCGACGCCGCCCAACGCCATCGTGTTCGGCAGCGGCTACGTGCGCATCCCCCAGATGGCGCGGGTGGGCTTCGTCCTCAACCTCATCGGCGCCGTGCTGGTGACGCTGGTCACGCTCCTGCTGGCGCACGCGTCCTTCGGCGTCCAGATCGGCCACCTGCCGCCCTGGGCCACCCTGGGCGGGGGTTAAGGCGGCGGGGCGAGGGGTCGTGCGGCGCATCCGCCTGACCCTCCAGTACGACGGCGCGGCCTACCGGGGCTGGCAGGTCCAGCCGGAGGGAACGACGATCCAGGGCGTCCTGGAGGCGGCCATCGCCCGGATCGTGGGGCAGCCCGTGCGCGTGCACGGGGCCGGGCGCACCGACGCCGGGGTCCACGCCCTGGCCCAGGCGGCCCACTTCGACACGGATGCGGCCCACGCCGACGACGTGTGGGTGCGGGCCCTGAATGCCCACCTGCCCCGGGACGTCGCCGTGACCGCCGCTAGGGAGGTGTCCGACACCTTCCACGCCCGCCACTCGGCCCTGTCCAAGCACTACCGCTACCGCATCCTGAACCGCCCGGTGCGCTGCCCGTTCCGGCGCGGGGTGTGCTGGTTCGTTCCCGTTCCCCTGGACGCGGAGGCCATGGACCGGGCCGCGCGCCACCTGTTGGGCACCCACGACTTCACCAGCCTGCGCGCCTCCGGCTGCGGCGCCCGCAGCCCGGTACGGCGCATGGACACCGCCACGGTGACGCGGGACGGGGACGAGGTGGTCCTTGACCTCGTGGGGAGCGGGTTCCTCAAGCAGATGGCGCGGAACGCCGTGGGCAGTCTGGTGGAGGTGGGTCGAAATCGGCGCCCGCCGGGCTGGATCGCCGAGGTCCTGGAGGCCAAGGACCGCACGCAGGCCGGCGAGACCGCCCCGGCCTGGGGCCTGACCCTGGTGGAGGTGTTCTACCCGCCGCCGTTCGACGCGTGAGGGCGGGCGGGGCCGCTACCGGATGTAGAAGTCGTGGTCCCCGTCCCGCGCCGAGCGGAACAGGATGCGGGAGCCGTCGGCGGAGACCTGGGGCTGGGAGACGGTGCCGTCGGTGGTCAGCTGGGTGAGCACGGAGCCGTCGTTGCGCACGGTGAACAGGTCCGTGCCCAGGTCGGTGCCGCCCACGAACGCGATGACGGTGCCGTCCGTGTTGATGGACGGGTGGTTGGCGTCGAGCCCGGGTCCCGATACCCGGACCGGGTCGGAGCCGTCCGTCTTGCGGTACCAGACCGAGGCCTGGCTGCGGTAGACGATCGCGTCGCACAGGCCGTCGCACAGGGGCAGGTCGTCGTCCACGGGGCTCGTGCCGTCGGGGGTGGGGGTCAGGAGCTCGGGCTCCGCCATGGAGCCGTCGGCGAGGGTGCGGTAGATGTCCAGGTCGCCCTCCACGGGGTCGCGGGCGGTGAAGACCACCCACACGCCGTCGCGGCTGAGGCGCGGGCTGAAGTGGTCCGTGGCGTCGGAGGTCAGCTGGTGCAGGGCCGTCCGCGCATAGCCGGAGCCCGGGTCCACGTAGTCCGCGGAGAAGAGCTGGGTGCCCGCCGGGTCGGCGTCGTTCACCCACACGATGGTGCAGGCGTTGGCGACGGGGCACTGCACGTCGGGCTGGGTGTCGAAGGTGGTGTTGTCGGTCACCTTGAACGGCGAGCCGATGCGCGCCAGGTCCACGGCGATCACGTCGAAGTCGCCGCCGCCCGTGCCCGGGGAGATCATGTCGGTGCTGTAGACCACCATGGCACCGTTGGCCGCGATGGACGGGTGGCCCTCCACCGTGCGCAGCACCTGGGCCTCGGTGGTCGCCCCCGGCGGCAGCAGGCGGAAGGGCGCGCCCACCGGACCCGTGCCGGTGAGCTGCTGGATCAGGACGTCGGCGTAGTTGGTGTTGGTGGAGGCGTCGCGCACGGCGGTGGTGTACACGAGCAGGTCGCGGGACGCGGTCATGGCCCCCTGGGAGTCGGTGGTGTCGTTGACCGTCACCTGGACCGGCGGCGTGGTGGCGATGATCGTGGCGTAGTCGGGCGGGGACGACGCCAGCTTCGTGTCGGTGACCACCACTTTCAGGATGTAGGTGCCGTCCACGTCCGCGCGAAACGTCAGGCGGCGCCCCACGGGCGGGGTGCGCTCCACGAGGCTGGCGGCGGGGGCGGTGTCGATGCTCCAGCGGTAGCTCACCAGGTCGCCGTCGGCGTCCTCGGCGTTGGCCAGCAGGTTGAGGGTGTCGCCCGTGGTCATGCGGAAGTCGATCCCGGCCCGGGCCAGGGGGCGGGTGTTGTCGGGGGTCGTGCTGATGGCGATCAGGCGGCGCTGAACCCCCTCGTCGTCGCGCGCCACCTTCACCGCCAGGTCCACCATCTCGGGCACGGTCACGCCGCTCACGTCGGCCACCGCGGCCGCCACCTGGTCGTTCAGCTCGGCCAATTCGAACGGCTGCACCAGGGTCAGCGACCCGAGCGCGGTGTCCCCCAGCAGGATTCGCACGGCGGCCTCGGACGCGGCGTCGATGTCGCCCGCGACGCCGGTGTTGTCCACCAGGCGCCGCAGGAGGGTGCCGTCCGCCGGGTCGCCCACGGCGACGACCCACGGGTGGTTGCCGTCGTAGCGGTCCCAGCTGGGCAGGGTGACCAGGTAGCTGCCGTCGGAGAGAGTCGTGGTGCGGTCGAGCATGGGGCCGAACTGGTTGCCCGAGGCGTCGATGGTGTAGAGCCGCACGTCCACCCCGGCGCCCTCGTTCCTCAGGCCCGTCAGGGCCATCGCCTCGGGCATGAGGAAGGCCTTCACCCGGGAGATCAGCGTGGGCTTGGACAGGGTCGGGGCGGCGACGGGGATTCGGACGGTGCCGCCGAACTGGGTGGGGATGGCGATGTTGTTCCCGCCGCCGGGGCCGCAGGCGGCCAGGGCCGTCACCAGCACCGCGGCCAGGCCCAAGTGCGCGCAATTCCACGCGATCCGGCGCCGTGAGTGGGGCCGGGCGGGGGCGGGAGGGGTCGGAAACACGGTTCCCATAGGCGGTTCGCGCCCGCGAAGCTGCAAAAACGGTGCTAGGGCCTTTGGGGGCCGGGCCCGGCGTTGTCCCCGTGCGGAACCGGTGGAATAATGGCGATTGGGCCCGCGCCTCCCCCTCGGCAACCGCCGTCCCCATTTGATGCCCCGAGGTTCACAACCCATGGAAACCGTTTCGTTCATCCAGTTCTCCAAGCGCCTGGGCGACGCCGGCGTCACCCTGCGGCGGGAGGCCCTGGACACCCTCCAGGTGAACGTGGGCAAGCGCTGCAACCAGACCTGCACCCACTGCCACGTGGACGCCGGGCCCACCCGCACCGAGGTCATGGACCTGGAGACCGTGGACCAGGTGCTGGACTTCCTGGCCGACTCGGCCGCCCGCACCGTGGACATCACGGGCGGCGCCCCCGAGCTGAACCCCCACTTCCGCTACCTGGTGGAGGAGTCCAGAAAGCTCGACCGCCACGTCACGGTGCGCTCCAACCTGACCGTCTACCTGGAGCCGGGCCAGGGCTATCTGCCCGGATTCTTTCGGGAAATGGGGGTCGAGGTGATCGCCTCGCTGCCGTGCTACACGGCCGACAACGTGGACGCCCAGCGCGGGAAGGGGGTCTTCGACCGCAGCATCCAGGGGCTGAAGCTCCTCATGGCCCAGGGCTACGGCGACGACGAGGACCTGCCCCTGAACCTGGTCTACAACCCCCAGGGCATGGCCCTGCCGGGGCCCCAGGGGGAGCTCGAAGCCGACTACCGCGAGGCCCTCATGCGGGACCACGGGATCGACTTTCACCGGCTTTTCACCATCACCAACATGCCGATCGCCCGCTTTGCCCAATATCTGGCAAGGACCGGGCAGACCGACGCCTACATGTGCCGGCTGGCCGACGCCTTCAACCCGGCCACGCTGCCCCACCTCATGTGCCGCCACCTGGTGAGCGTGGACTGGCAGGGCTACCTGTACGACTGCGACTTCAACCAGATGCTGCGCATGCGCATCGGCGGCGCCCGGCCCCTGCACATCAAGGACGC
>CAZGRJ010000032.1:0-19115 GCA_964528115.1 uncultured Nitrospirales bacterium
GGTGGGCCCACCAGGACTCGAACCTGGGACCAGCCGGTTATGAGCCGGCCGCTCTGACCAACTGAGCTATGGGCCCGCTCGGACTCCGGCTCCCCCACCGGCCGGGCGGGACCCCAGGGCGGGTGCGGTCCTCCGGACGGGTTCGACCGGACAGGCTCGGCCAGCTTCGGGTCCACTAGCCTATCATATCCACGAAGGACCGGAGCCGCTTGGAGCGCGACGGATGGCGCAGCTTCCGCAGGGCCTTGGCCTCGATCTGGCGGATGCGCTCGCGGGTCACGTCGAAGCTCTGGCCCACCTCCTCGAGGGTGTGCTCCTGCTCCTGGCCGATGCCGAAGCGCTTGCGCAGGACGAGCTCCTCTCTGGGGGTGAGGCCCGCGAGGATCGTGTCGATCTGGCGCTGCAGGTCGTAGCGCACCGCGCTGTCCACCGGCGAGACGGCGTTCTTGTCCTCGATGAAGTCGCCCAGGTGGGAGTCCTCCTCCTCGCCGATGGGGGTCTCCAGGGAGATGGGCTCCTTGGCGATCTTCTGGATCTTGCGCACCTTGTCGAGGGACATCTCCATGCGCTCGGCCAGCTCCTCGGTGGTCGGCTCGCGCCCGAGCTCCTGCACCAGCTGGCGCGAGACCCGGATGAGCTTGTTGATCGTCTCGATCATGTGCACCGGGATGCGGATGGTGCGGGCCTGGTCGGCGATCGCCCGCGTGATGGCCTGGCGGATCCACCAGGTGGCGTAGGTGGAGAACTTGTACCCGCGCCGGTACTCGAACTTGTCCACCGCCTTCATCAGGCCGATGTTGCCCTCCTGGATCAGGTCCAGGAACTGCAGGCCGCGGTTCGTGTACTTCTTGGCGATGGAGACCACGAGGCGCAGGTTGGCCTCAATCAGCTCGGTCTTGGCGATCTCGGTCTTGATCAGGCCGCGGTTGAAGGTCTTGACCGACTCCTTGAGCTCCTCCGCCGGCACGCCCACCTCCTTGGCGACGCCCTCGAGGTCCTTCTCGGCGGCCGTGAAACGCTCGTGCAGCGAGGCGAGCAGGTCCGGCGTGGTGCCGAACTTGGCCGCGGCCCGCTCCAGCTTGGCGCCGGACGCCAGGGCGTCGAAGCGCGCCTGCATCTCCTCGCTGGTCACGCCGAAGCGCTTGCGGCAGTAGGCGATCTCCTTCTCCGCGGCGAGGATGCGGCCGTAGGCGACGCGCAGCTGCTGGCCCAGGTTGTCGGCGATGCCCGGCACCAGGTTCACGTCCTGCAGGCGCAGGACGATCTTGGCGCGCTGCTCGTTGACCTTGAGCTTCAGGCGCCGCTTCTGGTTCAGGTCGTCGCACTCGTGCCACTCGGCGTAGAGCTTCTTCAGGCCGCGGGACATGCCCCGCACGTCGTCCATGACCTCGAAGAAGAGCTTCTGGATCGGGCCGTAGTCGGGCTCCTGGTCGGCCTGGATCTCCTCCGGACGGGGCACCACCACGTCCTTGATGCGCACCGACTCGTCGCCCCGCCGCAGGGCGTCGTCGATGCGGAACAGCTCGGAGAGGCCCATGGGCAGCGTGAACAGGACGGCGGCGGTCTCGCGCTTGCCCTCCTCGATGCGCTTGGCGATCTCGATCTCGCCCTCGCGGGTGAGCAGCGAGACGGTCCCCATCTCCTTGAGGTAGAGGCGCACGGGGTCGTCGGTGCGGGAGAACTCGCCGGGGGAGAGGTCGATCTCCTTGGGCGACTCCTCCTCGGCACCCTCCCGATCGGGCCGGGCGGCGGCGCGGCGGGGGTTGATCTCGAGCTCCTCGTCGACCTCCTCGATGTCCTCCTCCATCACGTCGATGTCCAGCTCGGCCAGGATCAAGATGACCTGCTCGATCTGGTCGGCGTTGACGAAATCGGCAGGGAGGTACTGGTTGAGGTCGTCGAAGGTCAGATAGCCCTTCTCGCGGCCCAGCTCCAGCATCGTGTTGATTTCCTCGATGCCCTCCAAACCTTGCATGTAGTTGCCTTCCTCTCCGTGGTTGCCTTGGGGCGGGACCGGCCCGTGCCGGTCGCGCCCGGGAATTACAGGGCGGCGGCCCTGTGCATCGCGTCCTTCGCCTTCAGGAGCGCCGTCACGCGCGCCGTGTCGCCCTTCGCCTGCGCCTCGCGGATGTCGGCGAGCAGGCGGCTCGTGACCGCCTTGGTCTCGCGCCGCGCGAAGTACGCCGCGCAGTCCGCGGCCAGGGCCAGGGGGTCGCCCTCCACGGGCGCCTCCCGGGTGATCCAGCCGCTCGCCAGGGCCAGGGCCTCGGGCCGGTCGCGCAGGCGGTCCGCCAGGCGGTCGCAGAGCGATTCCGCCGCGCAGGCCTCCCGCGCCAGGTCCGTCAGGACCCCCGCCACGGCCCGGGCGCGGGGGTCGGTGAAGGCCTCGGCCCCCACCCGGTCCGCGAGCCAGGCGGGGGGCACCGCCCCCCGCACCACCAGGTGCAGGAGCAGGTCCTCCGCCGGGGGCGGGCCCGCGACCTTGCCGGCCGTCGCCTTGTCGGCGGGCGCCTCCGCCGGGGCGGGCCCCCGAGCGAACCGGCGCCGCAGGGCGGCCTCGTCCACCCCCAGGCGCTGTGCCAATACCCCCAGGTAATGGCCCTTGCGCAGGGGATCGGCCATGCGCCCGAGCACCTCCATCACCGGCGCGGCGGCCTTGAGGCGGCGCTCCACCGGGGCCCCGTCCAGATCGCCCACGCACGCCTCCAGGAGCCACTCGACCATGGGCCGGCCCTCGGCGATGCACGCCTCCAGGGCCTCGGCGCCGCCGGCGGCGAGCAGGGAGTCGGGGTCCTCGCCCGCCGGGAGGGTGGCGATCCGTACCTCCAAGGAGAAGGGTGCCAGAACCGCCGCAGCCTTCCGGGCCGCCGCCTGACCGGCGTTGTCGCCGTCGAACACCAGATCCACCCGCTCGGCGTGGCGCGCCAGGAGCTTCGCGTGCTCCGCCGTGAGGGCCGTGCCCAGGGGGGCCACCGCGCAGGTCAGGCCGTGGCGGTGGCAGGCGATCACGTCCAGGTAGCCCTCGACCACGATGACCCGGCCGCCCCGCGCGATCTCGGCCCGCCCCTGGTGCAGGCCGTAGAGGACGGAGCCCTTGTGGTAGAGGGGCGTCTCGGGCGAGTTCAGGTACTTGGGCTCGCCCTCGCCGATCACCCGCCCGCCGAAGCCCGCCACGTCGCCCGCCCCGGTGCGGATCGGGAAGATCAGCCGCCCCCGGAACCGGTCGTACACGCCGTCCTTGCCCTCGCGCCGGATCACCAGGCCGGACAGGACCGCGTCCTCGCGCGACACCCCGGCCCGAACCAGGTGGGCAGTCAGGGCCGTCCAGTCGTCCGGGGCGTAGCCCAGCTCGAACTGCTCCACCGCGGCGGCGTCCAGGCCGCGACCCACGAGGTAGCGCGCGATCGGGCTCCCGGCGTCCGCCTTCGCCAGCCGCTCGCGGAAGAACGCCAGGGCCAGGTCGTTCGCCTTGCGCACCCGATCCCGCTCGCCCTGCCGGCGCCCGTCCCCCGGCGTCTGCACGGGGGTGATCGTCACGCCGTAGCGCTCGGCCAGACGCTTCACGGCGTCCGCGAATTCCAGTCCCTCGGTGCGCATCACGAACGAAAACAGGTCGCCGCCCTCGCCGCAGCCGAAGCAGTGGTAGATCTGCTTGGACTCGCTGACGGTGAAGGACGGGGTCTTTTCACTGTGGAACGGACACAGCCCCATATGGTTCTGGCCGCGCCGCTTGAGCGCCACATGCGCCGACACCACATCCACCAGGTTGGCGGAGGCCCGTACCCGCTCGATCTGGTCGTCCGGAATGCGCATCGGCGGCTGGAGCGAGCCCCCCTTCCCTACTTTATATAGCCAACGCCCGCGCCTTACGCGAGCTTGGCCCGGACCAGGGCGTTGATCCGACCCCCCTCGGCCCGGCCGGCGGCCTTCGCCATGACCTGCTTCATGACGGCCCCCAGGTCCTTGGGGCCCGTGGCCCCCACCTCGGCGATCGCGGCCTCCACCAGGGCGGTCAGCTCGGCCTCGGAGAGCTGGGCCGGCAGGTATCTGGTGAGGACAGTGACCTCGGCCTCCTCCTGCGCCACCAGGTCGGCGCGGCCACCCTTCTCGTACTGCGCGATGGAATCGCGCCGCTGCTTGATCCCCCCCTGGACCGCCTGCACGACCTCGGCGTCGCTCAGGTCACGGCGCAGCTCGATCTGCTTGTTTTTCAAGGCGGCTTCGACCATGCGGAGAGTCCGCACGGCGTCCTTGTCGCCGGCCTTGAGAGCCGACTTCAGGTCCCCTTGAATCCTCTCCCGCAATGTCGTCAACGGCGGCGCGACCCCGATCCGGGATGCCGGGAACCGGCCCCTCCCGGCCGAATGCCCGAACTGCCCCGGAAACCTATTAATTTAGCTGGCGGTTTTGTGCCTGTCAAGGACAGGCGGGGACGGTTCTCGGCGTGTCAAAACCGCCAGTTCAGCGTGCCGTCCAGGCGCAGGGCCTCCTCGCCGAAGGCATTCGCGCGCCCGTAGCGGCCCGAGAGGCCGGCCGAAAAATGCACTCCCAGGTCGGCCCGGGCCTCGCCGTCGAGATACTGGCGGTAGAAGTGGTCGTTCGCGGGGTCCTCGTCCCACCAGATCCCCCACCCGTAGCGCAGGCGGTAGGTCACACAGGCGGGCGTATCCCCGGCGATTTCCAGGAACGGGCCGAGGCCGCGCTCGTCCACCGTGTTGTAGGCGAACACGTCCTTGTCGAACGTGTGGTAGGACGCCTCCAGGCCGCCCGAGAACGGCGCCAGGGCCGGGTGGGCGTAGCGCGCCTCGCCGCCGGCCGCCATCTCGTGGTTCGACGCGGAGGCCTGGGGCACGCCCCCCACCACCATGTTGACCGATTCGTACTGGGTCCAGCGGCCGTGGACCCGGAACCGGAAGGGGAACGGCAAGGCGAAGGCGTCCTCGATCCGGGCCCCCCGGGTGCGCACGAAGACCGGGGACGGCCCGGCGCCCGACTCGTCCAGGAACCGGGCCGGGACGTGGTCCTGCCCCGCCTCGGCCTCGAGGTGGTGGGTGCCGATCCGCAGGCGGCCGCCCACGGACCCCTGCTGGACCGTGTCGCCGCCCGCGTAGTCGGCGAAGCGGAAGTGCCCGAACAGCTCCGACCGGGGGGTCAGGCCGCGCTCTCCCCGGATCACCAGCTGGCGCTCCCGGAACAGGGCGAAGACCGCCTGCTGGGCGATGGCCCGCCCCAGGTAGGGCCCCTGCTCGGCCACCGCGTGCCACTGGGAGCCGTCGCGCACCTGGTCCCAGGCGAGGCGAACGCGCCAGAACTCGCGGTCGGCGATGGAGTTGGCGTCGTTGGGGCTGTAGTCGGTCATGCCCCCGGCCAGGGAGACGGCGTGGCGCGCGGAGAGGTCCTTGTGGACCTCCAGCCAGCCGGTGCGGGCCCGGAAGTCGTAGATGCGGACGTCGGTGGTGAGGTTCTCGAGGGACTGGTCGCTCTCGTCGCCCCGCACGGACACCGCCAGCTTGGGGTGGACCCGGTGGGTGAGCCCCACGTTCCACCCCCGGGTGCGGTAGCGCACCGGGACCTCGGCGCCGGCCAGGGGGTCGGCATGGCCGTCCAGGTCGCGCAGGTTCTCATAGGCGTATCCAAGCTCCAGGACCGGCATGAGACCGGCCCGGGCGGTGGCGAGGTCGCGGCAGACGGCGCAGTCGGCGGGGTTCTCAACGTGCAAATCGCTCAGGCGGTCGTAGGCGTCGGCGAACCGGAACCGGCGCAGGTCGATCCGGGCCAGCAGGTGCCGGGCCTCGCGCGAGCCGGGGTCGCGGTTCAGCATCTGACGGGCCCACTGCTCCGCCCCCCACCCCTCCCGCACGATCCGGACGGGCGGCTCCTTCAGGGCCGGCTTCTCCGGCGCCGGCTCCGGCGGGGCCGCGGCGATCGGGGGGGTCGGCGGGGCGGGGGCCGGGGGCGGGGGCGGGACCCGGCGGGCGACGTTGAGGACCTGGCCCGGGCGGATGCGGTTCGGGTCCTTCAGGTCCGGGTTCACCCGCCATACCGCCTTCCACTGGGAGGGGGAGCCCAGGTAGTTGTCCGCGATGGTCCCCAGGGTCTCCCCCCGGCGCACGGTGTGGCGGGCGAGGCCCGCCCCGGCGGGGACGTCCCCCACGGGGACGGGGACCCGCACCATCTGGCCGGGCTCGATGAGGTCGGGGTTCGCGATGGACGGGTTGGCCCGCCACACCGCCGGCCACAGGGCGGCGTCGCCCAGGTAGGCCCGGGCCAGGCGGCTCAGGGTGTCGCCGCGCCGAACCTGGTGGGGCACCAGGCGCACGCCGGGGGCGGGCACCAGGATGACCAGGTGGTCGCCGGGGTGGATGAGGTCCGGGTTCGCGATCCCCGGGTTGGACTCCAGGATCTCCGGCCAGCGCTGGATGTCCCCCAGGAAGGTCCCCGCGATGCGGCTCAGGGACTCCCCCTCCCGCACCGTGTGGCGCAGCACCATGGGGGCCGCCGGGGCCGCCGCGACGGGCGCCGTTTCCCCTTGTGTTTCCGTGGCTTCCACGTGGCCGGGGGCGGGGACCGGCGGTTCCGGCTCGGCGGTCGGGGGGGCGGGCGCCTCCACGGGCTCCGGCGCGGCCTCCGGCTTCGGCGCCATGCGCATCACCGTGGTCGTTCCCCGGCCGCTCAGGTGGCCCCGGGCCATCTCCAGGTACGCCCGTCCCGCCAGGGCGTCGGGGTGGTTCGGTTGATCGGCCAGGACCCGGTCGTACTCCGTCCGGGCCAGGTCCAGCTCCCCCAGCCAGCGCAGGACGGTGGCGTGGCGGATGCGCAGGGCGGTGTGCTCCGGGTGGGCCCGCAGGGCGTCCGCGTAGACGGACTCGGCCCGGTTCAGGTAGCCCATGCCCTCCAGGGTCCGGCCGAGGCCCAGGGCCAGCTCCGGATCGTCCGGGTGGTCCCTTCGCAGGTCCTCGTAGGTCCGGGCCGCGCGCCGGTACCACCCGGCGTCGGCGGCGATCTCCGCCATGCGGCGCTGGCGCTCCTCCCCGCTGAAATGGCGCTCCACCAGGTCGTAGGCCGCCCGGCGGCGACCCAGGCGCAGATCGGTGGTCAGGAGCAGGTCCCGGGCCTCGGTGTAGCCCGGCTGGAGGGCCAGGGCCCGGGTCAGCTCGCGCTCGGCCCGGGCCAGGTCGCCCGTGCGCAGGGCCACGTGGGCGTCGCCCACCAAGCCGTCCACGTGGTCGGGATTCTTGGCGAGCAGGCGGGCGAAGGCCTCGGCCGAGCCGGTCAGGTTCCCCATCCAGCGCCGCACGGTCCCGAGCCAGAACAGGGCCTCCGGCATGTCGCCGGCGCGCTCGTACAGGGCCGCAGCCCCGGCCAGGTCACCCGCCTCGCGGGCCCGGTCGGCGGCGGCGATGAAGCGCCGCGGCCCCGCCGGCAGGTCGGCGAACCGGGCCTGGGCGGAGGCCGCCAGGGCGTCGATCCGCGCCGGCTTCACCAGGAACGACAGGGGCCCGGCCGACACCGGCGCCGGCGCCGCCCACGCCAAGGCGAGGGCCAGCCCGAGCAGGATGCCGGCCCGTTTCACTTGGATCCCTCCGCCCCCGCCGGCAGCGCCCCCAGGCCCTCCTTCTTGACCACCTCCCACCGGCGCCGCGCCCACAGAAGCTGGTAGAGCCCGCCCACCCGCCACAGGACGTTCAGCTGGCGGTAGCCGAAGTTCTCGAGCACGGCCACGAACAGGAGCATCCACATGTCGCGCCAGCGCGGGTAGCGGCGCTCGGTCAATTCCTCCAGGAGCACCGCGCCCACGGAGAGGAACACCCCCAGGACGATCGACAGGGCCAGGTACAAGAGCAGGAAGTGCGTGGAGAGAACGCCGAGCAGCGCCGAGCCGATCACCACCACGTACCCCAGCACCTCGACGAGGGGCCCGAACAGCTCCACCAGCTGGAACGGCATGCCGAACACCCCCACCGGCCCGTAGCGCGGGTTGAACAGCATGCGCCAGTGGCTGAAGACCGACTCCCCCAGGCCGCAGTGCCAGCGGCGCCGCTGGCGGCCCAGCTGCTTCAGGCGCGAGGGGGCCTCGGTCCAGCAGATCGGGTCGGCGATGAAGGTGATGCGGTACGGCGCCCCCTGCTCGCGCATGCGGCGGTGCAGGCGGACGACCAGTTCCATGTCCTCGGCCACGGTGCGCCGGTCGTAGCCCCCCACCTTCATGACGGTCTCGCGGTGAAACAGGGAGAAGGTGCCCGACAGGATCACCAGGGCCCCCAGGCTGCTCCAGCCGGTGCGGCCGAACAGGAAGCAGCGCAGGTACTCGACGACCTGGAGGCGCGAGAGCATGTCGCCGGGCAGGTTCACCTCCACGATCCGCCCGTCCTGCACCTTGCAGCCGTTGGCGATGCGCACGATGCCGCCGGTGGCCACCACCCGCTCCGGGTCGGTCACGATGGGGCCCATCAGGCGCAAGAGGGCGTTCCGCTCCAGGATCGAGTCGGCGTCCACGGAGCAGAAGTAGGGCGAGCGGGCCAGGTTGATGCCCACGTTCAGGGAGTCGGCCTTGCCCGTGTTGGGCTTGGTGACCACCGTGAGGCCCGGGTGGTCGGGGCTCACGAAGAAGCGCTCCACCGGGCCCGTGGCGATGTGGCGGCGGTAGATCAGGTCGACCTCGGTCAGGTGGAAGGCCTCGGTGAGCCGGGCCAGGGTGTCGTCCGTGGAGCCGTCGTCCACCACGATCACCTCGTGGGACGGATAGTTCAGGTCCAGGAGCGAGGTGATGCTCTGGACGATGTTCCGCCCCTCGTTGTAGGCGGGGACGATGACCGAGACGGGCGGCGTCGTGGGGGCCCCCGACATGGTGCCGAAGGCGCCGTAGCGCAGCTCCTTGCGGTGCTGCTCGGTGGCCACGGAGGCGATGAGGAGGAGGGCGAAGTAGACCCCGTTCACCAGGACGTAGTAGCCCAGGATGAACAGGTTGAACCACGGCACCGCCGCGACGATCGCCTCCCGCATGGCATCGAGCATGACCCGCCCCCTTCAGGCCGCGCCCGCGCCGGCGCCGGGGGCCCGGCCCGCGAGCTGGCGCTCGGCCTCGGCGCGGACCTGCGGATCGGGGTCGGCGGCGGCCGCCCGGGAAAGCCCGGCCGTGACCCGGGCCCCGGCGTGGGGGCCCAGGAGGCGCGCCAGGGCGCGGCGGACGCCCGGGTCGGCGTGGTCCGCCAGGGCCGCCAGCATGCGGCCGTGGGCGCCCACGTCGGCGACGGCGGTCAAGAGGCGGGTGGCGGGGCCGGCCGGCTCCTCTTCCGCCGGCTCCGCCGTCTGCGTCCACTCGCCCCCCACGCGGTCGATCGCCTCGGCAAGAACCGGGGTGCGCTGGAGCTCCTCCACCACCTGCTCGCGGGCGAAGCCGTCCTCGGTGGTCAGGAGGGTGTGGGTGAGCAGCTCCACGGCCGACCCGCCCATGCGGGCGAGGGCCTGCCCGGCCTCCTGCCGCACCCGCCAGTGGGGGTCGAACAGGCGCCGGGCCACGGGCTCGGTGGCGGTCTCCTCGCCGAGGGCCCCCAAGGCCCGCACGGCGTGCATGCGCACCAGCCAGGCCGGGTCCTCCAGGCGGCCCAGGAGCGGGAACAGGGCGCTGCGGGCCTCCAGGCGGCCCAGGGCCTGGGCGGCCTTGGCGCGCACGTCGGGCTCCATGTCGGCCAGGCGCTCGGTCAGTTCGGGAATACGTTCGGCGGCCCCGACCTCGCCCAACAGATAGGCCGCCGCGCTGCGCACCCGCCAGGCCGGGTGGACCAGCATGGGGGCCAGCACCCGGGCCGCGCCGGGCCCGAACCGGGCCAGGGACGCCCACAGCACCCGGGGGGCGACGTCGCCGCCCCGCTCTGTTCCCCCGGCCGCCACCCGCTCCACCGCCTGGGACAGGGCGGCCAGCGCGCTGCCGTCGTCCGCCTCACCCAGGGTGCCCAGGGCCCGCACGGCGGCGGTGCGCACGTCGCGCTCCGGGTCGTTCACGGCCGCCACCAGGGCCGGCAGCGCCCGGGGACTGCCGTGCTCCGCCAGGCGCAGGGCGGCGTCGGCGCGGGCGAAGCGGTCGCCGTGGACCAGGCGGGTCAGGGCGTGGTCGGTAAAGCCGCCCTCGTCCAGGTAGCGGGCGATGTGGCGCGCCGCCTCGGGCTCGGCGGTGCGCCGGGCCTCGCACAGGAGTTCCTCGAGAACGGCCCCGTCGCCGACCCCGGGCTTGAAGCGCCCCGGCATGCCGGCCCCGGCCCGCTCCCCGCCGGCGACCCGGTTCACCTGCCCGGCCAGGCGCTCGCGCAGGCGGCGGTCGTGGCGGTCGCGGGTGCGCTCGCGCAGGCGGCGGATCACGAGGACCAGGACGATGGTGCCGACCGCCGCCGCCAGGGCCGCGATCGCCGCCGTCACGATGACCAGGGCGAGGTTCATGCCGATTCCGGTTCCGGCGGCTCGGACGCGCCGCGGGCAAGGGCCTGCAGGATGGCCGCCGGGATGCGCTCCAGGGGCAGCACCTGCTCGGCGGCGCCCAGCCGGATGGCCTCCGCCGGCATGCCGAACACGGCCGACGTGGCCTCGTTCTGAACCAGCGTCACGGCGCCTTCCTGGCGCAGCGTCAGGAGCCCACGCGCCCCGTCCCGCCCCATGCCCGTCAGGAGCACGCCCACCACGTCGGGGCCGAACTCCCGGGCCGCGCTCTCGAACAGCACGTCCACGCTGGGCCGCACGCTGTGGCGCGGCGGGGCGTCCGACAATACCACGCGTCCCCCCTCCACCGTCAGGTGCACGTCCGCCGGGGCGAGGCACACGCCGCCCCGCCCCAGGAGCTCGCCGTCCCGGGCCAGGCGGACGGGCCGGCCGGAGACCTTGGACAGCCACTCCGACAGGGTGGCGCCGAAGTGGTCGGCCACGTGCAGGACCACCAGGACGGGCACGCCCAGGTCCTCCGGCAGCGCCGCCAGGACCTTCGCCACCGCCTGGGGCCCGCCGGTGGAGGCGCCCACGACCACCGCCCGCACCCGCCCCGGGGCCCGCACGGGGCCGAGCAGCGGGGCCTCGGACGGGGCCACCCCGGCCACCCTGCGGATGCCGGCCAGGAGGTGGTCGTTCCAGGCCTCGCCCGCGCCCCGGTCCTTGCGGAACGAGGTCACGACGCCGGCCTTGAGGACCTCCTTCATGGCGTCCGGATCGTGGAAGGCGGACACGACGATGACCTTGGTCCCCACCCCCGAGGCGACGATGCGCCGGGTGGCCTCGATGCCGTCGATGCCCGGCATGGCCACGTCCATGAGGACCACGTCCGGGGCCAGCTCGCCCACCCGCTGGGCGGCCGACATGCCGTCCCCCGACTCGCCGACGACCTCCATGTCGGCCTGGGCCTCGATGAGCTCCCGCAGGAACATCCGGTAGTGGAAGCTGTCGTCCACCAGCATCACGCGGACGCGCCGGCCGCGCGCGGCATGTCCCGCACGCCCCGGCGCGGCCGGTCGGGGCGGGGCCGGTCGGATGGATCCGCCGTGGGTCACGCGGGGACCCCCCGGCCGCCGCCCCACCGGCACACCCGGTTGCGGCCCTCCTCCTTGGCCTTGTAGAGGGCCTGGTCGGCCCGGGAGACGAGGCCCTCCCAGTTGCCCGCGTCCGGTTCCCACTGGGCCACGCCCACGCTCAGGGTGGCGGTGTGGTTCTCCGGCGCGTGGGTCAGGGCCGCCACCGCCGCGCGGATGCGCTCGGCGAGCACCCCGGCCCCGTCCAGGCCGGTGCCCGGCATGACCACCAGGAACTCCTCGCCGCCGTAGCGGCCCACCTTGTCCACCTGGCGCACGGTCTCGGCGAGGACCCGGGCCACCTCGCGGATTACCCGGTCGCCGAACGGGTGGCCGAAGCTGTCGTTGGTCCGCTTGAAGTGGTCGATGTCCACCATCCCCACCGACAGGGTCGTGCCGAAGCGGGTCGCCCGGGCAACCTCGTTGGCGAGGCAGTCCTCGATGTGGCCGCGGTTGGCGACGCCGGTCAGGGGGTCGGTATTGGCCATCTCGGCCAGCTGGACGTTCTTGGCCTCCAGCTGGGAGAGGAGGGTGGCCTTCTCCTGGTTGGTCTTCACCAGCTCGGCGTTCTGCTCCGCCAGGACGTCCTGCAGGCGCTTGATGCGGATGTGGGCCCGCACCCGGGCGAGGAGCTCGTCGGCCTCGAACGGCTTGGCGATGTAGTCGTCGGCCCCCAGGTTCAGACCGTGGACCCGGTCGCGCACCTCGCCCTGGGCGGTCAGGAAGATGACGGGCACGAACCCCGGGCGCAGGGTCTCCTTGATGAAGCTGAGGACCGCCATGCCGTCCATGCCGGGCATGATCACGTCCAGGAGCACCAGGTCGGGCAGGGGGTGGGCGGCGCGCAGGGCCTCGCAGGCGGACTCGCCGTCGGGGAAGACGTCCACGCGGTACCCGGCGCCCTCCAGGTGCGACTTGAGCATCATGCGCACCGTGAGGCTGTCGTCCACGACGACGATGTAGCCCTCGATCTGGTCGCTCACCTCACGCCCTCGTCAGTCCCCGGACTAGTCCCCAATGAGCCGCTCGACGGCGCCGAGCAGCCGTTCCTGGTTCATCTCGCCCTTGGTCAGGTAGGCGTCCGCGCCCACGTCCAGGCCGCGCTTCTTGTCCTTGCCCTCGCCCATGGAGGAGACGATGATCACCGGCAGCTCCCGGGTGGTGGCCTGCTCCCGCAGGCGCTGCACCAGGCGCAGGCCGTTCATGCGGGGCATCTCCACGTCGGTGAGCACCAGGTCGATGCCGCCCCGGGCCAGCATTCCCAGGGCCTCCTCGCCGTCGGCGGCCAGGACCACCCGGTAGCCCCCCGCCTCCAGCATCCCCTTCTCCATCATCCGGGCGCTGAGTGAGTCGTCCGTTACGAGCACCGTGCGCTGTCCGGCGGGGGGTGAGGCGGCCGCGACCGCCGTCCGCGCCGGCACGGGCTCGGCGTCGGTCTCGATCGCCCGGGAGAAGGTGTGCTCCACGTCCAGGATCACCGCCGGGCGCCCGCTCGCCAGGACCGTGATGCCGGACACCCACGGCAGCTCCCCCACGTGGGAGGGCAGGGGCTTGACCAGCACCGTGCGCACCCCGGCCACCCGGTCCACCCCCATGGCCAGGCGGTCGCCGCCGTGGGAGAGCACCACCACCTGGCGGTGGTCGCGGCCCTCCGAGTCGCCCAGGAGGGCCTCCAGGGAGACGTAGGGCAGGGAGCGGTCCTCCACCTGGAGGACCGGCCGCCCGGCGCACACGTTCCGGTCCGAGGGGGCCACCTCCCGCACCCGCTCCACGGCCGCCAGGGGCACGGCGAAGGTGCGGCTGGCGACGGTGAAGAGGAAGCCGTCCATGGTGGCCAGGTTCACCGGCAGGTGGAGGCGGATCTCCGTGCCCCGGCCGGGCCGGGTGGAGAGCTCCATGGTGCCCTTCAGGGCCTTGACCTGGGCCGCCACCACGTCCAGCCCCACGCCCCGTCCCGCGATCTCGGTGACCTCCCGGGCGGTGGAGAAGCCGGGCCGGACCAGGTGCTTCAGGACCTCGGCGGAGCGGCTCGGGGGCGGGTCGGAGGCCTCGGCCAGGCCCCGGGCCACGGCGATCTCGTGGACCCGCTCGGTGTCCACGCCGCGCCCGTCGTCGCTCACGCTCACGGTCAGGCGGGCCCCCTGGCGCTCGAACTCCACCCGCACCACCCCCTCGGGCGGCTTGCCGGCGGCGCGGCGCTCGTCGGGGGGCTCGATGCCGTGCCCGACGGCGTTGCGCACCAGGTGGCTCAGGGGCTCCCGCAGGCCCTCCAGGAGGGCCTTGTCGATCTCGATGCCCTCCGCCATCAGGTCCAGGCGGGCGCGCCGGTCCAGGTGGCGCACGGCGTCCCGCAGGACCAGCTGGAGCGAGGTGCCGAGCGATCCGGCCGGGAGCATGCGCAGGTCGCGCACCCCGTCGTGCAGGGCCGTGACCACCTGGTCGAGCTGGGCCACCTGGTTGCGGGCGTCGTTCATCAGGCCCTTCAGGCCCTCCTTCAGGGCCAGGGTCCGGGCCCGGGCGAGGATGGAGTGGAGGGCCTCGCCGGCCGGGGTCCCGGCCAGCATGCCCGACACCTCCGGGCTCTGGGCCCACTCCTTGAGGTCGTTCATGGCCCGCACCACGCGGATGGCGTCCTGGCTCAGGGCCCGCACGCGCACCGTGTGGTCGCTCAGGCGGATGCGGTGAACGATCAGCTCGCCGGCCAGGTTGGCCAGCTGGTCGATCTTGCTCAGGGCCACGCGCAGGACCCCGGAGTCGGCGGCCGTCCCGGTGGCGGCCACGCCCTGGGGGGTGGCGGAGGCGGGCGCGGCGGCGCGGGGGCCGGCGGGGGCGGAGACGGGGGCCGGCGTCGGGGAGACCGCGGGCCCGGCGTCGGGGGGCGGGCCGTTCGGCGCCTCGGGGACGGTCTCCAGCGGCGGGGCCGGCGGCACGTCCGGAGCCGCGGCGGCGGACGCCTCCGGTTCGGCCGGGGGCTCGGGCATGTCGGGGGGCGGCTCGGGGGGCATGACCGCGGCGGGCACGGGGGCCTCGGGCGCGGGGCCGTCCGGCTCCGCCGAGCGGGCGGTGCCCAGGGCCTGGTCCAGGGCCGAGAGGGCGGGCCCGATGTCGGCCGCCCCGACGCCGTCCTCGCCCAGGGCCGCCACCATCTTGCGGATCACCTCCAGGGCGAAGAGCATGGCGCTGATCACCGGCTCGGTGACGGTCCCGGACTCGTCGCGCAAGGCCCCGAGGACGTCCTCCATCTTGTGGGCCAGGCGCCCCAGCTCGTCCTGGGAGACCATGCGGGCCGAGCCCTTGAGGGTGTGGGCCAGGCGGAACAGGGTCTTGAGGGTCTCCGCGTCGCGCGGGGCCCGCTCCAGGCGCAACAGTCCCGCGCTCAGGCCCTCCAGGTGCTCCTGGGCCTCGATGCGGAAGTAGTGCAGGGCGTCCATCCGACCCCTCTACGTCCCCTTTGCCGTCACGGTTCGCATCGTGGTGCCTGCTCCTTGCCTACTCCTTGCCGACGAGGCCCGCCAGGCCCCGGGCCGTGTCGTCCAGCTCGCCCGCGGTCTCGCGGGTCTTGACGGTGCGGGCCGAGACGCGCTCGGCCGTGTCCTTGGCCTCGTCCACGAACCGGTCCACCTGGGCCACCGACTTGTCCTGGGCCTGGGTGGCCAGGAAGATGCGGCCGGCCATGTCGGAGACCTGGCTGACCGAGCCGACGATGGCGTCCAGGCGCTCGGTGACCACGTTCATGAGGTTCTCGCCCTCGTTGATGGCGGCGGTGCCGCGCTCGGTGGCGCGGCGGGTGTTCTCGGCGGTCTCCTGCACCTGCTTGATCATCTGGCGGATCTCCTGGGTGGCCTCCTGGGCGCGGGTGGCCAGGCGCCGCACCTGCTTGGCGACCACCGCGAACCGGGTGCCGGAGCGCCCGGCGCCCGCCGCCTCGATGGTGGCGTTGAAGGAGAGCAGCTTGGTCTGATCGACCAGCTCGTTGAGAATCGCCAGGATGCCGTCCATCTGCTCGGTCTGGCGGCGGGTCTCCTCCATGGCCCCTGAGATCTCGCGCGACTGGGCCAGGATCGCCGCCATGCGCTTCTGGGAGTCGCCCAGCACCTCCATGCCCTGCACGCACTCCAGGCTGGCGGCGTCGGTCTGCTGGGCCATCTCCTCCGTCTGGCCGCGGATCTCGGACAGGGCCGCCTTCAGCTCCCCCAGGGTGCGGTAGACGGCGTCGATCTCCTCCACCTGGTGGCCCGCCTCCGTGGCCTGCTGGGCGGTCTCGTCCCGGAACTTTCGCGACATGCGCCCCAGCACCGTGCTGGCGTCGCCGATCTGGCTGGTGAAGACCCCCACGCAGCGGTAGATCCACAGGCCCAGCAGCCCGCCGATCACCATGAGCCCCAGGGCGCCGTAGAAGACCCGCTTCTTGAGGGTCAGGCCGCTGCCGGTGGACTCGGTGGAGACCTTCGAGATCGCCTGGTTCGTGGTGTCGGAGAGGGTGTAGAGGACCCACTTGAGGGAGTCCAGGGTGGGGGTGATGTGGGTGTGGTAGTAGTCCAGGTCCTGCCGCCAGTTCTGGGCGTCGCGCTCGGTGAAGGCCTGGTTGAAGGTCTTGAGCAGCTTGCCCCGGGTGATGCCCAGGGCCTCGACGAACACCGCCACGATGGGGTTCTCGTTGACCAGGCGGTCGGAGACGATGGCGTAGATGCGCTCGTTGCGGCGCCGCTCCTTCTCGAACTGGTCGCGGAACAGCTTGTCCCGCATGAACAGGTAGCCCCGGGTGTTGCTCATCATCCGGTTGAGGCTGTCCTGGTAGCCCATCAGGGCGGAGAGCGCCAGGCTGTCCAGGTTGGCGCCGGCGGTGGACCAGGTCTCCAGGATCATGTCGATGAAGGCGTCCGAGCGGGTGATGAGCTTCTCGCCCCGGGTGTTGATCAGGTGCTGGGCGGAGACGTTGTCGGGCCGGTGGCGCAGGGCGAAGACCTCCTGGGCCTGGGTCTCCAGCTTGTCCACCAGGTCGCTGACCCCCTGGATCATGCCGCGCAACGAGTCGGGGCTCTCGAAGCCGGGGGGCGCCTCGGCGTTCTGGAGCGCCGGCAGGGTCACGTGGATCATGGCGATGGCGTCGTTGAAGCGGCCCCACTCCCGGTCCTCGCCGGTCAGGAGGAAGGCCTCCAGGGCGCTCTGGGCCTCCAGGGTGGAGTTGACCAAAGCCATCACCCGGATGGACGTGGGCACCAGGTCGTCGGAGATGGAGGCGGCCAGCCGGGCGTTGCGCCCCAGGCCGTCCATGAGCGGCAGGGCTGCGGCCACGAGGAGCGCCCCCGTGACCACCACGGCGGCGACGATGCGGCTCCCCTGGCTGACCGAGATCAGCCGCATCCGAGTGCGCAGTGCGTCCAGCACGGCCCTACCCGGCCTCCCCCGTCGGGGCCGTCACGCCGTCGGCGTTCTGGCTGGCCATGGAGGCCAGCAGGCGCGCCGTGTGGCCCAGGTTGTGGATGGTCTCCAGGGTGTTGCCCGAGTGGCGCTCGGTCTCGGTGGAGATGTGGGACAGGGACTCCACCGCCTCGGTCACCTGCTGCACCGCCCGGCCCTGCTCCTGGGCCGCGGCCTCGATGAGCTGCACCGCGTCGGCGGTCTGGGTGACCAGGGACAGGAGCGTGTCGAAGTTGTCCGCGATCCGGCCCACGTCCTCGAGCCCCCGGTCCACGGCGCGCTCGCCCTCGGCGGTGACGGTGTTGGTCACCTGCACGGTGTCCTGGATGTCCTCGATCAAGGTCCGGATCTCGTCGGTGGACTCCACCGCGCGCTCGGCCAGGAGCCGGATCTCCTCGGCCACCACGGCGAAGCGGCGGCCCGCCTCGCCGGCGCCGGCGGCCTCGATGGTGGCGTTGATAGAGAGCAGGTTCGTCTGGGAGGCCATCTCGTTGATGATCTCGACGACGCTGTTGATCTGGCGCGACTTCTCCTCCAGGGTCCGCATGTGCTCGGCGATGCGCCCCACCTCCACCTTGATGTGGCCGATGCCCTTCTGGGACTGGGTAAGGAAGGTATGGCCCTTGTGGCATTCCTCCGCCGCCATCTTGGAGGTCTGGACCATGTCGCGGCTCTTCTGGGTCATGTTGCGGTACGAGGCCAGCAGCTCCTGCATGGTCGAGGAGATCTGCACCGTGGCCGAGGACTGCTCGGCGGCGCTCCTCACCTGGTACTGGGCGGCCTCGCGCAGCTGCTCGGTGGAGCGGGCGATCTGGTGCACCGGGCTGTCCAGGTTGCGCAGCACCACGCGCAACAGGAGCGAGCCCGCCACCACCGCCGCCACCGCCACGGTCAGGACGAGGAGCCCCACGGCCGTGACGGCGCGCCGCACCATCATGCGGGTCTCGCTCAGCTGGGCCTCCATGCGCTCGTCGCTGGCGTTGCCCAGCTGTGCCAGGAGCTTCTCGATGTCCGACTGGACCGTCACCAGCTCCGGGTTCGAGGGGACGATGGGGGTGTCCTGCAGGCTCCGCAGGGTGTCCCGGGAGGTGGACTCCAGGTCGGCGAACAGGCGCTCGGCGTCGGCCAGCTGGGCGGGGGTGGTCAGGCCCGACTGGCGCACCTGGTCGAGCTGGCTCCGGAAGGCTCGGACGCTGTCGCGGAAGGTCTGCTCCGCCTCCGTGACCTGGCCGTGCTCGCCCAAGTCGAGGGCCCACAGGCTGCGCAGGGAGCCGATGCGCATGCCGGCCACGCCGTCGGCGTCGGTCCAGGCGGTGGCGGCCTGGTCGAGGGCGCGGTCCACGCGGTGCATGGCGTAGCCGCCGATCAGGATGGTCACCAGGGTCAGGGCGCCCAGGGCGAGGGAGCCCATCAGCCAGAGGCGGCGCGGGGAGCGGTGCGGCCCGGGGGCGGCCTGCGGGTTCGCCGGGATGCCCGGGATGGCCGGGTTGGCCGGGATGCCCGGATTCCGGGGCCAGGGCGTGCCGGGGTTGGGGATGTCGGTGGGGTGTTGCATGCCGGACTCCGCTCAACTCCTCGCATTGAGTTGGGTGAACAACTGGCCCAGGTCGGGGAACAGGACGAGCCTGCCGTCCCGGTAGCAGGTGCCGCGCACGATCTGGCGCAGGGGGGCGGGCAGGGTGCCCGGGGGCGGGCCCATCCGGGCCTCGTCCAGGGGCGCCAGGCGCCCGATCTCGGTGACGGCGAGCCCGGCGTCGAAGGTGGGCCCGCGCATGACCACCACGTTGGCCACGGCGCGCTCGGCCGCCGGGTAGCCGTAGAGGAACGGCAGGTCGTACACGGTGATCAGGTCGCCCCGCAGGTTGATGACGCCCAGCAGGTGGCGGGGCGCCCCGGGCAGGGGCACCACCTCGGCGCCGCGCACCAGGCGGCGGCACTGGGTGATGGGGACGGCGAAGACCTCCGGGCCCACCTGGAGGGTCAGGTGGAGGGTGCGGCCCTCGTGCGACTCCTCCAGGAGGTCGCGCGTGAAGCTGGCCTCGAAGTCGGCCTGGAGCTTGCGCAGCCGGTCCGTGAGCCCGAGCATCGCCCGGTAGGCGTCGCCTCCGGACTCCGCCTGGTTGAGCAGGGCGTCCACGTCGGCCTGCA
>CAZGRJ010000032.1:19215-21942 GCA_964528115.1 uncultured Nitrospirales bacterium
TCCCCTTCCCCCGCGGCGCGCCTCAGCCGCCGCCGTCCTCCTCTTCTCGGTGGCCCCGGCAGACCTGGGCGAACGCCGCGGCGTCGAAGCCCACGTAGCGCCGGATCCGCTCCGCGTCCGTTTCGCTCGCCCGCTCCGCGGCGTGCCAGGCCCGGCGCGCCTCGTCTTCCCGCCCGGCCGCCGCCAGCAGGGCGGCCAGGTGGAAGTGGGCCGGGGCGAAGCCCGGGTCCAGGTAGACCGCGTGCTTCAGGTGCGCCGTCGCCTCCTCCGGCCGGTTCCGCGCCAGGGCAAGCATGCCCGCCAGGAAGTGCGGCTCCGGGTGGGTGGGCGCCTCGGCCAGGGCGGCGTCGATCCGCTTCGCCGCCTCCCGCTCGTCCCCCCGCGCCAGGCGGATCCAGGCCGACAGGCGCAGGGCCTCGCCGGTGCGGGCGACCCCCGCCAGGTGGGCTTCGGCGTCCGTGTAGCGCTCCGCGACGGCGGCCTCCCACGCCAGGTGCAGCCCCTCGACCGGCGTGGGCGGCTCGGGCGGGACCTTGGCCGCCGCGCCCCGGGGCTTGCGCGCGGACGGCGTGGCGGTCGGCGTTTCGGGCTCCTGCCGGCGGAAGCCGTGGCTGCCCCCCAGCCACTCCAGGACGCACCCGGGGGGCGCCGTGAGGGACTCCGTGTGGCCCACCAGCAGCACGCCGCCGGGCGCCAGGGCCCCGGCGAGGGCGGCCAGCACCCGCTCGGTGGCCTCGGGCGAGAGGTAGATCAGGACGCGCAGGCAGAGGATCAGGTCGTAGGCCGGCCCCCGGTGCGGACCGCCGGCCCAGGCGAGCAGGTTGAGCTCCTCGAACCGGACCCGGGGGCGCAGGTCGGCCCGCACCCGGCAGGTGCCCTGCCCCGGCCCGGGCTCGAAGAAGCGCGCCCGGTCGGCCCGCGCCACCCCGCGCAGGGCGGACTCGGGGTACACGGCGTCCCGCGCGGCGGCCAGGGCGTCGGGGTTGATGTCGCTGCCGATGACCTCTGCCACCAGGCCCGGATAGTGGTCCCGCAGGCGGTCGCAGACCATGGCGAGGCCCCAGGCCTCCTGCCCGGTGGCGCAGCCGGCGGACCAGAGCCGCAAGGGCCGTCCGCCGCGGCGCGCGATGAGGCCGGGGATCACGTCGCGCTCGACGGCGTCCCAGCGCTCCCGGTCGCGGAAGAACCGGGTCTCGCCCACGGCCACGCCGGGGACCAGCCGGCGCCACTCCGCCGCGTCCTGCTCCACCCGGTCGGCGTAATCGGCTCCGTCGGCCTCTCCCAGAACCCGCATGCGGGTCTCGATGGCGCGTTCCAGGCGGCGGCGCTGGGCCGACTGGACCCGCATGCCGGCGTGGTGCTCCAGGACGGCGGCCACCCGCTGCACCACGTCCGACGCCGCGGGGGCGGCCGGGGCGGCGGTCGGCGCCGGAGCGTCGTTCTTTTCGAGGGCCTCGGTCACGCCGTCCCCTCGCGCCGGGCGATGAGCTCCGGCGTCAGCAGGTACGTGAGCTCTCCGTCCACCTCCAGGATGCCCGCGGCCGCGGGGCCTTCGGCGCCGGACCCGGCGTGGTGGCGGACCCGGTCCGGGTCGTACTCCACGATGTCCTGCACCCCGTCCACGAGCCAGTGGCGGTCGCCGCCAGTCTCGCGGCTGACGATCATCCACGGGTGGGGGCTGTCGGCCCGCCCGGCGGGACCGGCGGGCCCCACGGGCCGGGCGGTCTCCCCCAGGAGGAGCGCCAGGGCCAGGACCCGCACCGGCTCGCCGTGCAGGCGCGCCACGCCCAGCACACCGGCCGGGGCCCCCGGCTCCGGCTCGACGTGGGGAAGCCGGCCCACCTCGCGCAGGTGCAGGATGTCCATGGCGTACCGGTGTTCGCCCACGAGAAAAATCAGCGCTTGTCGACGTGCCTCCAAAACGCACCTCACCCGACAGACCTTCATATCCAATTCGGCCTTGCGGGAAGCGAGCTTAAGTGCTTTCGGCGCGGGGGATTGGGGCCGCCGGACGGCCTTGTCAGGGGGAGGGGGCCCCCCTATACTCCCCCCATGACCACCCAGACCCTGGTGCTGGCGGAGCGGCTCGATCCCGCGGCGCTCTTCGGCCTGTACGACGCGCACCTGAAGGCGATCGAGTCCGCCCTGGGGGTGGTGATCGTGGCCCGGGACCAGCGCCTGACCCTGGAGGGGCCCGAGGCCGCCGTGGCCAAGGCCAAGGAGGTCATCGAGCAGTTGGGCGAGCTGCAGCTGCGCCTGGGCGAGGTGGGGCCGGACGACGTGCGGTTCCTGCTGTTGCAGTCGCACGAGGGGCGGCCCGTGGAGCCGCCCGCCCTGCACCTGACCGGCCGGGTCCAGCGCCTGGTCCCCCGCTCGGGCAACCAGTCCCGCTACCTCAAGGCCATCGCGGAGAACGACCTGGTGGTCGCCATCGGCCCGGCCGGTACCGGCAAGACCTACCTGGCCATGGCCGCGGCGGTTTCGGCATACAACCGCAAGGAGAGGCGCCGTATCATCCTGACCCGCCCGGCGGTGGAGGCGGGGGAGCGCCTGGGGTTCCTGCCGGGCGACCTGGTGGAGAAGGTCAACCCCTACCTGCGCCCCCTCTACGACGCCCTGTTCGACATGATGCCCGTGGACGCCGCCCGCCGCCTCTTGGAGCGCGGCGACATCGAGATCGCGCCCCTGGCCTTCATGCGCGGCCGGACCTTGAACGACGCCTTCATC
>CAZGRJ010000033.1:0-4864 GCA_964528115.1 uncultured Nitrospirales bacterium
GCCCGCAACTCCGCCGGCAACGCCGTCCGCCGCCCGCGTGTCCGCCCGGGGCGCGCCCATGCACCACACGGTCGCGCGGGGGGAGACCCTGTCGGGTCTCGCGACCCGCTACGGCGTGGACCAGGGCGATTTGGCCCGGGCCAACGGCCTGGGGCTGTGGGCCCGGCTGAAGGTGGGCCAGCGCCTCACGGTCCCCGGCGCCGCGGCCCCCGCGCCCACCCGGAAGATCGTCGTCGCGCGGGGCCAGACCCTCTCCGGCCTCGCCCAGCACTACGGCGTCTCCCAGGCGGAGCTGGCGCGCATGAACGGCCTGCGCGCCAACGCCCGCCTGCTCGTGGGCCAGCGGCTCACGGTGCCGGGCGGGGCGGGCGGGCCCATGGTCCACGTGGTCCGGCCGGGCGACTCCCTGACCCGCATCGCCCGCGCCTACGACGTGTCCGTGGGCGCCCTGCAGCGCACCAACGCCCTGCGCGACGCCGACCGCCTGGCCGTCGGCGCCAGCCTCGTCATCCCCCGCTAACCGCCCGGCGATCGCCCGTCCGGCTTGCCTCGGGGCCCCGCGGGCCGCCAAGCTGGGCTACGCGATCCAAGTTTTCGTCACCCGCGCGGGTGGTAGCGGCGGTGGACCTCCCGCAGGCGGGCGCGGGAGACGTGGGTGTAGATCTGGGTCGTCCCGATGTCGGCGTGGCCCAGGAGGGCCTGGACCACCCGCAGGTCGGCCCCCCGGTCGAGCAGGTGGGTGGCGAAGGAGTGGCGCAGGGCGTGGGGGTGAACCGGCCCGACCCCGCACTTGAGGGCCCGGCGCCGCAGCATGTGCCAGCACGCCTGCCGGGTCATGGCCCGGCCCCGGGCCGTGATGAACAGGTGCGGCGCCGACCGGCCCTTGGCCAGGGCGGGGCGGGCGGAACGCAGGTAGTCGGTCAGCCGGGCCACGGCCATGGCCCCCACGGGGACGAGGCGCTCCTTGTCGCCCTTGCCGGTGACGCGCACGTGGCCCGCGTGCAGGTCGATCCCGTCCAGCCGCAGCCCCACGGTCTCGGAGACGCGCAGGCCGGAGGCGTACATCAGCTCCAGGAGGGCGGCGTTGCGCAGGCCCCGGGGGCCGGGCTCCAGGGTCGGCTCCAGCAGGCGCGCCACGTCCGCCTCCGGCAGGGCGTGGGGGAGGCGCCGCCAGGGGCGGGGCGGGCGCAGGTGGACGGTCGGGTCGCGGACGAGGTCGCCCGCTTTCAGCAGGTGGCGCACGAGCCCCCGGGCCGCCGAGAGCCCCCGGGCGATGGAGCTGGGGGCGAGGCCCGAGGCCGTCAGGTGGGCCATGTAGCCATCCAGCAGCTGCGGCGTCAGCCCCGCCGTATCGGAAATCCCCTGGCCGCCGGCCCAGGCCGACAGGCGCGCCAGGTCGGCCCGGTAGGCCGCCACCGTGTGGGGCGAGAGGCCCCGCTCCAGGCGCAGGTGGTCCAGGTAGGGGGTGACTTCGGGAAGCAGGGGAGAATGGGCCTCGCCGGTCGCTCCCCGGGGGATGGCTGCTTGGTCCCGCATCGGGTGGTATAGTAGCCGCGCTTTCACTCCGCCGCGATGCGCGCGCTCCCCGCACAGCCACTTCCTTCCCACCCCCGGCGGCCCCGGGGCCGATTCCGCCGTGCGCTCCCGGCGCTGGCCGCGGCCCTGTGGGTGGCGTGGGCCGCCCCCGCCTGGGCCCAGGCGCCCCCCGTCCCCGAGGGACCCCCGCCGGACCCGGAGGCGGCCGAGCTGGGCCTGCCGCCGGTGGAGGCCCCCACCGCCGCCACCGCCGTGGAGGAGGCCGACGCCCTCTACGCCGACGGCAAGCTCGAATTGGCCGCCGCCGCGTACAAGCAGATGCTGGCCGCGTTCCCGGACTCCCCCCTCCAGGCCCGGGTCCTCTACAAGCTGGGCGACGCCCTGGCCCGCCTGAACCGCGAGGACGAGGCCCGCATCTACTGGGAGCGGCTGCTCGCCAACGACCCGGACGCCCCGGTCGCCGCCTCGGTGGAGGAGGCCCTGCTGCCCATCTACAAGCGCGAGGGGCAGCTCGACAAGGCCCTGGACATCATGCTGGGCCGCCTGGGGCGTGCCCCCGCCGAGCGCAAGGCCGACCTGCTCATCGAGGTGGCCGACCTGCGCATGGACCTGGGCGACCCGGAGCGGGCCATCCGCGACCTGATGCGGCGCCAAAAATATCTTCCGCCCGAGGAGCGCGGCCGGGGCAGCGCCCGGGTCAAGGAGCTCATCGACACCCGCCTGTCGGCCCGGCAGCTCGCCGACCTGGCGGACCGCTTCCCCGAGCCCGTGCCCGGGGCGTGGATCCTGGAGCGCCTGGTGCGCCTCTACGCCGGCCAGTCGGAGGCCTACCTGACGGAGAAGTGGGGCGACCGCTACGTCGCCGCCTACCCCGACCGCCCCTTCGCCGACGAGGCCCGCGACCTGATCCGCGAGCAGAAGCGGCAGCTGAGGGCCCACCGCCACCGGGTGGGGGTGCTCCTGCACCTGTCGGGCGACCTGGAGCCCTACGGCGACCGGGTGCTCAAGGGCATCCGCCTCGCCTACCACGCCGCCCGCGACCGGCTGCCGGAGGGGGAGGTGGCCATCTGGGTGCGCGACCTGGACGCCCAGGAGCCCATGTTCTCCACCCACGTGGCGTCCCTGGTGCGGGAGGCCGACCCGG
The DNA here is from genome assembly GCA_964528115.1 of uncultured Nitrospirales bacterium. Taxonomy (GTDB): domain Bacteria; phylum Nitrospirota; class JACRHL01; order JACRHL01; family JACRHL01; genus CAZGRJ01. The sequence continues at coordinate 2,681 of CAZGRJ010000033.1, forward strand.
AGGTCCTGATCGGCCCCATGCTCTCGGACGAGGTGCGCGACGCCGCCCGCGCGGCGGCCCGGGCCCGGGTGCCCCTGATCGCCCCGCTGGTCCCGCGTCCACCCGGCACCGGGTCGATCGTCGTGGGCCTGGGGGTCTCGCCCGAGATGGAGGGCATCGGCGCGGCCCGCCTGGCGGCCGAGAACGACCTGCTCAAGGTGGTCGTCGTGGCCCCCGACGGGGCCTACGGCAAGCGCGTGGCGGCGGCCTTCGGGGCGGAGCTGGCCCGCATGGGGGGCGAGGTGCCGGCCTCGGTCTTCTACGGCCCGGGGGAGCAGGACATCCGCGACCGGATCAAGGCCCTGGTGGCCCAGGACGTGAAGAACGGCGGCGTGCCCGCCGTGACCGGCGAGGACATGCAGAACCTGCCGGAGAGCGAGCTGGAGCTGGCGGGCCTCGCCCCCGAGCCCGACATCCAGATCACCACCGAGCCCAAGCCGCCCCTCCAGGGGCCGCCCATCGGGCCCCACGGCTACTACCCCACCTTCGACGCCGTGTTCCTGCCGGGGCCGTGGGACCGGGTGGTGGTGGCGGCGCCGCACCTGCCGTTCCAGGACATCGAGGTGCCCCTCATCGGCACCTCGGGCTGGAACGACCCGCGCCTCATCCAGACCGGCGGCGACGCCGTGACCGGGGCGCGCTTCGTCTCCGCCCTGGACCGGGACGGGCCCGTGGGCAAGGCGTTCTTCAAGGCCTACCGGCAGGCCTACGGCGAGGCCCCCGACCTGTTCGCGGCCCTGGGCTACGACGCCATGCAGCTGGCCCTGCGGGCCGTGGTGCCGGGGGAGGGCGACCCGTGGATGCGCCTCGCGGGCCCCTACACGGGGGCCACGGGGTCGTTCACCGTGGCGCCGGACGGGACCGTGGTGCGCACGCTGCCCGTGCTCAAGGTGGGCCGGAGCCGCTTCCTGCCGGCGGGTTCGGTCTCCCTGGGGGAGCCGCCGCCGCCCCCCGAGGGACCCGAGGCCGCCTCCGCGGGACGGGCCCGGCCGGCCTCTCCCGGGTAGAATGGGGTCCATGGATATCGGCTCCACGGTCCAGAAGCTCGCGCTCCTGGCCCTGCCGCTCCTGTTCGCCGTCACCCTGCACGAGGCCGGCCATGGCTACATGGCCCTGCGCAAGGGCGACCGGACGGCGTGGACGGTGGGGCGGGTGACCCTCAACCCGCTCAAGCACATCGACCCGGTGGGCACGATCCTGGTGCCCCTGGCCCTCCTGCTCCTGGGGACCGGGTTCCTGTTCGGGTGGGCCAAGCCGGTGCCCATCAACTTCCGCAACCTGCGCCGCCCGCGCGAGGACATGGTCTGGGTGGCGGGGGCGGGCCCGGGCACGAACCTCATCCTCGCGGCCGTCTCCGCGGCCCTGTGCCACGCCATCCTGCTGGTCCGGCCGATGTTCGCCCCGGCCCTGTCGCTGCCGGCCTTCACCATCCCCCACTTCGGCGGCGGGGGGTTCTCGTTTTGGCTGCCCCTCCTGTTCATGCTCAAGCTGAGCGTGGAGCTGAACGTCCTCCTGGCCCTGTTCAACCTGCTTCCGATCCCGCCCCTGGACGGCGGCCGGATCGCCGTGGGCCTGCTGCCGCGCTCCTGGGCCTACACGCTGGCGCAGGTGGAGCCGGTGGGGATGTTCCTGGTGATCGCCCTGGTCTGGCTCGACCCGGGGGGCTTCATGGGCCACTACTTCTGGCCGTCCATCTCCGTCTTCTCGCACTGGATCCTGGTCGGGTAGGCCATGCCGGGGCCCCGGCGGTGGACGTGTGCCGGGCATTAGTGCTACGTTTGTAACTATCGTAGTACAACTGGGCCCGCCTCGCCCCCGACCGGGGGCCCGGCGCCGCCCCCGCCCCGGAGCCCCCCATGCGCCACCGCCCCGATCCCCCGTCGCCCGGGCCCCTTCCCGATGCCCATGCGGAAGACGCCCGCGCCCGCCACCACACCCACCGCCACACCCACGCCCCGTGCGACCCGGAGGCCCACCACGACCACACCCACCCGGACGGCTTCACCGGCGAGCACAGCCACGCCCACCGGCACGTGGAGGTCTCCCTGGGGGAGTTCCTGGAGTGGCTGTTCGACGCCGCCGGCGCCCCCGGCGAGGCGGGCGAGGCGGGCGAGGCGCGCCCCCAGCCGCCCCCGGCGAAGAAGT
>CAZGRJ010000033.1:4964-9310 GCA_964528115.1 uncultured Nitrospirales bacterium
GGCGAGGCGGGCGAGGCGGGCGAGGCGCGCCCCCAGCCGCCCCCGGCGAAGAAGTAGCACGATAATTTCATAGGTGGCATTGACGTCCCCGGACGCTTGTGCTACGTTCTTTTCCGACGTGGCACGAACCCGGAAACGGCCGATCCCACCCCCCAAGTCGGACGGCCGGGCCGATGGAAGGCAGCGCATCCCTGTTCTCCCCATCGGCCGAGGCGGGCGGATCCCCGACGGAAGGACCCGCCCGCCTCACCCGGGGCGGCGCCCGGAACCCGGATGCAGGCGCGAAAGGGACCCGACATGGCTTGCGACGAGGCCTGGAGCCGGCACTTCCACCCCCCGGTGCGGCATGCCCACCGGCACACTCATGGCGACGGGCACCACACGCACGGCCACCCGGACGGCTTCGCGGGCGAGCATGAGCACGCCCACGAGCACGAGGCCGTCAGCCACGCCCACGCGCACACCCACCACGACGACACGCTGCACCCCCACGCGCACCTGGATGCGGATGCCGAGGAGCGTGCGCCGGCGCCTGCCGGGCCTGCGAGGCCCACGGGGCACCGGTAGGCGCCGGACCGAGACCCCCCATCAGGAGCACCGCGATGGAGAAGCACGGACACGAGCACTCGCACGAGCACGGCCACAAGCACGAGCATGAGCACCTGCACGAGCACTCCCACAAGGGCGATCCGCCCCACAGCCACGGCCACAAGCACGAGCACGAGCACCCCCACGGCCACACGCACGCCCACGAGCACGGGCACGGGGGGGACGAGAAGTCCCACGAGCACACGCACCCGGGGCACGAGAAGGAGGCGCACGAGCACCGCCACGAGGGCCACGGCGACGAGCCCCACGAGCACGGCCACTGACGGGGCCGGTACGGTTTGAGGTCCGGACGGCCCCGGGAGGGGAGGGGCCGTCCGGGAAACGGCGAACTCAAGGAAAGGACGAAATAGGGCGATGGAACACGCGATGGAAACTCTGAAACGGACCCTGGCCGCGGCGGCGGCCCTGGCGCTGCTGGGCGCGGTGGGCGCGGCGCCGGCCCTGGCGCACGAGGACGAGGCGGACGACGGCCACGTGGTGCCCCATACCTTCGAGGGCTACCCTGGGATCGATCTGGAAGGGGGGGTCACCTGGTTCCTGCAGGGCACGGACGGCAACGGCACCAACGACGGGGTCGACCTGACCTACACCTTTGACCTCAACCTGACCGGCCAGATCAGCGACCGCACCAGCGTCAACGTCTCCCTGGAGTCGGGCAACGGCAGCGGGGTGGACGAGCGGCTCGGCTCGCTCTCCACGGCCAACTACGACGCCTTCATCACCGAGGTGGAGACGGCCGACAACGCGTTCAACTCCCCCTCCATCTCCCAGCTCTTCGTGGAGACGGAGCTGGCCGACGGCAATGTCGTGGTCGACGCGGGCAAGCTGGACGTCGAGAGCATGTACGACACCAACGCCTACGCCAACGACGAGACCGACCAGTTCCTGTCGGGCATTTTCACCCGCTCCGCCGGGACCACCTACGCCGAGTGCGACGTGTACTACGCGCCCGGCGTGGCGGTGACGGCCACCCCCTCGGACATGTTCGAGGTGATGGGCCTGGTCGCCAACGGGGTGGGATCGGGCTTCGACGGCGTGACCGACAACCCCTACACCGCGCTCCAGCTCAACGTGAAGCCCGGCATCGGTGGAATGGAAGGCAACTACCGCGTCTACGGCATCTACGACGCGCGCAAGTACACCGAGATCGCCACCGGCAACACCAAGGAGAACGTGGCCTACGGCGTGAGCCTCGACCAGGCCCTGCCGGGCGGGTTCGGGGTGTTCGCGCGCTACTCGGGCCAGGACGACAAGCTGGACGAGAACGTGGTCAAGGCGGCCTGGAGTGCCGGGGCGGTCGTGTCCGGTAGTGTCTGGGGCCGCGACGACGACGTGTTCGGCGTCGGCTACGGCGTGGTGATGGTCAACAAGAACGCCTCCGACATCGCAGCCATCGCCGATTCGGGGGACGAGGGACACCTGGAGGCCTACTACAAGGTGACCCTCTCCGAGCACCTGACCATCTCCCCCGACGTGCAGATCATCACCAACAACGGCGGCGACGCCTCCACCGACACCATCACGGTGGCCGGCGCGCGGGCCCAACTCAACTTCTAGGGGACGGGCCGAGAACCCGACCTTCCACCCGGTATCCAGGAGACGCACATGTTCCAGCACACCAAGAAGACCCTGGCGGCGGCGGCCGCGGCCGTGGTCCTGGCGGCCACCCCCGCCTTCGCCCACTTCCAGATGATCATCCCCTCCGACGACATGGTCGCCCAGGGGGAGGACCGCAACATCGACCTGGACGTCAGGTTCTGGCACCCCATGGAGGGGTACGGCATGAACATGGAGAGGCCCGCCCAGTTCGGGGTGGTGGTGCGCGGCGGCACCAAGACCGACCTGCTCGGCTCGCTGAAGCCCGTGAAGCGGAAGGACTCCGAGGGCAAGATGCGGGACGCCTTCACGGCCGAGTTCACGGTCAAGAAGCCCGGCGACCACGTCTTCTACATCGAGCCCAAGCCGTACTTCGAGCCCTCCGAGAACACCTTCATCGTCCACTACACCAAGGTGGTCGTGAACGGCCTCGGCATGGAGGTGGGCTGGGACCAGCCGGTGGGCCTGAAGGCCGAGATCGTGCCACTCACGCGCCCTTACGGCCTCTGGAAGGGCAATGTGTTCCAGGGCCAGGTGTTCATGAACGGCAAGCCCGTGGCCAACCCGGAGGTCGAGGTCGAGACCTACGACCCGGAGGGGAAGATCCACCCCCCCTCGGAGACCATGATCACCCAGGTGATCCACGGCGACCGGAACGGGGTCTTCACCTACGCCATGCCGCGCGCCGGCTGGTGGGGCTTCGCCGCCCTGATGGAGGGCGACCACACCCTGAAGCACGACGGCAAGGACTACCCGATCGAGACCGGGGCCCTGATCTGGATCAAGGCCTACGACATGGACAAGGCGGTGAAGTAGGGCCTCAAGTAGCCAGATTCTTAATATCGTGCTACGATGGCTTCCAACGCGACGACCGGCCCGGCGGCGGCACCGGTCACGGCGGCCGGCCGGGGCACCGACAGGAAACCCGGCCGGCCGCCCCGTGCCGCCGGACCCCGCCCACAGAAAGGCGTGTTGACGTGCACATTTCCGACGGAATCCTGAGCGCCCCGGTCCTGGCCGGGGGGTGGGTCGCGGCGGCGGGCCTGACGGCCGTCTGCCTGCGCAAGGTGCAGCTGGAGGAGATCCCCAAGATCTCGGTGCTCACCGCCGTGTTCTTCGTGGCCGACCTGGTCCACGTCCCGGCCGGGCCCACCAGCGTCCACCTCATCCTAAACGGCCTGATGGGGATCATACTGGGATTGCGCGCCTTCCCTGCTGTGGCCCTGGGGGTGACGTTGCAGACGTTGCTCCTGGGCCACGGCGGCGTGACCGTGATCGGCCAGAACGCCGTGAACTTAGGGGGAGGCGCCCTGGTGGCCTACGGCGTCTGGCAGCTGCGCCACCTGACCCGGTTCAAGCGGCGCGAGGTGGTGTTCGGCGCCCTGGCGGGGGCCATCGGGGTGTTCTCGTCCGGCATGCTGATGGCCACGGCCATGGTGCTCTCCGGGCGGGAGTTCTTCGTGCAGGCCAAGCTGGTAGTGATCGCCCACAGCGTCATCATGGTCCTGGAGGCCGTCGTGGCCGGCACCTGCGCGGGCTTCCTCACCAAGGTCAAGCCCGAGGCCCTGGCGGGCCAGCGGACCAAGGTTCCGGGCCCCGCCCCCTCCGTGGTGCCGACCCTGATGGCCCTGGTCGTCGGCGCCGCGATCTTCGGCGCGGGGCTCCTGGCCCCCCATCCGGCCCTGGCCCACAAGCTCCTGATCGACTACACGCCGGTGAAGGAGGGCATCCTGGTGGAGGCCTTCTTCCCGGACGGCACCCCGGCGCGCAACACCACCATGCGCCTCATGACGGCGGACGGCACGGTGGTCCACCAGGGGATGACCAACGACCACGGGGGCTACCTGTTCCCGATCATGCAGCGCGAGGACTACGTGGCCGACGCCGACGCCCAGATGGGCCACTACGCCAAGGTGGCGATCGCGGCCTCGGACCTGTCCGGCGTGGCGCTCAGCGAGACGGCCTCGGTGGACGCCGCCGACATCGAGCGCACGGTCACCAAGGTGAAGGCCGAGCCCTTCCCGCTGAAACGGGTGGCGATCGGGTTCGGGGTGCTGGCGGTCCTGGGCGGCGCCGCCCTCCTGGCCTCCAGGCGCAAGCGCCACTCCCACGCCGGGCTGGACCCGCACACCCACTGACGG
>CAZGRJ010000033.1:9410-21209 GCA_964528115.1 uncultured Nitrospirales bacterium
CAGGTATCGGACGTCCGGTTCAGCTACCCCAACGGGGTGGAGGTGCTCAAGGGCCTGTCGTGCGACATCGGCCACGGCGAGAAGGTCGCCCTGATCGGCCCCAACGGCGCCGGCAAGTCCACCTTCATGAGCCACCTGAACGGCGTCGCCATCGCCACCGCGGGCCAGGTGGTCATCGACGGCGTCCCGGTGCGGCCCGAGAACCTCAAGGACATCCGGCGCAAGGTGGGGATCGTCTTCCAGGACCCGGACGATCAGCTCTTTTGCCCCACGGTCTTCGACGACGTGGCCTTCGGCCCGTTGAACCTGGGGCTCTCCAAGAACGAGATCGCCACCCGCGTGGACGAGGCCCTCGATACCGTGGGCTTGCGTGGCTTCGAGGAGCGCTCCTCGCACCACCTTTCTTTCGGGGAACGGAAGCGTTTGGCGCTCGCGACGGTTCTCTCCTATCAGCCCGAGATTCTGGTGTTCGACGAGCCCTCCACCAACATGGACCCGCTCAACCGGCGCAAGCTCATCGAGTGGCTCCAGCGCTGCGACAAGACCGTCCTGCTGTGCACCCACGACCTGGACATCGCCCTGGACGTGTGCGAGCGCTGCCTGGTCCTCACCGACGGCCGCATCGTGGCGGACGGCAAGGCCTCCGAGATCCTCTACGACCGGGGCCTGCTGGAGGCCAACAACCTGGAGCTGCCCCTGGCCCTCATGACCCACGAGCTGCTGCACGACAAGCTGCGGGCGGGCCAGATGGACGAGGAGCACCGGCGGATCATCGAGGACTTCCTGCACGCCCACCGCCACGTCCACGGCGTGGAGCACCACGAGCACGTCCACATCCACGCCCACGCCCACGACCACGAGCACCTGCACGAGGACGAGGACCCGCACCACATCCACGAGCTGACCCACGGCGACGGCGAGGACGCGCACCACCCCGAGGTCGCCGTGCCCCACAGCCACGCCGGGCCCGAGGGCCACGACACGCACTCGCACGGCGCCCACACGCACGGGACCCACACCCACGGCGGCCATACCCACTCCCACGAGCACCGGCCGGGTGGCACGGAGAGAGAAGGGGCGTAGGGCCCCGCGGCGATGGAGGGGACGTTGGAAGCGAGGCCGGGCCGGCTCCAGGGTCTCAGCCCCTCCTGGCGGGTGCTGGTCACGGGGTTCCTCCTGGTGATCGGGGCCGGCTACCTCTCGGGCGCCCTCAACGCCGCCCTGGCCGTGGGCCTGACGCCCGCGGCCGTGGCCGACCACTACCGCGACCAGACCCTCTCCAAGGCCGAGGAGGCCACCTTCGAGAAGCAGGGCTTCGTGGAGGAGGAGTTTTCCTTCGACGAGCCCGCCGCCGAGCCTGCCGATGAGGCCCCTGCTGCAATGGATCACGACCATGACGCCATGGCCGGGCACGAGCACATGGAGGGCATGGCCGAGGGCGGCATGGAGGGCATGGGCGGCGTGAAGTCCATCACCCTCCAGCAGCTGGCCCAGCTCTCCCACATCCACCTGCTCGGCTTCTCCTTCATCCTGCTGACGGTGGGGGCCCTGGCGTGCCTGACCACCCTGCCGGAGGCGTTCAAGGTGGTCCTGGTGGCGGTGCTGACCTTGAGCCTGGGGGCCGACATCGGCGGCCTGTGGCTCGTGCGCTTCGTCTCGGACGGTTACGCCTGGCTGAGCGTCGTGTCCGGCACGGCGGTGGGCGTGTGCCTCCTAGTGACGGCCCTCCGTGTATTGTTCGAGGTATGGCTTTCCCGACCCAAGGAGGTCTCCCCATGAATCTGCGGTCGAATCCGAGGTCGAACGTGATTTCGTGGACGTCCCGCAACCGCCGCCCCCTCCTGGTGGCCGCGATCATGGCGGGGCTCATGCTGATGCCGGTGCCGGGCCCCGCCCACGAGGGCCACGCCGGCCCCATGGTGGACTTCATGGCGGCGAACGACGCGCTCAAGGCCATGCTCCCCGACGGCGCCCACGTCACCCGGCGCAAGGAGGCGATCAAGGCGGCGGGGGCGGCCTGGGCCCAGTCGAGCCTGGGGGTCGCCCTGGACGACGGCGACATCCACACCTACCTGCTGGCCCGCGACAAGGGCACGGACCGGGTCCTGGGGGCGGCCATGGACAAGGAGTTCGAGTACGGCCACGGGGACGTGAAGCTCGCCGTGGGGGTGGACCCCGCGGGCAAGGTGACCAAGGCCGCGGTCCTGGGCGCCAACGAGAAGTACGTGGACGAGATCAAGAAGGGCATCGGCTCGGGCTTCCTCACCGACCTGGAGGGGGCCACGATCCAGGACCTTTCGGCCCGCTCCGACGCCGCCTACAAGGCCAAGAACAACGCCGCCGGGGACGTGATCGGCCACATTCGGGACATGGCCGCCGCCCTGGCGACGCTGACCCACGGCCTGTCGGCGTAACGGCCGGCCGCGAGGAGGAGAGCGACATGACGACGACGCTGGAAGTGACGGGCATGACCTGCCAGGGGTGCGTGGCGAACGTCCGGGGACTCCTGGAGGGCCAGGACGGGGTGAGCAAGGTGGACGTGAGCTTGGAGCCCGGCCGGGCCGTGGTGGACCACGAGGCCCAAGTGTCCGCCGACGCCCTGGTTCAGGCCATCGAGGCCGCGGGCTACGAGGCCAGGGTCGCGGCCTGAGGGCCGCCCCGCGCGCCGCATCGGCGCTGCTCCGGCCCCGATTCGATCCCATCCGGGTCCCCAAAGTTTGTGAAGGGTACCGTCGTCGTCCTATAATTTGACGTTTTGGAAATCGGCGCCCGCGCCGCCCCGTCCGACCGGGTTCGCGGCGCGCGCCACGTTTGTCCGGGGGACGCGCCATGCCCGATATGCCGACACTGTGGGTGCCCTACGTGTGGGTGATCTCCGCCGTCATCCTGCTGGCCGGGGTGGTGGTGGCGGTCCTCTGGGGCTTCCGCCACGGCCAGTTCGACGAGAAGATCAAGTACCAGATGTTCGACGAGCTGGACGACGACATGTACCTCGACGAGGCCGAGCAGGAGCTCGCCATGCGCCAGAAGCGCATGGCCCGCGAGAGCCGCCTGCGCAAGGAGGCCGAGGAGGAGGCTGCGGAGACGGCCGCGGCGGCGTCCGGCAAGCCCGGTGCCTCGGGCAAGTCCGATAAGGGGGAGGGCTCCGGCGGGACGTGAGGAAGGGTGAGAAGGCGATCTGGGGCGTCGCCGCCATGATCGGCGTGGTCGCCCTCTACATGGGCTATGTCGTGTACGACGCGCCGCCGGAGGTCATGCCCACCTATCAGGTCGAGAGCCCCGCGGCGGCCCGGGGGGAGCTCGTGTACCGCAAGAACAACTGCTCCGTGTGCCACACCATCTGGAACCTGGGGGGCAGCAGGGGCGGCCCGCTGGACGGGGTGGGTTCGCGCCGTGACGCCGAGTGGCTCACCCGCTACCTGGCTGCGGAGAACCCCCAGGTGATCCTGCCCTCCACCCAGAAGCGCATCTACCAGATGCCCTCCTTCGTCGGCCTGTCCGAGGCCGACCGGGCGGACCTGGTGGCCTACCTGACCAGTCTCAAGGAGCGGGCCCCGGCCGCGGCTCCCGCGGGGGGGACGTGAAACCCGGGGGGGCGCCATGAAGACCCGCGAGGGAGGCGGTTTCGGTCCGGGCGACCCGTCCGACGAGCCGGCGGACGCCCGGCCCGTCGGCGCGCCCCGGGAGAAGGGGGCGCCCGCGTTCCTCATGGGGCCCCTGGGCCTGGTCCTGGGGTGCGTCACCTACTGGGCGCTGATGCAGGTGGTGGGGATGCCGGTGGAGGTCTGGGAGGGGGTGAACACCTTCACGGACCCGCGCTGGTTCACGGCGGTGGCGTTCGTCCCGGCGGCGGCCGGATTCGTGGCGGGGATCGTGGCCGGGGAGCACGGCAAGTGGTACGGCATGCTCCCGGTGGCGATCGTCCACCCGATCGAGTACTTCCAGCTGGCCGAGGGCGCAAACCCGGACGTGCACGTGCTGGGGTTCGGGCTGTTCGTGTTCTTCATGCTCGTGATGCTGGAGCTGGGTCTCATGGCGGGCTGGATCGCCGAGATCGTCCGGCACCGGATTCGAGGGAGGGAAGTGAGGGCATGAGAGGCAGTGTCATCGTCCACCGCGACGGGCGGGACCAGGACATCCCGCTGGGCCTTTTGGAGCTGGGCCCCGGGTTCTCCGACGCCGAGCTCAAGAGCGCCATCGCCACGCTGCTCAAGGCGCCCCCGGAGACCTTCGCCACCCACCAGGTGGTGCGCAACGGCGGCAGGATCCGGGTGCAGCCCCACACCGCCGACACCGACCGCCTGGTCGTGCACTTCCTGGTCTGGGCGGCCCTGTTCTTTTTGATCGGCACCGCCCAGGGGGTGGTGCAGGTGATGCCCGACGTGCGCCGCTGGATCATGTCCACCGGCGGCGCCGGGCACCTGATCGACCCCCTGGCCCACGCCCACGTGAACCTGGTGGGGGGCGTGGTGATGATCGCCATCGGGGCCAGCTACTACCTCCTGCCCCGGGTCCTCTCGCGCCCCCTGTGGTCGGCGCGCCTGGCCCGCCTGTCCCTGATCGGCATGGCCGTGGGGGTGCTCATGTGGTACCTGAGCATGGTCGCCCTGGGGCTCGCCGAGGGCCGCATGATGCTGGCCCAGGGTATGTCGTTCTTCGACGCCAAGGCGGCCATGCAGCCGTGGCACACCCTGGGCTTCGTCATCCCGGCGACGGTCATGGGGCTGGGCCACTGGCTCTACATCGCCAACGTCTTCCTGACCGTGCTCCGGCGCCGGCCGGCGGGCGCGCGGCCGGGCGCCTGAGGGCCCGTGCCGATCGTCGACGACTTCGGCGAGCGCCCCCAAGCGCGTCGGACCGACGGCCAGACGGACGGGAAGCCCGACGGCCAGACCGACGGGCAGACCGGGGAGCCGCAGGACGACCCCTACGTCGTCGAGCGCGACCTGCTCGCCATGCCCGACCTGCCGTGGCTGCCCATCGCGGCCACGGTCCTGGCCGTGGCCCTGGGGTTCGGCATCGCCCACGCGGTCCTCCTGGCCAGCGGCGAGGAGCACAAGCTGGTGAGCGAGACCCTGGCCCAGCGCGAGCACCAGGCCCACGAGGAGGCCCCCGGCACCGCGCCGGTGGGGGAGGAGGCGATCCTGATCCGGGGCGGGCCGTTCGAGATGGGACGCCCGGAGAACGACGAGGACGCCAACTCCGACGCCACCCCCGTGCACCAGGTCTACGTGCCGGACTTCTACATCGGCAAGTACGAGGTGACCAACGCCCAGTACGCCAGGTTCGTCCAGGACGCGGGCTACCTGCCGCCCCCCAGCTGGAAGGGCAAGACCACCTTTCCCGAGGGCACCGGCAACCTGCCGATCACCTACGTCGGCCAGCACCAGGCCGAGGCGTACGCCAAGTGGCGCGGCGGCCGCCTGTGCCGGGAGGAGGAGTGGGAGAAGGCCGCCCGGGGCACGGACCAGCGCATCTACCCCTACGGCAACGACTACGAGCCGTCCCGCGCCAACATCGACTACCTGAAGAACGGCCTGACCCCCGTGGGCAGCTATCCCCTGGGGGCCAGCCCCTACGGCGTCATGGACATGATGGGCAACGTGTACGAGTGGACCTCCACCCACTACACGCCCTACCCCGGCAACCGGGACGACCCGGCCAGATACCGGGCCTACAAGGTGGACAAGTCGGGCAACGTGGTGCCGGACCCGAACCGCAAGAGCTTCTACGTGATCACCCGCGGCGGCTGCTGGAAGTGCGACCCGTGGTCGTCCCAGGTGACGACCCGGAACCCCACCCGGCCCGACTACGCGTCCGACTTCTTCGGCGCCCGGGTGTGCTGGGACGACCCGCCCAAGACCGTGGTCCGGATCACGCCCAAGCCCCTCCCGGAGCCCGCGCCCAACGTCGTGTCAAAGACGGCCGCCGCCGGCACGTCCCCCTACGCGGCCGCCGGCACCGGGCCCAAGGGCGCCGCGGCGCCGGGCGGGCCGTGACGTTCCCCCCGAGATTCCCCAGGTCCCCGAGGGAGGTGGCATGGACCCGCTGACGACGGTGGAGCGCTACATCCTGCGCTTCTTCTACGCCTGCATCGCCTACGCCCTGATCGGCTTCTCGTGGGGGGCGATCCAGAGCGGCATCCCGGTCATCCGGCACTTCCTGGAGGCGCCCCCGGCCCGCTTCATCATCCTGGCCCACGGCCACATCAACTTGCTCGGATGGGTGGAGATGGCCATCTTCGGCGCCAGCTACTACATCATCCCGCGGGTCCTCCGGCGCCCCATCGCGAGCGAGCGCCTGGTGAAGGTCCACTTCTGGACCCACAACCTGGGGCTCGTGATGATGGTGGGCGGCTTCTTCGTGGCCGGCTACACGGGCGGGCGCCTGTTCTGGGAGGGCGCCGCCGACCAGATCTCGGCCGCCCGGGCCCCCTGGATGGGGGTGGTGGGCACCGGGGGCCTGCTGGTCCTGCTGGCCAACGCCCTGTTCGCCTGGAACGTCTACCTGACCGCCCGTGGGGCCGGCGCGGCCCGCCCGGCCGACGGAACGGGGTCCGCCGGAGCCCCCGGGGAATAAGCGGGGCCGCCGAGCCCATTACACAGAGGGGTGGTAAAATGACCGGAAACGTGATGATCGGAGCCCTAACTCCATGAAATCCCGCGTGCTGATGTGGGCGGCCGCGGTGGTTCTGCTCGCCGCCGGCTGCTCCCCCGAGACCCAGAGCCTGCTGGGGACCAAGATCCAGCCCCTGAAGAACGCCATCCCCGGCCCCGGGGACGACGTGCACACGTTCACCACGGCCTACGACCCGTACCCCGACTTCTACACCCACACGATCGCCGAGGAGGTGGCGGCCCACAAGCCGTTCATCCTGCTGTTCGCGACCCCGGCCCACTGCACCCAGTGCCAGAACCAGATCGACACGGTGCACAGCTACCACGAGCAGTACAAGCACGCCTTCGACGTGATCCACATCGACGAGTACAAGAACGGCAACGTCTACACGGCCCTGGGGGTGCGGGGCGACCCGTGGACGTTCCTGATCGACGCCACCGGCACGATCACCGGGGTCTATCCGGGGGTGACCACCTGGGACGACATGGACCCCCCCATCCGCAAGATGCTGGGCCAGGTCCCGGGCGCGGACCAGAAGCCGGACACGGCGTGATGGCCCTTCGCCGGGCGCTCGCGGCCCTCGTTGCCCTGGCGGGCCTGGTGCCCGCCGCCCCGGCGGCGGCCAAGGTGGTGGAGGAGGGGGGCTACAAGTACGTCCAGATCAGCCTGGCGGGCCTGTGGGGCGGCTTCTTCGTGTTCCTGCTGGGCATCGTGTTCTGCCTGGTGGGGCTCTTCCTCTTTTTCCTGTGGCGCCGTGCCCGGACCGACGCCGCCTCCCCGGTCCCCCCGCGGGCGGAGGAGGAGGACTCCCAGGTCTTTTGAGCGCCCCGCCCGGGCCGGCGGCGTGAGGCCCCAAGCCCGATGAAACGCCTGCGCTTGGCTGTCACGCTGGTCCTGGTGGCCGGGTTCCCCATCGCCCTGGTGGTCTGGGTGTTCGTCCACGAGATCCGCGACCTCTCCGCCTGGGGCCGCATCAACCCCCTGGGCGGCGTCGCCGACACCCTCATGGACAAGGTGGAGACCCAGTTCCACGACGGCCACGAGCAGATCCACACCCTCGCCTCCGATCCGGACCTCACCGGCCCCGCCGCCCCCGAGGCCCTCGCCCGCTACGACCCCTACGTCCAGTCCGGCCGCTTCAAGGCCCTTTTCGTGGCCCTCTCCGACGGCCGCCGCCTGACCGTCCCTCCGGCCCTCCCGGAAAGCTGGGGCCGCCTCCTCCCGGCGTCCCCCGAGGCCGGCCTGTCGGAGGTCCTCACCGACCCGGACGGCGCCCTCGTGGTGGCGATCACGGCCCCCGTGGAGGGTGCCGGGGGCTGGGTGACGGGCCTGTTCGACGTGTCCGCGGTCCTGGGCGAGAGCGTCCTGGACCGCATGCGTCTGGCCGAGTACGGCCAGGCCTTCCTGGTGGATGGGGACGGGCGCATCTTCCTGTCCGCCGACCGGGCCCTGGTCGGGCGCTCCCTCGACGACCTGGGCCTCGCCCGCGCCGCCGGCGCCGAGGGGGTGTACGAGGCGGGGGGCTGGCGCCAGGGCGACGGCCAGCCCCACTACGTGGCCCTGGCCCCCAGCCACGGCTACTACGAGGGCCCCCAGAACGCCTGGCGGGCGGGCCTCATGATCCCCGAGTCGGTGGTGGCCGGGCGCAGCCAGAACATGACCGTGTGGGTGGGCGCCGTGGTGGTGGCGGTCCTGCTCATCAGCGCGGCCCTGATCCTGGTCCTGCGCCACAGCGTGAAGGGGGCGCCCCGGACGTGACCCCCCACGGCCTCGTCCGGGTACGGCACACGGTCCAGTGGACCCTGCTCACCCTGTTCGTCGTGCTGCCCTTCACGGGCCTGTTCCGCATCGACGCGGGGGCGGGGCGCTTCCTGATCGGCGGCTTCCAGATCTGGTGGGACGACTTCTTCATCGTCTTCCCGTTCTGGGCCATGGTGTTCTTCACGGCGACGGCCTTCTACTCCAGCTTCGGCATGATCTTCTGCGGCTGGGCCTGCCCCCAGCACACGCTGTCCGAGCTGCTCAACGGCCTCGCCCGCAAGCTCCTCGGCCGCCGGGTGCTGGCGGGCCTGTCGCCCGAGCGCACCGGGGTGCGGTCCAGCAAGCGCCTGTGGCCCCTGGTGAAGGCGTGGGGGATCTTCTCCGTCGCGGTCCTGCTCATCGCCACGACCCTGACCGTCGTCGTGATGGCCTACTTCTACCCCCCGCGCGAGCTGTGGGCCCAGTTCACGGGCGGCACGTTCAACCTGTACATCGCGGTCTTCAGCCTGATGCTGGGGGTCTTCCTCGTCATCGACCTCGGGTTGCTGCGCCACGCCTGGTGCAAGTACATGTGCCCCTACGGCCTGTGGCAGTACATGTTCCGCGGCGGCGACACGCTCCAGATCCGCTTCAACGAAGCCCGGGCGTCCGACTGCAACCGCTGCACCCTGTGCAAGGACGTCTGCCCGGTGGACCTGGACCCGCGCCAGCCCGAGATCTACACCCGCTGCATCAACTGCGGCGTGTGCATCGACGCCTGCGGCACCTACATGGGGCGGTTCGGCAAGGACCCCATCCTGTCGTTCGGGTTCGGCACCAAGCAGGCCGAGCTGATCCGCATCCAGGACGGCCGCAGCCGGGTACGGGGCCCGCGGGTGTGGCTGCCGGTGGGGGCGGTGGCCCTGTCGGCGTCCCTGTTCGCCTACGGCGTCTGGAGCTTCGAGCCGGTGCGCCTGACCGTCCACCAGGCCCAGGGCGCCCAGGCCGACCCGACGGCGGACGGCATCTCCTACACCGCCGAGATCCTCAACAAGGACGACCGCGAGCGCCGCTACGAGGTGAGCGTCACCGGTCTGCCCACGGGCGCCGTGGAGCTGTCCCGGCCCGATCTGTCGGTGGCCCCCGGCGCCACGGTCGCCGTGCCCTTCCGGGTGCGCCACCGGGGCCTGGCCTACGACAAGCCGTACCCGTTCCGGGTGGTGGTCACCCGGCCCGACGGCGGGACGAAGTTCGACACCGAGTCGGTCTACTACCTGCCCGACCTGCGCGGCGGCTGAAGGGGCCCGAAACGGCCCCCGGCACCCGCTTCGTTCTGGACAACCGCCCCCCGGTGGACTAGCATGGAGCCCCCGCAGATCCGGTCCGGACGGGAGCATCCCGGCGCCGGCCGGCCTCGCCGGGCAAGCCCCCTTCGCCCCCAACACGGCTTTCGGACGACGGCGCGAGGCTTCCGGCGGGGCGTAGATCCCGAGGGACCATGATCCTGGCCAAGAGCGAGATCCTCAAAGAGATCGCCGCGGGGCGAGTCCGCATCACGCCCTACGACGAAACCATGGTCGGACCGGCCAGCGTGGACCTGCACCTGGCCGACGTGTTCCGGGTCTTCCGCCACAGCAAGACCAACCTGGCGGTCAATCGGGAGGCCGACTTCAAGGAGGCCACCCGGGGCATGCGGGTGGAGGAGGGCGACTTCCTGCTGCTCCGCCCCGGCGAGACGGTCCTGGGCATGACCCGCGAGCGCATCGAGCTGCCCGAGGACGTCTGCGGCTGGCTGGAGGGGCGCTCCCGCTTCGCCCGCCTGGGGCTGCTGGTGCACATCTCGGCCAGCTTCATGCAGCCGGGCCTCGCCAACCACCAGGTGCTGGAGATGTCCAACTTCGGTCCCATCCCCCTGGAGGTGTACCCGGGCATCCCCATCTGCCAGTTCATCTTCGAGCGTACCGACGGCCACGGCCTCTACACCGGTAGCTTCAAGTCCCAAACCCCGGAGAGCTTCCTTGCCGACTGACCTTTCCGCCCCCGCTGCCGGCCCCGCCGGACCCCGTACCGGCGCCCATTCGGGCGCGTCCCGCCATGCGATTTGACGAGCTCGACCTCCCCCTCCCGGTGATGGCCGGGGTGGCCAAGGCGGGCTTCCACGAGTGCACGCCGATCCAGGCCCAAACCCTCCCCCTCGCCCTGTCCGGACTCGACGTGATGGGCCAGGCCCAGACCGGCACCGGCAAGACCGCGGCGTTCCTCATCACCGTCTTCACCGCCCTGGTGAACCGGCCGCGTACGTTCCCGGGTGACACCCCCGCCCCCCGCGCCGTGATCATCGCCCCCACCCGGGAGCTGGTGGTGCAGATCGAGCGCGACGCCTCCGTCCTGGGCGACGCCGCGAACGTGGGGCGCCTGGTGGTCTTCGGCGGCCTGGACTACGACAAGCAGCGCCGGGCCCTGGCCGACAACCCGGACCTGCTCGTGGGCACGCCGGGGCGCCTGATCGACTACTTCCGCCAGGGGTGTTACACGCTGAAGGGGGTGGAGATCCTCGTCATCGACGAGGCCGACCGGATGTTCGACATGGGCTTCATCGACGACATCCGCTTCATGCTGCGCCGCATGCCGCCCCCCGGCGAGCGCCAGACCATGCTCTTCTCCGCCACCTTCCCGCAGCGGGTCAAGGAGCTGGCCTACGAGCACATGCACGAGGCCCGGGAGGTGTCCGTCAACCCGGAGCAGGTCACCGCCGAGCGCATCACGGAAACCCTCTACCTGTGCGGCAACCACGAGAAGTTCAACCTGCTCGTGGGGGTGTTGCGCGGGATCATCGGCGGCAAGACGATGGTGTTCGTCAACACCAAGCGCACCGGCGAGGACCTCGAGTACTGGCTGGAGGCGAACGGCGTCGAGGCCAGCTTCATCAGCGGCGACGTGCCCCAGAAGAAGCGCCTGCGGCTGATCGACCAGTTCAAGAGCGGCGAGCTGCCGGTCCTCATCGCCACCGACGTGGCCTCCCGCGGCCTGCACATCGACGACGTGAGCCACGTCATCAACTACGACGTGCCGCAGGACGCCGAGGACTACGTCCACCGGGTCGGCCGGACCGCGCGGGCGGGGGCGGCGGGCGAGGCCATCATCCTGGGGTGCGAGACCTACTCGGCCTACATCCCGGCGGTGGAGGAGTACATCGGGCGCAAGCTGCCCATGGAGCACCCGGACGACGAGCTGTTCGTGGAGGTGGTCCAGCCCCACCGCCGCCGCCGCCGCCCCGAACGCCCGGGCGCTCGCCCTTCGGGCGACCGTTCCGGCGGACGTTCCGGAGGACATTCCGGAGATCGGGCGGGTCGGCGCGGCGGATCGGGTTCGGGCGGCGGCCCGCGGCGCCCTCCGGCGGAGCCCCCCCAGCGTGCCCCCGCGCCCGCGCAGGCCCAGGCG
>CAZGRJ010000034.1:0-1319 GCA_964528115.1 uncultured Nitrospirales bacterium
CTCGGCGAACTTCAGGAACTGGTACGCCGCCAGGAAGTACCACTCGGGCTTGATGTGGGCCGGCGTGGAGAACGGGTCGGCCTGGTGCAGCATGGGGGCCGGGCTCATCACCACGAGCGCGGTCATCAGGGCGATGACGAGCAGCGCCGCCACCACCTCCTTGAGCAGGTGGTGGGGCCAGAACGGGATCGCCCCCGGCACGTCCTCCTCCGGCACCAGCAGGTCGCGGGCCGAGATGATCCCGACCGGGCGCGTGGCCGCGTCCACGACCACCAGGTGGCGCACGTGGCGCCGCACCATCTCCTCGTTGGCGCGCTGGAGCGGCTCGTCCTCGCGGATCGTGTACAGGGGGGCGCTCATCACCTCGCCCGCGGTCACCCCGTCGTAGGGCTCCTCCTCCAGGATGCGCTTGGCCATGTCGGTGCCGGTGATGATCCCGACGTACTCGCCCCCGTCCTTGATGAGCACGCTGCGGATGCGCATGTCGCGCATGACCTTGGCGGCGTCCCGCAGGGGGCACTCGGGCGGCACCGAGACCGGGTCCCGGCTCATCATCTCGCCGACGGTGAGGATGCTCACGGGCGCGGCCTACGTCAGAGGGGCCCGGCGATGCCCAGGCGGCGGATCATCAGGAAGTGCAGGCCCAACAGCACCATCATGCACAGCGGCATGATGACCACGTGGAACGCGAAGAAGCGCGTGAGGGCGAGCTGCCCCACCGTGTCGCCGCCCTTGATGAAGTAGGCCAGGTCGTCCCCGATCCACGGGATCGCCCCCGGGATCTCGGCCCCCACCACCGTGGCCCAGTACGACAGCTCGTTCCACGGCAGGAGGTAGCCCGAGAAGCCGAACAACAGGAGGCTGAACATCAGCAGCGCGCCGACGACCCAGTTGAAGTCCCGGGGCGGCTTGTAGGCGCCGTACAGGAACACCCGCAGGGCGTGGATCATGACCACCACCATGATCAGGTTCGCCCCCCAGTGGTGGAAGCCGCGCACCAGCCAGCCGAACGGCACGTTGTTCGTGATGTTCACCACCGAGTGGTAGGCCTGCTCGACGGTCGGGCGGTAGTAGAGCAGCAGGGCGATGCCGGTCACCAGCTGGATCATGAAGATCAGGAAGGTGATGCCGCCGAAGCAGAACCAGAAGTTCACGTGCCTCGGCACCGGCTTGCGCAGGGCCCGCTGGAGCGCGGTGCGGAAGTCCAGGCGCTCGTCCAGCTCGCCGTACATGGCGCCGGTGAGCAGCGACAGGGCGTTGATCATGGCGGCCATGCCCACGCCCCGGTAGGCCTGCTCCGGCCCCTTGCGCTTCCATCC
>CAZGRJ010000034.1:1419-16294 GCA_964528115.1 uncultured Nitrospirales bacterium
ACTGGCCGAACATCACTGGCCGAACCCGCCTTACCCCACCACCACCGTGTCGCCCGACACCCGCACGTCGTAGGCCTTGAGCGGCAACGGCGCCGGGCCCTGCACCACCTGCCCCGAGGGCTCGTAGCGCGAGCCGTGGCAGGGGCAGATCATGAGCCCCGCGTCCGGGTTCCAGTTCACCAGGCACCCCAGGTGGGTGCAGACCAGGCTCAGGGCGTGGACCCCGTCGGCCGCGCGGAAGACGCCCACGGGCTTGCCCTCCACCAGCACCTTCACCATGGTCTCGTCGTCCAGTTCCTTCTTGGGGAAGGTCACCGTGCGCTCGCCGCCGGTGCTCTCGCCCTCCTTGGTGGGCCAGACGTAGCGGGCTGCCGTGTACCCCGTGCCCGCAATGCCCGCCAGCACCCAGAAGCCCAGGGTCATGTTGTAGACCCGGTGCATGAACTTGCGCCGGGCCGCGTCGGGCAGGCCCGCGGCCCGGGCCGCCGCCTCGTCCGGTTCCGCGGCCGCGGCCGGCGGGTCGGCCGGGTTGGCCGGAGCGTCCGGGCTCGGGTCCGGGGGCGTGGGCTCGGGGGTTACTCCGGCTTCCACCCTTCCGGTGCCTTCGCGCTGTCCTTGAACGACTGGAGGAAGTCCACGACGGCGCCGATCTCGTCGTCCGTCATGGAGCTCGCCGGCATGATGGAGCCCGGGTTCACGCTGCGCGGGTCCTTGATGTACTGGCGCATGCGGTCCGGCGGGCTCCACGACGGGGTGGCCTGCAGGGGCGGCCCGGCGCTGCCGCCGCGGCCCATGAGGCTGTGGCAGTCCAGGCAGCCCTTGCGCTCGATCAGGGTCTTGCCGTTGGCCTCGGCCCGGGCCGTCGCCGGGGCGGTCACGACCGCCGCGAGGGCGAGGGCCGTGGTCACCGTGGTGCAGAGGATCGCCGCGCCGAAACGGCGGCTGACGTCCGGGTTGACGCGTGGGCTGACGTGTGGGATGTCTCGCAAGGCGGCCTCCCTCAGGCAAAGAGAACGGGTCCGAAAACCATTCGGGGCCGCCGTCGGACGCCCGGCGGCGGCGGTTTGACCCCGCCGCCGGCGACCTGTTACAACGGCCGGCCCCCGCAAACCGCGTGGAGTCTACACCCCGTGACCACCGTTTCCGCAACACCCGATTCGCCCCTTCGACGCATGGCCGTCCCCCTCGCGGTCGCCGTGATGCTTCTCTCGTCCGCGTGCGCCGCCGGGAAGGGCGAACACGCCGGGCCGGGGAAGACCGCCTGCGCCGCGCCGACGCCCGTCGAGGCGCCGGCACCCACGGACTTCGCCTGGCGCAACCCCCTCCCCCAGGGCGACAACCTCCTCTCCGTCTGGGGCGCCGGGCCCGACGCCATCTGGGCGGTGGGGGACCGGGGCCGGGTCCTGCGCTACGACGGCAAGGCGTGGCACATCGCGGACCCGGGCCCCCCGGAGTACCTGGCCGGGGTGTGGGGCTTCGGTCCCGACGACGTGTTCGCCGCCGGCTACAACGGCCGCGTCCTGCGCTTCGACGGACAGCGCTGGTGGAACCTGCCCACGGGCGTCTCGAACGACTTCAACGGCATCTGGGGCTCCGGCCCGGACGACGTGTTCGCCGTGGGCGACCGGGGGGTGATCATGCACTGGGACGGCACCTGCTTCCGCCCCCAGGACACGGGCACGACGAACCTGTTCTTCGGCGCCTCGGGCACGGGCCCGAAGGACGTGTGGGCGGTGGGGGGCCGGGGCAACGTGGACCACTACGACGGCGCGAGGTGGCAGCCGGTGGACGTGAGCGCCGTGGCCGGGGACGCCCACTTCGTGAGCGTGTGGGCACAGGCCCCGGGCGAGGTCTACGTGGCCGGGACCGAGGGCACCGTCCTGCGCCTGCACGCCGGGCAGTGGACAAAGGAAGACACGGGCACGGACGCCCTGCTGCGCTGGGTCTGGGGCACCGGCCCCAAGGACGTGTGGGTGGCGGGGGACGGCGCCAGCGTCCGGCACTTCGACGGCACCGCCTGGCGCCCGGTCGATATCGGCGTAAAAACCCCTCCGCCCACCGGCCCCATGGACGCGGGCGGCCACGCCGTCCGGGGCGCGTGGCGCATGGGCCCCGGTGAGACCACCGTCCTGGTGGGCGACGACGGCCTGATCGTGATGGGGGCCGGCGACGCCCTGCGCCCGGCGCGCACCGGGCCGGTGAACGACCTGTACGCCGTGGCGGGCTCCTGGGCCGCCGGGACCGACGGGGCGCTCCTGTTCCGCGACATGGAGGGGGGCTGGCACGCCCTGCCGAGGCCGGGTCCCGACGCCGTCCTGGCCCTCGCCCTCCTGGTGGACGGCCGGGTGCTCGCCGCGGGCACGGGCGGCGTGCGCCTGGGCGACGCGCGCGGCTGGCACCCCCTCCCGTGGCCGGAGGGGACCCCCAAGGGAACCGTGTTCGCCCTCAAGGCGTGGGACCGGCGCGCCGTGGCCGTGGGCGAGGGCGGCCTGGTGCTCGCGTTCGACGGAAGGGCCCTGTCCGTTCTGCCCGCCCCCGGCGGCGAATCGCTCTACGGCGTGGCGGGGTCCGCGCCGGACGACTTCCTCGCCGTGGGCTCGGGGGGCGCGGCGTACGCCTGGGACGGCGGTGCCTGGCACGCGAGCCCGGTGCCCGGCGGCGAGGACCTCATGGCCGTGTCGGACGGCGGGATCGCCGTGGGGGCGATGGGGGGGATCTATCGGAAAACGGGTGAGGGCTGGAAACCCCTCGCGCCCCCGGGCGGCTTCTCCCTGAACGCCGTGGCGGACGACCCGGCGGGCGGCGCCTGGGCGGCCGGCGACGTGGGGGCCTTGCTGCGTGTGGAGGGCGACGCCGTGCGCGAGGTGACCGTGCCCACGGGCCGTACCCTGCGGGGGATCGCGGTGGCGCTGGACGGGGCCCTCACCCTGGTGGGCGACGGCGGCGCGGTGCTGGAGGGGATGCCCGGCGCGGGCGGCGCGGGCGAGCCGGACGGCGCGGGCGGACCTAAGTAAGCGGTCGGCGTCCGGCGACTACCCGGACCCGCCCTCCCACTCCTCGTACCAGGCCATCTGGATGGCCTCGAGCATGCCTTCGGACGACTTCTGCGGGTCGTCGCCGAAGTCGGGCAGGCCCACCACCATCTCGCGCAGGTCGGTGAAGCGCAGGGAGAGCGGGTCCTTGTCGGGGAAGCGCTCGAGCAGCTCGAGCGCGATGTCCTCGGGGTTGTTCCAGTGCAGCGCCATCGCTAGTGGCCTCCGGCCTCGTCCTTGCTCATCATCACCTGGACCACCACCTCGCCCTGACCCTCCACCACCGCCTGGCAGGCGAGGCGGGAGTGCAGGGTGAGCCCCTCGGCGGTGTCGAGGCGGTCCTCCTCGTCGTCCTCCATCTCGGAGAGGTGCTCCTCCCCGGCCTTCACCACCACGTGGCAGGTGGTGCAGGCGCAGGAGCCGCCGCAATTGTGGCCGATGTCCACCCCGTTCGCCAGGCCGATGTCCAGCAGGCTGCCGGGCAGGCCGTGGTCGCCGTAGGGATAGTCCTTGGGATCGACCTCGCAGGTGACCCCCGCGGGCAGGAAGGTGACCTTCGCCATGGGGCGTCAGGTGCCCGTCTTGGCGGTGGACTTGGCGGCGGCGCCTTCGGAGTCGCCCTTGCCGGACTTCTGCACGTAGTCGTTCACGGCCGCCTTGATGGCGTCCTCGGCCAGGATCGAGCAGTGGATCTTGACCGGCGGCAGGTTCAGCTCGTCGACGATCTCGGTGTTCTTGATCGCCATGGCCTGCTCCACCGTGCGGCCCTTGAGCCACTCGGTGGCGAGCGACGAGCTGGCGATGGCCGAGCCGCAGCCGAAGGTCTTGAACTTGGCGTCCTCGATGATGCCGTCGTCGTTGATCTTCACCTGCAGCTTCATCACGTCGCCGCACTCGGGGGCGCCCACGATGCCCGTGCCGACGCCGTCCTCGTCCTTGTCGAACGACCCCATGTTGCGGGGGTTGTTGTAGTGGTCCAGCACCTTGTCGCTGTATGCCATCGTTATCCTCCTTGCGCCCGGCGCGCCTCACACGGGCGACCGGGCAGATCACGCCCTTTGTGGCGGCCCCTCCAGGGGGCCCGCCGTCAGTCCGCCTTCCAGCTCACGGTCGAAAGGTCGACCCCCTCCTTGGCCATCTCGTACAGCGGCGACATGTCGCGCAGCCGCTTGACGGTCTGGTTGACCTGCCCGATGGCGTAGTCCACCTCCTCCTCGGTGGTGAACCGCCCGAGGGAGAACCGGATGGACGAGTGCGCCAGGTCCTCCGACACACCCAGGGCCCGGATCACGTAGGACGGCTCCAGGGTCGAGGTGGTGCAGGCCGATCCCGACGACAGGGCGATGTCCTTGAGCCCCATGAGCATGGACTCGCCCTCGATGTAGGCGAAGGAAAGGTTGAGGTTGTGCGGCAGGCGCCGCTCGCGGCTGCCGTTCACGTGCACCTCGTCGCAGGCCGCCAGGATGCCGTCCTGGAGCTTGTCGCGCAGGGCCGCCAGGCGCTTGGCTTCCTCGGGCATGAGCTCCTTGCACAGCTCGCACGCCTTGCCGAGACCCACGACGCCCTGGACGTTCACGGTGCCGGAGCGCATGCCGCGCTCGTGACCGCCGCCGTCGATCTGGGGCGAGAGCCGCACCCGCGGGCCCTTGCGCCGCACGTACAAGGCGCCGGCACCCTTGGGGCCGTACATCTTGTGGGCCGTCAGGGCGAGCAGGTCGATCCCCATCGCCTGCACGTCCACGGGCACCTTGCCGGCCGCCTCGGAGGCGTCGGTGAAGAAGATCACCCCGGCGTCCTTGCAGACCTTGCCGAT
This sequence comes from uncultured Nitrospirales bacterium, assembly GCA_964528115.1. GTDB lineage: Bacteria > Nitrospirota > JACRHL01 > JACRHL01 > JACRHL01 > CAZGRJ01. The sequence goes on from CAZGRJ010000034.1 coordinate 6,265, forward strand.
GGCGGCCATGTCCTGGATCGTGCCGATCTCGTTGTTGGCCATCATCACCGAGACGAGGATCGTGTCGGGCCGGATGGCGGCCTGGACGTCCTGGGGCGAGACCAGGCCCTCCTTGTCCACCGGCACCTCGGTGACCTCGAGCCCGTGCTCGCGCGCCAGGCGCTTGACCACGTCCTGCACCGGGCGGCTGTCGATGGCCGAGACCACCATGTGCCTGCCCTTCTCGCCGTACATCTCGGCCACGCCCTTGAGGCCCAGGTTGATGGCCTCGGTGGCGCCGCTGGTGAATACGATCTCCTTGGGCGTCGCCCCGATCAGGTCGGCCACCTGGCCGCGGGCGGTGTCCACGGCCTGCTCCGCCTCCCAGCCGAAGCTGTGGTTGCGGCTGGCCGGGTGTCCGAAGTGCTCGGTGAAGAAGGGCAGCATGGCGTCCAGGACCCGCGGGTCCATGGGGGTGGTGGACTGATAGTCCATGTAGATCGGCAGCTTCATGTCCATACGCTTGTCGTCCTGTCGCTTATCGTCCTGATATCCGGCAAAGTTCAGCGGCTGGTGATCGCGAGCGGGCTCGCCTTGGCGGCTTCGCCCGCCATCTGGTGCACGTCGGCCACCGACAGGCCGGCGAGCAGCGCCACCATGCGCTCCTGGATGTGCTCCACGGGGGTGCGGATCGTGCAGGTGTCGGCCTGCATGCAGGGGGCGTGCATCTCGAGCATGCAGTCCGCCACGCCGATCTGTCCCTCGATGGACGTGACCACGTCGGCCACGGAGATGTCCTCCGGCGCCCGCGACAGGGCGTAGCCGCCCTTGGGGCCGTTGACGCTGGCGATGAGGCCGTCGCGGGAGAGCCCCTGGAGGATCTTCGCCATCATCTCCACGGGGATGTGGTAGGTCTCCGCGATCTCCTTGGCGTTCACCAGGGGCTGCTCGCTCAGGTAGCCCATGTGGTGCAGCGCCATGAGGGCGTAGTCCGTCTTCTTGGTCAGCTTCAGCACGCGTGGCCTCCCGCCCGTCGCGTCCGGCCGCCGCCGCCGGGGCGACACACCGCCCCCCGACCCGATTCATCGGCGACCAAAACAGTCGGACTTAAGGTACCATCGGCGGCGGGCATGGTCAATAGGCGATTGGGCAGCTTCGCGGAGCCTCCGGAGCGGCGTCGCGGGGGGCGCCGGCCGGGGGCATCGGAATTGACAGGCCCGCGCCCCGATTGGCAATATGCCGAGGTCGCGCCGCCGTGCCCCGGGCCGCGGGGTCCGGGGCCGCGCCCCCACCTACCGGGCCTTTTTTGCCGGGCCGTTTTTTTGAAGGATGCGTACATGCGTGTAGGCCGCCTCCTCCGCTGGTGCCCCGTGCTCCTGGCGGTGACCCTCGCGGCGGGATGCGCGAGCCACAAGGAGGCCGCGGGCCCCGGCCCCGGGGCCGCCCCCGAGGCCCCCGGCACCATGCCCGGCGCCGAGATGACCACGCCCGAGGCCGGCGCCCGGAACCTCCCGGAGCTGCCGCCCGCCCCCGAGCTGTCGCCCGCGCCGCCCACCCCGCCCGCGGAGGCCGCGCCCGCCGCGCCCCCGCCGGCCCCGGCCGGCTCGGTGACGTCGGGCGAGACGACCCCCGGCACCGGGTTCGAGATCCACTTCCCGGAGGAGGCCACCGTCCAGGCGCCCCCGCCCCGCTCCGAGCCGGAGACCTACGAGGTCTACGTCCCGGACCGCGACTACCGCTTCGTCCCGCGCGTGCTCAAGATCTACGTGGGCGACACGGTCGTGTGGCACAACAAGAGTGGCGTGGTGCACCTGTTCGCCACCATCCCGGGCTCCGACCCCACCGGCTACATGGAGATCGAGCCCTCGGACCTGCTGGTGGGCGCCAAGGTGCCGCACACCTTCACCAAGCCCGGCGAGTACCCCTACTTCTGCTTCATCCACAACCAGATGACCGGCAAGATCATCGTGCTCGCGAGGCCGTGATGACCCGCCGCACCGGCATCCGGACCGGCTTCGCGCGGATCGGCTTCGCGGCCTTCTCCCTGGCCCTGCTGCTGGCCGGCTGCACGGCCCGCGCCGTGGAGCCCGCCCAGGAGTTCGCCATCCCCATCCCGCCCGACGACGAGGAGCACCCCATCGCCTTCGAGTTCCTGCCCAAGGCCAAGCTGGGCTACGTGGACTGGGTGGCGGCCATCCAGCAGGGGGTCATCACGCCCTACGGCTCGATCAACGAGGGCGAGGTCGAGATGACCACGATCGACTTCAACGTGGTCTTCCCGGTCAAGGGCGACATCCCCGACGTGGTCTACCCGCACCTGCCCCACACCCAGTGGCTCGACTGCCGCAACTGCCACCCGGCCATCTTCAAGATGAAGGCGGGCAGCAACCCGGTGACCATGCAGAAGATCGTGGAGGGCGAGTACTGCGGCCGCTGCCACGGCAAGGTGGCCTTCCCGCTCTACGACTGCGCGCGCTGCCACTCCAAGCCCAAAAAGTGACGCGGGTGCCGCGCCTCCTGGCCGTCCTGGCAGCCGGGACGGCCCTGGCGGCGCTGCTCTCCTGCCAGAAGGGGACCTCGCCCCCGGCGGCCGAAAAGCCGGCGGAACCCGCCGCCGCGCCCGCGCCCGCCGACCTGCCGCCCCTGCACATCGTCGCGGAGCACTTCGAGGTGGGCGATTTCGCCTACGTCCGCTCCCTGGAGGTCCAGGGCGACGACCTCTACGTGGGCGTCTCCACCGGCGTCCTTCGGGTCAACCGCAAGACCGGCGACGTGGCCCGCACCTGGAGCGTGCGCGACGGCATGCGCAACGCCTACGCCTTCGTGGTGCGCAAGGCGCCGGACGGGGCCCTGTGGATGGGGACGAACGGCGGGGGCCTGTCGATTTTTTCAGGCAAGGCGCCGGGTCAGGGGCCGGGCACGGCGGCGGCCAAGGCCGTGAAGAACTACCTGCCCCGGGACGGCGTGGCGGACCTGTGGGTGTACGACGTGGCCTTCCCGCCCGGGGGCGACGTGTGGCTCGCCACCTGGGACGGGGTCAACCGCATCCACGGCAGCCCGGACGACCCCAAGAGCTGGACGACGTACAACACGGGCGACGGCCTCGCCAACCGCTGGGTCTATTCGGTGAAGGTGGGCACGGACGGGGCCCTGTGGTTCGGCACCGAGGGCGGCCTGTCGCGCCTGAAGGACGGCGCCTGGACCACCTGGCGCCACGCCGACGGCCTGGGCGGCCCCAACCCCCGGGGTCTCAAGGCCAGCGGCCGGCCCGGCTTCGGCGCCCTGAACCCCGGCGAGCACAGCCACGACCTGACCACCCTGGACCCGTCCGGCGCCGAGACCTACAACGAGAACTACGTCTTCTCGCTCCTGGTGGACCGGCGCGACGGCGCCCTGTGGGTGGGCACCTGGGGCGGCGGCGTGGCGCGCTTCGACGGGAAGACCTTCGAGAACCACACCGCCGACGACGGCCTCGCCGGCAACGTCGTGTACAGCATCGCCCAGGCCCCCGACGGGGCCCTGTGGTTCGGGACGAACCACGGCCTGTCGCGCTACGACGGCACCCGCTACATGAACTACACGAAGGCCGACGGCCTCCTGGGCGACGACGTGTACGCCGTGGCCGTGGACCCGGACCACATGGTCTGGGCCGGCCAGAAGGGCGCCGTCACCCGCCTCGCCCCGTTGCCCGCCCACGGGGCCGGGGCCGCCCCGGCCCCCGGAAAGACCTAGCCGGGCGAACCTCCCCCCCTTTCCGCTCGCCGGTCAGACGAGGGCCTGCGGGTCCACGTCCACGTCCACCCGGACGTTCCGGAACGCCGGGTCGGACTGCGCGATCTCCAGCAGCCAGCGCGCGACCTGGCGCACCGGCCCCACCTGCCGCCCCTTCACGAGCAGGTGGCGGCGGTGCATCCCGCGCAGGCGCCCCAGGGCCGGGGGCGCGGGGCCCAGCACCTCGACCTCCGCCGGGCGGCGCATCCCCACCAGGGCCCGCAGGCGTTCGCCGGCCGCGTCCAGGCGCGCGGGGTCGCGGGCCCACAGGACCATGCGCACCACCCGCCCCGCGGGGGGGTAGCCCACGGCGCGGCGGATGACGAGCTCCTCGGCGGCGAAGGCGGCGTAGTCCTGGGTCACGGCGTGGCGGATCGCCGGGTGCTCGGGGCTGAAGGTCTGCAAAATGACCCGCCCCGGCCGGTCCCCCCGCCCCGCCCGCCCCGCCACCTGGGTGAGCAGGGCGAAGGCCGTCTCGGCCGCGCGGAAGTCGGGGACGTGCACCCCCTGGTCGGCGCACACCACCCCCACCAGCGTCACCCCCGCCAGGTCGTGCCCCTTGGCGATCATCTGCGTCCCCACCAGGATGTCCGCCTTCCCCTGCGCCACGTCCGAGAGGATGTTCAGGTGGGCGTCCTTGGCGCGGGTCGTGTCCCGGTCCATGCGCAGGACGCGGGCCGCCGGCAGGAGCGCCTTCACCTCGTCCACCAGGCCCTCCGTGCCCACGCCCATGGGCAGGAGCAGCGGGTTGCCGCAGGCGTCGCAGGCGTCCGCGGCCGGGCGCCGGTCGCCGCAGAAGTGGCACAGGAAGGCCCGCGCCGCGCGGTGGAAGGTGAGCGTCACCTCGCAGTGGCGGCAGCGGTAGGTGTGGCCGCAGGCCGGGCACAGGACGATGGGGGCGAAGCCGCGCCGGTTCAGAAACAGCAGGGCCTGCTCGCCCCGCTCCAGGGTCTCGGCGAGGGCGTCGCGCAGGGGCGCCGTGATGACGCCGCCCTTCCGCACCGGCGGGGTTTCCCGCAGGTCCACCACGGCCACGGCGGGCAGGGGCCGGGTCTCGATCCGCTCCGGCAGGGCGAGGTACACGGCCTGGCCCGCGCCGGCGCGGGCGAAGGACTCCAGGGACGGCGTCGCGGAGCCGAGCAGCACCGGGACGCCGAGCGCCTGGGCCCGCATCAGGGCCACGTCGCGGGCGTGGTAGCGCGGCGTCTCCTCCTGCTTGTAGGCCCCGTCGTGCTCCTCGTCCACGACGATCAGCCCCAGGCGCGCGAGGGGCGCGAAGACCGCCGAGCGCGTGCCGATGACGACCGACACGCCCCCGGCTTCATCGCGCACCCGCGCCCACTCGTCGCGCCGCTCCCCGTCCGACAGGGCCGAGTGCAGGAGCGCCACGCCGGCCCCGAACCGGGCGCGGGCCGCGAGCGCGAGCTGCGAGGCGAGGGCGATCTCCGGCGTGAGCAGGAGCGCCTGCCGCCCGAGGGCCACGGCGCGCCCGGCGGCGCGCAGGTACACCTCGGTCTTGCCCGAGCCGGTGACGCCGTGCAGGAGCAGGGTCTCGAAGTGCCCGAGCGCCGCCTCCACCCGCGCCAGGGCCGCCGCCTGGGCGTCCGTGAGACGCACCTGCGCGGCCGGCGCGACTTCGCGGGCCGCCAGGGGGACGCGGGCGATGTCCACGTCCCGCAGGGTCACCAGGCCCCGGGCGGCGAGGCGCTGGGCCGTCCCGGCGGGCAGGCGGGCGGCGGGGATCTCGCCCTCGGCGGCCAGGCGCACCAGGGCCTCGGCCTGGCGCGGGGCCCGGGCCTCCAAAGCCTGCGCCGCCTCCAGGGCCGCCCCCGCCTCCACCTTGAGGCGCGCGAAGCGGACCGCGAGGCCCGCCACGGGCCGGGTCCCCGCCGGGGGCGGCACGGCCGCCGCGAGCACGGCGCCCAGGGGGCACAGGTAGTAGTCCGCCACCCGCCGGGCCAGGGCCAGGACCTCCGCCGTGAGGGCCGGCGCGGCCTCCATCGGATGCGCCGTCTTGAGCGCCTTTCCCTCGGGGGCATGGGCCGCCGGACCCACGACGAACCCCACCGCCCGCCGCCGCCCGAGGGGCACGCGGACGCGGGTCCCCGGCAGGACGGTTTCGGCCCCCTCCAGCCGGTACGTCAGGGCCATGGGCGGCCCCGAGCCGACGACGACCTCGACCAGGCCCGGCAGGGCCTCGGGCGATGTTTCCGGAACGACTTCGGGAGCGGGCTGGGGGGCGGCGGAGGCGGACGCGGGGGGCATGGCGGGCGGATCGTACCACACCGCCACAGCCCCTTTTTGGGGCCGGATCGGACCCCGGTCAGGGGCTACGTGAGGACGTCGTTGTCGGGCTGGGCGAGGGCCAGGAAGTCTTCGAGCCGCTCCAAGCGCCAGAATGGATTCTGGCGCTTCTGCTCGCCGATCGTGGTCGTGGGGGTGCGGCCGTAGTGGTGCCCCGGGCAGACCGTGGTTTCGTCCGCGAGGGCCTTCAGCTTCTGGATGCTGTGGAACATGGCCTCCGGGTCGGAGCCGGGGAAGTCCGTGCGGCCGATGCTGTCCACGAACAGCGTGTCCCCCGCGATCACCACGTCCTCCACGTGCAGGCACGACGACCCCGGCGAGTGGCCCGGCGTATGGAGCCAGCGCACGGTCAGCTCGCCCACCCGGACCTCGGCGCCGTCCTCCATGGACACGTCGCCCGGGGGCGGGTCGAAGTGGGCCAGGTACTTGAACTCGTTCCGGTGGATGTGGATCAGCGCCCCGGTGGCGTCCTTCACGGCCCCGTTCGCCTCCACGTGGTCGTGGTGGCAGTGGGTGTTGAGGATGTGGGTGATGGTGAGCCCCAGGGCCTCCGCCTCCCCCAGGCACCACCCCGGCTCCCACGCCGGGTCCACCACGGCGGCCGTGCGGCTCACCGGGTCGCCGATGATGTAGTTGAAGTTGCCCATGGGGCCCACCTGCATCTGGCGCAGGATCATGCGGTCGTCGGTGCGGCCGGGCAGCGGCACGCTCATTGGGGCTGACTCATCGGATCACGCTCCGTCGGCTCGGGTTACCGGCCCATTGTACCCACGGGGTGCGCGCACGGTGGGCATTCCCGTATCTTGGGAGGATGCACCCCCCGACCGGACCCGAATTTCCCGCGGCCCCCACCGCCTTCGAGGGCGCCGCCGCGGCCGCGCCTCCCGCGGCGGAGCCGATCCGCTGGCGCCTGGCCCTGGCCCTGTTCGGCGTCACGGTCCTCACCACCCTGTTCGCGGGGGCCATGCAGCGCGGCGGCGACCCGTTCACGCACCCGGCCGACCTGGCCCTGGGCATCCCGTTCTCGTTCACCCTGATGACGATCCTCGGCGTGCACGAGATGGGGCACTACCTCACCGCCCGCCGCCACGGCGTGGCCGTGACGCTGCCCTACTTCATCCCCATGCCGGTCTCGTTCATCGGCACCATGGGGGCGTTCATCCGCATCCGGCAACAAATCCCGACCAAGCGCGCCCTGATCGACATCGGCGCCTCGGGCCCGCTGGCGGGCTTCGTGGTGGCGATCGTCGCCGTGGCCGTGGGCATCCCCCTCTCCCACCCGGTGGCGGCGAGCGGCCCGGCCCTCTCGGGCGGGCTCCAGCTGGGCGACAGCCTGATCTTCGCGGGCCTGGTGAAGCTGTTCGGCACGCCCCTGCCGGAGGGGAGCGACCTCCTGCTGCACCCGGCCGCCTTCGCCGGCTGGGTGGGCCTGTTCGTCACCTGCCTGAACCTGCTGCCCGTGGGCCAGCTCGACGGCGGCCACGTGGCCTACGCCGTGTGGGGCCGGCGCCAGCGGGTGGTCTCGTGGCTCGTGGTGGCGGCCCTGCTGGTGGCGGGCGTGATCGGCTGGAAGGGGTGGCTCGTGTGGGGGGTGCTGATCTTCATCCTGGGCACCGGCCACCCGCCGACGTTCGACGAGTACCGCCCCCTCGACCCGCGCCGCCGCCGCCTGGGGTGGCTCTCCCTGGTGGTCTTCGTCCTGACCTTCACCCCGAACCCGTTCGTGCTGGTCTCCTGACGCCCGGCGCGGTCCGCGGTCCCTCGACCCGGTCGATCAGCGTCCGCACCTGCGCCGCCAGGGCCTCCCGGTCCAATTCGGCCGCCGGGGCGAAGCGCGCCGCCTGGAGCGCCCCAAGGACCTTCTGGCACATGCCCGCCGCCTGCGGGTCGTCGGCCAGGTGACGCGCCGCCGCGGCCCCGTCCACCCGGGGCGGCGGCAGCTCCCACCGCGCCCCCAGCCACGCCCGCAGGGCCCGGTCCACGTCGGCCGCCCAGCCGTTGTCGGGGCGGGCGCCGGGCAGGGAGGCGAGCACGGCCTCCAGCGTCATGAGGGCCCGGGCGCCGTCGGGTCCGGGGGCGCGCTCGACCTGCGTCTCGGGCTCGGGCCCCGGCTTCCCGCCCAGGCGGCGCAGGACCAGGAGCACGATCCCCACCAGGAACACCAGCGCCGCCCACGCCAGGGCCTCGGTCTTCTGCCCCACGCCGGCCGACTCCCGCGCCGGGACGGGCGCGGGCTGCGCCGCCGTGTCGGGGGGTGTTGCCGGGGCGGACGGCGCCGCGGCGACGGTGACGGGGAACGGCCCGGCCTCGGCGGTCTCGTACCGGCCCGCGTCCGGGTCGAAGGTGGACAGCCGCACCTTCCCCACCTGGAGGTCTCCGGATTTTCGCGGGATCAGGACGAACGTGTAGCGCCGCGCCCCGGCCATGCCCGCGGGGCCGTTGTGCAGGTCGTCCGTGGTCTCCGGGTCGAACACCTCGAAGCCCGGCGCCTCGGGGGCGTGCACGGCCTCCATGTCGTGGAAGTTGCCCTGGCCCGACACGGTCACCGTGAGCGTCACCGTGTCGCCCACGGTCGCGTCCTTGCGGTCCAGCGCCGCCTCCAGCTTGAAGTGGCCCACGCCGCCCGAAAAATCCGCCGGGCGGCCCTGCGCCGGGAGCGCCTTCACGTGCAGGGTCACGGTGTCGGTCACCAGCCGCTGGCGCCCGGCGAAGGGGTCCACGGCGAACTCCACCGCCGCCGGCCCCACGGTCTGGTCGCCGGCGGAGAGGGGGAACAGCAGGGTGCGGCGCTCCTGCACCACCCACGTGCGCCCGCCGCGCAGCTCGGCGCGCCGGTCGCGCCCGGGCGGCGTCTCCACGGGGAAGGAGCGGAAGCCGGGGGCGGGCGGGTCGGTGTAGTCGGGCCGGCCCATCAGGTTCACGGCGCGCTCGAAGGTGAAGGTCAGGACCACCTGCTCGCCCACGTAGGGCGCGTCCCGGTCGGCGCTCAGGCGCACCCGCACGTCGCCCTTCCCCAGGGGCTCGGAGCGCCCGCCGAACAGGGACGGCAGGTTGCCCATGCCGGGGAATTGGGGCATGGCCGGGAACCGCGACCCGGGGGTGGCGGGCGACGGCCGGGACTGGCTGCCCGCGGCGACCACCGTCACCTGCACCGGATCGGTCTGGTAGGTCTTGCCGCCGGCCCGCACGGTGGCGGGGGGCAGGGTGAAGGTGCCCTCCTTCCTCGGGACGATGTAGTAGTTGTAGTCCGTGCGGCGGCTGACCCTCCCGTTCTCGATGGCGATGGACTCGGAGGTGCCGCTGCCCGCCACGTCGAAGTCCGCCAGATCCGCCAGCTTCGGCTTGGAGGCGCCGCCCGAGTCGTCCTGGACGGAGACCGTGTACGTGGTGGACTGCCCCACGGCCACCTCGTCCGGCGAGACCGAGGCGGTGACCTGCACCGCCCCGGCGGCGGCCGGATGGAGAACGGCGAGCAGCGCCGCGATGGGGAGCAGGCGCCTCACCAGTCCGGCTCCACCGGCTCGGCCTCGCCCATGCCGCGCCGCAGGGCCTCGCGCATCACGGCCGCCTCCCGGCGCCTAAGGGCGGCCAGGGCGCGGGTGACGTCCTCCGGCAGCGCGCCCTTCCTGGCCGCTTCGCCGTTCGTCTCGGAAGTCGCCTGATCGTTCCCTTCCTCCTTCGGCGGCCCGGTGCCCGCGCCCTGCTGGGACGGCGCGGGGGTGGCGCCCTGGTCGGCCTGGGCGGGCTTGCCGGCGTTTTGGGGCGGCTGGCCCTGCCGGGGATTGGATTGCGACGGCGAGGCGTTCTGCTGCCCGCCCTGCTGCGGCGGGCTTTGGGCACCCTGCTGCGGCTTCGGCTGCTCCTGTGGCGGCGGCAGTTCGGCCAGGCGGGTGGCGGCGATCTGGAGGTTGCGCCTTGCCGCCGGGTCGTCCGGGTCCGCCGCGATCGCCCGGCGGTAGGCGTCGATCGCCGCCTG
>CAZGRJ010000034.1:16394-20724 GCA_964528115.1 uncultured Nitrospirales bacterium
GGGCCTTCTCGTAGTGCCGGATGGCCGCCTTCGGGTCGCCCGCGGCGAGGGCGGCGTTGCCCGCCTTCACCTCCCGGTGGGCGGTGTAGGACGCGCCGCAGAGCAGCACCCAGGCCGCCAGGAGCAGGACCCCCCGAAACCTCACGCCGCCTTCCTCCGGGGCAGCCCCGGCAACAGCAGCTCCAGGGCGACGAGGAGCAGCGCCGCCGCCAGGGGCCACTGGTAGCGGTCCTCGGGCCGGGCGATGTGGGCCAGGGCCCCGGCCCGGGGGGCCAGGGCGCGCAGGGAGGCCGCCACGGCATCCGTGCCCCGGCCGCCGAGGTCGGCGTCGTGGTACGTCCCGCCGGTGCTGTGGGCGAGGCGACGCAGGGCACCCCGGTCCAGGCGGCTCGTCACCACCCGGCCGTCCCGGTCGCGCTTGTAGCCGGTCAGGGCGCCGGTGGCGTCGTGGACCGGCACCGGCGCCCCCGCCGTGCCGCCCACCCCCAGGGCGAAGACCGGCGTGTCGGCCTTGGTGGCGGCGCGGATGGCCCGGTCCAGCTCGCCCGCCGTGGCCTCGCCGTCGGAGAACAGGACCACCGCCCCGCCGCCGCCCCCGTCCCGGATCGCCTCCGCCGCCGTGGTCAGGCCCGCCTCCAGGGACGAGCCGCCCTTGGGCACCATGCCGGGGGCCAGGGCCTCCAGGCCCATGCGCACGGCGTCGTGGTCCAGGGTAAGGGGCACCAGGGTGTCGGCGCCGCCCGCGAAGGCCACCAGCGCCACCCGGTGGCCCGGCAGGGCGTGCAGTAGCTCCCCGGCCCGGTGCACGGCGAGGCGCAGGCGCGACGGCTTCGAATCGGTCGCCCCCATGCTGGGGGAGACGTCCACCGCCAATACCACGTCCGCCCCCCGCGCCGCGATCTGCACGTCCTTGTGGCCGTATAGGGGCCCAGCCAGCCCCAGGGCCAGGGCCGCCAGGGCCATGGCGACCAGGGAGGTCTTGAGCCCCGCGCGCCGGGCCGCCGGGGGACTCGCGCCGGCGGGGCCCGCGAGCCGGGCCAGGTCCCGCGCCCGCCTGCGCGCCGCCCACCGGGCCGCGATCACTCCGGCGACGAGCAGCAGCGCCGCGCCGCCGAGCCACGAGGGGGAGAGGAAGGTCAGGGGGCCGGGCATGACGGGATCAGTAAATCGGGAGGTCCAGGATCCACCGGACGTGGAAGACCTCCCCGGCGGTCCCCACGGCGAGCAGGATAACGTAGGCGAACAGGACCGCGAGACCGATCCGGTCGCTGTTTCGGGCGAGGAAACCGGCGGGGGTGTCGGGCGCATTCCCGGGCGCGTCGGGCATCGTGCTCTCCTTCAGCCCGGCACCCGGCGCAGGCGCCCGGCGGCGAGGGCCCATTCCAGCAACAGCAGCAGGAGCCCCGCCGCGGCCGGCCAGGGGTAGCGGTCCGCGAACAGCAGGGGCGCGTGGGCGGACAGGGGGCTCTTCTCCAGGGCGTCGATGCGGCGGTAGATGGCGCGCAGGGCGTCCGCGTCCCGGGCCCGGAAGAAGCGCCCGCCGGTGAGGTCCGCCACCTTCGTGAGCAGGGCCTCGTCCACCTTGGCCTCCATGCGCACCCGGCGGCGGCCGAAGACCGGGTCGTCCTCCACCTGGTAGAACGGCTCCCCGCTCCCCACCCCCACGGTGTAGACGCGCACCCCGGCGCGGGCCGCCATGTCGGCCGCCGTGAGGGGGTCGATCTCGCCCCGGTTGTTGACTCCGTCCGTGAGCAGGACCACCACGCGGCTGGCCGCCGGGGAGTCGGCCAGGCGCCCGAGGGAGGTGGCCAGGGCGTCGCCGATGGCGGTGCCGTCGTCGATCAGGCCCAGCTCCACCCGGTCCAGCTGGCGCGCCAGGAGCGCGTGGTCCAGGGTGAGGGGCACGCGGGTGAAGGCGTAGGCGGCGAACAGGACCAGGCCCACCCGGTCCGCCGGGCGCCCCTCGGCGAAGTCGCCCACCACCCGCTTGGCCACCTCCAGGCGGTTGGGGCGGAAGTCCTGGGCCCCCATGCTGCCCGAGATGTCCAGGGCCACCATGATGTCCACGCCCAGACTGGTGGCGGGCCGCCCCGGCAGGGCCGCCTGGGGCCGGGCCAGGGCGATGACGAGCAACGCCAGGGCCAGCAGGCGCAGCCCCAGGGGCACGTGGCGCAGGCGCACCGCCCGGCCGGGCCTGAGGCCCCGCGCGACCACGGCGGCGAGGCGCGGGTGGGTGATGGCGGCGGGGCGGCGGCGCACGGACCACCACCCGAGGGCCGGCACCAGAGCCAGGAGGAAGAGCCAGTACGGGTCGGCGAAGTGCACCGCCCTAAACCTCCCGCGCCGTGGAGGCGACCCAGCGCCGCACGGCCTCCAGGTGGGCGCGCGCCTCCTCGCGGGTCGGCTCGACCTGGGCGAACTTCACCAGGTCGAAGGCGGCGAGCCACTCCGCCACGGGGGCCCCGGCGGGACGGTCCGTTTGATTCGTGCCGTCCAGACGGTCCAGCAGACCCCACATCTCGGACGTGGTGCGGCGGGTGGCGGGCAGGTCCCAGCGGGCCTCCAGGTAGACCCGGGTGACGTCCGAGAGGCGGCCGTAGAAGTCGCGGGGCGGCAGCCGGTCCGGGTCCAGGCCCGCCAGGCGCGCCAGGGCCGCCTCGTGGGGGGGCGTGTCGGCGGCGGGCGGGGCCGCCACGGGCCGGTCGCGCAGGCGGCGGTAGGCGAGCAGGCCCAGCACGGCCACGGCCAGCACGGCGCCGCCTAAGGCCGCGGGCACCCAGGCCGGGAGCGGCAGGCCCACGGGCGGCTTCGCGGGCGCGGGATCGGGCACGGGGCCCTTCCGGTCGAAGGCGCCTTCCACGGCGAACTCCACGGCGGCGGCGGTGAGCGTGCCCGGGGTGCCGTCGTCGGCCCACCACGGCACCGTCACGCCGGGCAGGCGGTACGACCCCGGCAGGTCGATGTAGAGGGTCCACGCCCGCCCCTCGGCCGTCCCGCCCGGGCCCGTCACGGCCGGGAGGGCCGTCGCCCCCTCCGGCACCAGGGGGTCGAAGCGGGGCCCCACGGCCGTCCAGTCCATGCGCGCCCCGGGGGGCAGGGTGACGGTCAGGCGCGCCGTGATCCGGTCCCCCACCTTGGGCTCGCCCGGCTTCAGCGTCCACACGGCCTCGGGGGCGGCGTTTGGCGCCGGGGACACGGCGCGGGCGGCGACCGGCGCCAGGCACAGGGCCGCGAGCAGAAGCGCCGCCGCCCGCCTCACCGCAGCCTCCGGGCGCGGGCCTCGAAGAAGCGCAGCAGGGGCTCCACGTAGGCCCCGTCGGTGGCGAGGGGCACGTGGTCCACGCCGTGGCGGGACAGGAGCTTCATCACCGCCGCCCGCTCCCCCTCGGCCCGGGCCCGGAAGCGCTCGCGGAAGTCCGGGTCGGAGGTGTCCACCACGACCGTGCCGCCGGTCTCCGGGTCCACCGCCGTGAGCAGGCCCACGTCGGGCAGGCCGTCCTCGGCCGGGTCGGCGACGGAGACCGCGATCACGTCGTGCCGCGTGGCGGCCCGGGCGAGGGCCCCGTCCAGGGCCGGGCCCGCCGGGACCAGGAGGTCCGAGACGATGAACAGCGTGCCGTGGCGCGGCGCCACCCGCAGGGCGAAGTCCAGGGCGCCGGGCAGGTCCGTGCCCCGCCCCTCGGGCCTTGCCGAGAGCAGGGTGCGGATGACCCGGTAGAGGTGGCGCTGCCCCTTGCCCGGCGGGAGATACGCCTCCACCCGGTCGGTGGCGAGCAGCAGGCCCACCCGGTCGTGGTTGCGCACGGCCACCGCCGCGAGGACGGCGCAGACCTCCGCCGCCACCTCGGCCTTGCGCTGGGGCCCGGTGCCGAAGGCGAGGCTGGCCGACAGGTCCACCACGACGAGGACCGTCATCTCGCGCTCGACGACGAAGCGCTTCACGTGGGGCCGGCCGGTGCGGGCCGTGACGTTCCAGTCGATGGAGCGGATCTCGTCGCCGGGGCGGTACTCGCGCACCTCGTCGAACTCCATCCCCTGGCCGCGGAAGGTCGAGAGGTAGCCCCCGGAGACGCGCCCCCCCACCTTGCGCCGGGTGGCGATCTCCACCCGGCGGATTTTTCTCAACAGGTCCCGCCCCAGAAGGCTGGCGGTGCCCGTGACCGGCGTGGCCGGCGCGGACACGTCCGGAGGATTCGCGACGGGATCGTTCAGGGCGCCTCGATCGTGTCGAGCACGCGGCCGATCACCCGCTCCACCGGCACCTCCTCGGCCTCCGCCTCGTAGGTGAGCAGCACCCGGTGGCGCAGGACGTCCAGGCCCACGGCCTTGA
>CAZGRJ010000035.1:0-20598 GCA_964528115.1 uncultured Nitrospirales bacterium
GTCCTTCGCGCACCGGAAGCCCACGTCGCGCAGGCGGGAAGCGGGCTGGTCGTAGCCGCGAAACGCCGCGCGGGCGCTCTTGGCGACGACCTCGCCGTAGGTGGGCGGGGGGAAGTGGCCCACGGCCTCGAAGGAGAGGCCGCGCATAGCCTTGAAGCCGCCGTGGAAGGCGTCCACGTCCTGGTCGTTGCCGGGATAGGGGCCGTAGTCGTCCCGCACCCACTCCCAGACGTTGCCGATCATGTCCAGGGCGCCGTAAGGGCTCATCCCGTCCGGGTGGCTGCCCACGGGCTCGGTCCGGCCCCGGTCGAAGGGGCCCTTGGAAACGTTGGCCTTGCGGCGGTCGAAGTCGTTGCCCCATGGGTAGGCGAGGGCGTCCGGGCCGCGCGCGGCCTTCTCCCACTCGGCCTCCGTGGGCAGGCGCTTGCCCGCCCAGCGGCAGTAGTGGTCGGCGTAGGCCCACGGGACGTAGGCCACGGGGTGGTCCTCCTTGCCGGCGGGCACCTGACGGCGGGCCCAGTCGTCCGGAGCGGAGATTTCGGGGGCCGCGGCCAGGAAGGCGGCGTAGGCCCGGTTCGTCACCTCGGTCCGGTCGATGTAGAAGGTCGGAAGGGTGACGGTGTGCGCCGGGGCCTCGTCGGCGAACCACGGCTCGGGGAGGCCCAGGGAGACGGCGTCCTCGTCCTCGTCCACCTGGGAGGTGCCCATGGTGAAGGGGCCGGCGGGGACTTCCACCATGTCCTCGGGGACCTCGTTCCGGGGCGCCGTGCCCTGGTGCAGGGTAGCGCAGCCGCCCACGAGCAGGGCAGCGAGAAACAGGGCCGGCCGGACACGCATGGGGCCGGATTATAGCGAATGAATCGGCCACGCCCGGATCGGAGGGGCGCCGAGCGTGCGGCGGCCCCTCCGAGCGGGCGTGTGTGGTGTGCGGCCGCCGTCAGACGGCGGTCGGCTTCATGGCCTGCGTCTTGCGGGCCACGAACTGGTCCAGGGCGGCGCCCAGGTAATCGGTGTCGGCGCGCACGTGGTCGGGGGTGCGCTCCAGGTAGTGCTGGCGGCCCTCGTCGAGCAGGCCCTCGATGGTCTCCTTGAGGCGGCCGGCGCGGATCGCCTCCTGCACCGCCTTGTCGTTGTAGAGAGCCGTGTCCGAGACGATGATCCGCGCCAGGCGCATGGCCGCGGCGTGCTCCGGGTCGTCGGGCAGGGTGGGCAGGCTGGTGCTCACGGGCGTCGGCATGGCCCGGGCCGCGGGAGGCGGCGTGGGGGCCGGTGCCGCGGGCTTGGGCGCCGGCGGGGCCGCCTGGACCTTGGGCGCCTTGCGCTTGGGCTTGGCGGGGGCCGGCGGCGGGGGCGCGGCGGCCTTCGGGGGGTGGTTCGGGCGGACCATGGGGTCGGCCGGGCGGACGGTGCTGCGCCGGTCGGCGGCCAGGGCCTCCACCTCGCGCACGATGCCGTCGGTGCCCAGGGTCACCGGCACGGTGCGGTCGGCCCCCGGGACCGGTAGCGCGGAGCCGTCCTCGGCGCGCAGGCCCAGGATGCGGGTCTCGCGCGTGACGTTGCTCTTCTTGACGATCTCGGAGACGGCCATCCCGAAGATGGGCGGGAAGCCGCCGTCCACGACGGCCACGTCCGGCACCTCCTTGCCCAGGCGCTGGAGGGTCTGCCGGCTCTCACCGGTCTCGATCACGGCGAACCCGGCCGCGGCCAGGGCCTCGGCGTAGGCGCCGCGCAGCTCCGGGTCGGTCATCGCCACGACCACGCGCCCCGCGCCGGGGACGGCGAGCCCGGCGTCGCCGGCGCTCAGGATGGAGACCGCAAGGGTCAGTCCGACCACCGCCCCGCACACCCCGCAGGACACCTGGGCGGAGAGCTCGGAATCCACCGCCTGCACCTCGATGGGCTCGTGGCAGGATGGACACGCCAGTTTCATCGCTCCGCTCCCTAGCACGGTCCAATGGACCGGTCCAAAACGTCGGCCGGCACCCGCCGACCGCCCCTTCCGGTCCTCATGCCCTTTTCGGCAGGCCGCCTGGACCCAATGAACCGGTGCGCCCACGCGTATCGCAAGTTGTGTGCCACAAGGGCGGTCCGGGGCGCGTTTCCGGCCAAGGCGTTGACGGGGCGGGCGATGTACCGGCCCGGACGCCCCGCGCCCCGGGCCGGCGGTGCGCCCGTGGGGTGCCGACCGTGCAAAAGTGTGCGGCGGGCGTGAACGAATTTGTACCCGGTGTGCCCGGACCCGCCACACTGAACCGACCTGCCGGGGGCTCCGGTTGACCCCGCACCGGCCGACTGGTACAACACGCCCTCCGGCGGCAGGGTCCCCCTCCCGAGGCCGGGGCCATCCGGGTGCCGGTTGACCCCGCGCCCGCACCGCTTCCGCCGGACGCCGAGCATGAGCGATCCCACCGACATCCCGGGCCGATCCCCCATGCGGTCCGTGCGCAACATCGTCCTGGTCGTGGCGGGCTTCCTGCTCGTCATGTTCGGCTCGGTGTTCCTCGGCCTGTACGTGGACTGGCTGTGGTACGCCGAGGTCCACTACGGCGGGGTGTTCCGCACGGTCCTGTTGACCAAGATCGCCCTGGGGGCGGCGACCGGCCTGGTCGCCTTCGCCATCGTGTACGGCAACCTCCGGATCGCCCTGCGCCACCCGCGCGAGGCCCTCTACCGCATGGTGCAGGGGGAGGGGGCCCTGGTGATGAAGCAGGTCCTGGACCGCTTCCTGGGCCCGGTGGCGTTCGCGGGCGCCGTCGTCATCGCCCTGGTGGCGGGCAGCAGGGGGAGCGGGGAGTGGGAGCACCTCCTCCTGTTCCAGAACGCCACCCCCTTCGGCCGGGTGGACCCCCAGCTCGGGCGCGACGTGGGCTTCTACGTCTTCAACCTGCCGTTCATCCACTTCGCCCAGGGCTGGCTACTGGGCAACCTGATCCTCACCGCCGTGATCGTGGCGGGCATGTACGTGATGTTCGGCGGAATCCTCCTGACCCCCGCCGGGCCCATGCTCAGCCGCCCCGTCTGCCGGCACCTGGGACTGTTGTTCGCTGCGGTGTTCGTGGTGCTCGGGTGGGGCTTCCATCTGGATATCTTCGACACCCTGTTCACCAAGACCGGCGTGGTCACGGGGGCCACCTACACCGACGTCTACGCCCGCATCCCGGCTTACCGGATGCTCGCGGCGGCGAGCGTCGTGGCGGCCGTGGCCATCGCGGTCCTGGCCTGGCGGGGCCAGTGGAAGGCGCCCCTTGGGGTGGCCGCGGCGGTGCTGGTGCTGGCGTTCCTGGGCATCAACGTCCTGCCGGGGCTGCTGCAGAGGTACCGCGTGGTGCCCAACGAGATCGTGATGGAGAGCCTCTTCATCAAGCGCAACGTGGAGGCCACCCGCGCCGCCTTCGGCATCGACAAGGTGGCGGCCGAGGAGTTCCCCGCCGCCGACTCCCTGACCGCGGCGGTGCTCGACAAGAACGCCGCCACCATCGAGAACGTGCGCCTGTGGGACCACAAGCCGCTGCTCTCGACCTACCGCCAGCTCCAGCAGATCCGCACGTACTACGACTTCGTGGACGTGGACAACGACCGCTACGTCATCAACGGGCGCACCCGCCAGGTGATGCTCTCGCCCCGCGAGCTGTCCTACTCGAACCTGCCCGGCGGGGAGAACTGGATCAACGATCACCTCACGTACACCCACGGCTACGGCGTCTCCGTGGGGCCGGTGAACCGCATCTCGCCCGAGGGCCTGCCGGAGTTCTTCGTCAAGGACATCCCGCCCGTGTCGAGCGTGAAGAGCCTGACCGTCAAGCGCCCGGAGATCTACTACGGCGAGCTGTCCAACGACTACGTGTTCGTGCGCACCCAGGCCAAGGAGTTCGACTACCCCCTCGGCGACCAGAACAGGTACGCGACCTATTCGGGCACCGGCGGCGTCCCGGTGGGGGGCTTCTTCCGCAAGACCATGTTCGCGCTCTACTTCGGGACCACGAAGATCCTGTTCTCCACCGACATCGTGCCCGAGAGCCGGATCATGTACCGGCGCGACATCCTCAGCCGCGCCGCCAAGGTGGCCCCGTACCTGCTCTGGGACCGGGACCCCTACATGGTCATCCGGGAGGACGGCACCCTCGTGTGGATGCTGGACGGCTACACGACCACCGACCGCATGCCCTACTCGGAGAACCTGGGGCGCCTGGGGAACTACATCCGCAACTCGGTCAAGGCCGTGGTGGACGCCTACAACGGCTCGATCACCTTCTACATCGCCGACCCCAACGACCCGGTGATCGCCACGTACGCGAAGGCCTTCCCGGGCGTGTACCGGCCGATGTCAAAGATGCCGCCCGACATCCGCGCCCACCTGCGCTACCCCCAGGACCTGTTCTCCGTTCAGGCCCACGTCCTGCGCAAGTACCACATGCAGGACCCGCAGATCTTCTACAACAACGAGGATCTTTGGGAGATCCCGCGCAAGGGCGACCAGGCCATGGAGCCCTACTACACGATCATGAAGCTGCCGGGCCAGCAGAAGGAGGAGTTCATCCTCATGCTCCCGTTCACGCCCGCCCGGCGCGACAACATGACCGCGTGGCTGGCGGCCCGGGCCGACGGGGAGAACTACGGCAAGCTCGTCGTCTTCCTGTTCCCCAAGCAGAAGCTCGTCTACGGCCCGCGCCAGATCGAGGCCCGCATCGACCAGGACGCCGAGATCTCCGAGCAGCTGACCCTGTGGAGCCAGATGGGCTCCAGCGTGATCCGTGGCAACCTCCTCGTCATCCCGATCGAGGACTCCCTGCTCTACATCGAGCCCCTGTACCTGGCGGCCGAGCGCGGCTCCCTGCCGGAGCTGCGCCGGGTGATCGTGGCCTACGGCAACCGCCTGACCATGGCCGCGAATCTCGAGCTGGCCCTGGCGCGCATCTTCGGGCGCCCCGTGCGCGGGGGGCCGGAGACCCCGACACTCGCCCCCAAGCCGGGCGCGAAGGTGTCGGCCCAGGCCCTCCCCACGGCCCCGTCGGGCCAGCTGGAGTCCCTGGCCCGCGACGCCCAGGAGGCCTTCGACGCCGCCCAGGATGCGGCCGGCCGGGGCGACTGGAAGGGTTACGGCGAGAAGATCGATGAGCTCCAGGGCATCCTGCGCCAGATGAACCGGTAGGCGCCGGACCGGCAGGCGGGGGCTCCGGTGCGCCTCAGCGGGCCCGGCCGAAGGTGAGGAGCAGCTTCCACGGGTTCACCATCCACAGGCGGGGGAACATTTCCAGGTCGAATTTTTGGAACCCCTCCGGTCCGTAGGCCTTGAGCAGGCGGATCGCCCGCGCCAGGCGCTTCAGGAAGCGCCCGATGGTGGGCGCCGGGAACGCGTCGGCGTTGGCCCGCAGCCTTCCGTAGCCCTCCTCGAGCTGGGGGACGGCGTACTTGCCGCTCTCCACCTGGTGCAACCCCACGGCGATTTGCAGGAGGCCGTGCAGGACCTCGCGCCGTTCCCCCTGCTCCGTCATCCAGCGCACCTCCAGGAGCTTGTAGGCCTCCAGGTAGAGGCGGGCGCTGTAGAGCACGGCGTACATGTGGCAGGCGCGGGGGAATCCCGCCTGCCGGTCGTGGCCGCGCCCGTACCACTCGCGCACCACCTCCAGGTACGCCTCGGCCCGCGCCTTCAGGTAGGGGAGGCGGTCGGCGAGCCCGGCGAACAGGATGAGCCGGGCGTCCGCCGCGCCCCAGTCCACGGCCGTGAGCTCGGCGGGCTCGGTGCGCATCTGTCCGTCCGGCCCGGTCACGCCGAACACCGGGAGCGCGGCGATCAGGGGCAGCGGGTCGGCCCGGTCGCGCCAGGGCCCCGCGGGGAGCGCGTTGTAGGCGGTGCCCAGGCGGTCGAGAGAGACTCCGGGGGCGCCGTCCGGCCCGGCCTCCGCGGCGCGGGCGAAGGCGACGAGCCACCCCACGGCGGGGGCCGCCTCGCGGGCGTCCAGGGCCCCCGCCACCAGGGCGCACAGGTGGGCGGGCAGGTCGAAGGCCATGCTCCCCCCGGACACCGGTCAGGCTCCCAAACGCGGGGTGGGGGAAGGCGGCGGGGCCAGGCAAATCAGGTGAATGGCGGCGTGGGGCACGGGCGGGCCTGTCCGGGCCAGTATACGGACCCGGACCCCGCCGGTCGCGGCGCGGAGGGGACCGCCGCGGGGGTGTGCGATACTAGACGACTGCCTATGGGCACCACGGCGAAGCGATGTGTCGGGTGCGCCACCGCGCACCCCCGGCGTGCCCGGACCCGGCCGGCCGGCGTGGCCGGGGCCGCCGTGCTCGTTCTGGGCGTGATGCTGGCGCTCGCGGCGCCCGCATTCGCGGCCGGGCCGCTGCCGACCCCCATCGACAACAGCTTCGTGGCCCACAAGCGCCACGTCCTGGCCCTGGAGGCCGCCCTGCGCACCACGCCGGACGCCGCCCTGAGCGGCGTGCCCGGCTTCCCGGTCCTGCTGCTCGCGTGCGAGGGGACCGGGTGCGTGGGCAACCCCAAGGTCCGCGTGGCCGGGGCCGAGACCGGCACCCGCCTGGACGCCACCCTGTCCGACGCCTTCGCCGCCGGCGGCTGGGTGCCCCTCTCCGTGGTGGGCGACCCGGGCGGCGCCACCAAGGTGGCGTGGTGGGGGGTGGGCAACGGCGCCCGCGAGGGGCTCGCGCCCCTGCCGTCGCCGGGGCGCGTCACGATCCTGGTCAGTAGCGCCGACGGCCTGGCGGTGCAGCCCGACGTGGTCCCCACGGCCGACCTCGCCTGGCGCGTGGCCCTGGCGGAGCGCGGCCGGGGCGATGCCCTGGCGGCCATCGCGGCCCTGGAGGCGGGCATCCGCCTGTTGCCGGGGGTCCAGGTGGCGCACCGGCTGTTCCTCGCCGACCTCTACCGCGAGGCGGGGCTCCTGGACGAGGCGGACGATATCTACGAGGTCGTGGCCGCCGGGGCCGAGGGCGACGACGCCATGCGCGGCACCATCGGCCGGGCCCGGGTGGCCCTGGCGCGGGGCGACGCGGCCCGCGCCGCGGCCCTGCTCGCCCCCCTCCACCCGGGGCCGGACCACCCCCTCGCGGGGACGGTGGGGGAGCTCGTGCTGCGCGCCGTCCTGGCCCGGGAGCAGGGCGGCGCCATGCTGCAGCCGCCCCCGGCCACGGGGGGCGACCCGTTCGCCCTGACCAACCGGGCCCTCGCCTTCATGGCCATGGGCGACACCTTCTCGGCCGTGGGCGAGTTCCGCGCCGCCGCCAGGGCCGCCAGCCCCACGGTGCCGGAGGAGGCCTATCTGCGCGAGCGCGTGCTGCTCGCCCTGGGCACCCTTTACGCCCAGCAGGGCCGCCTGGACGAGGCCCTCTCCGCCTTCGGCCAGATGGGCCCGGAAGGGCCCCTCGCGGACCGGGTGATGTACGGGCGCGGCCTCGCCTTCTACTCCCACGGCGACCTGGTGAAGGCGGTGGCCGAGTTCCAGGCCCTGGAGAAGGCCCGACCGGAGAGCCGGTACGCCCTGGAGGGCATCCTGGTCATGGCGGACGCCTACCGCCGCCTGAACGCCCCGCGCCGCGCCGTGGCCGAGTACCGCCGCGCCCTGGACCGCTTCCAGGGCCGGGCGAAGGCGGTCGACCTGCTCCTGGCCGACGCCGACAAGGTGCCCTTCGACCAGGGCATCACGGGCCTGGTCTTCGGGGGCCGCTGGCGGGGCGAGGAGCCGCTGCCCGAGGCCGTCACCTCGGCGGGGCTGCGCCTGCTCTTCCAGGCGCCGGGCTTCGTGACCCTGGAGGACGACTACCGCCAGATCGGTCACACCATCAACCGCCTGGAAAGCGTCGCCCTGCGCCTGGAGCGCGGCGGCCAGGACGGGATGGCCCGCGCCGTGCGCGACGGCATCGACCGCCTGGGGGTGTTCCGCTCCATGTTCGAGGCCGCCGCCCGCCAGTCCGTGATCCGGGTCCTCAAGGACGAGCGCGCGCGCCTGGAGGACCTCTCCCTCACCGCCAGCCTGGGAGTGGGGCAGAGCATCCTGTACGACCGGATGGCGGGCGACGAGCCGCTCTACTTCAAGGAGGGGACACCATGACGGCCCGCGGCGCCCTCGCGGCGGCGCTGTCGGTCGCCCTGCTGGCGGGTTGCGCGGCGCGGACCCCCTCGCCGGGCGTGGACCAGGCGGCGGTCCACCGGGTGGTGGGCGACGTGATGAGCGCCCAGGTGCGCATCGGTGTGGACGAGAAGCTCGCCGCCCTGGCCGAGCTGGAGGACTTCCTCACCCACACCGACCTGCACAGCGAGCGCGTGGCCCAGTCCCTCGCCCAGCTGGCCGACCTCTACCTCACCATCGAGCTGAACACCTACGCCCGCCAGGCCGCGAAGGGCGGGACCGACACGATCCACCACGACCGCTCGATCCGCCTCTACAAGAAGGTCCTGGCCGAGTACCCGGACCGGCCCGGCAACGCGGCCGTGTACTACCAGCTGGCGCGGGCCTACGCCGACCTGGACGACAAGGCGAGCGAGGCGCGCATGCTGGAGACCCTGATCCGGCGCGCGCCGCGCGGGGACCGGGTCGCCGAGGCCGAGTTTCGCCTGGGAGAGCTGGACTTCGAGGCCGGGCGTTTCAAGTCCGCCGCGCGCCACTACGGCGCGGCCCTGGCGGCGGCGCCGGCGCCGGTCGGGCGGGGGGGCGCGCCGGCGCCCTCGCCGGTGGAGGGGCCGGACGGCGAGCTGCGGGACTTCGCCGCCTACAAGCGGGCGTGGTCCGACTACCTGGTGCCGGACTACACGGCCGGGGCGCCCGCCGCCGTGGACTTCATCGACCTGCACCGGGTCGCCCGGCGCGGCGGCCTGGTGATGGACAGCCAGGCCCTGGCCGAGCCCGACTGGGAGCGGGTGCGGGAGGTCATGCTGATCCTCGCCCGCATGGTCCGGGCCGGGGGCGGCGTGGCCGAGCTGGAGAAGCTGGCCGGCGACCGGGACTACCTGCCCATGCTCTACGAGCGCCTGGGAAACGTGGCCGGCCAGCTGGGGCGGCCGGGGGACGGGATCGCGGTGTACGAGGCGTTCGTCACCCGGCACCCGGAGGCGCCCGAGGTGCCGGACTTCTTCGGTTACGTGATCGACGCCTACACCGCCCGGCGCGACGTGGACGCCGCCGTCCGCACCCGCGAGCGCCTGGTGAAGACGTGCGGCCCCGGCAGCCCGTGGTGGAACGCCCAGAGCGCCGCCACCCGGGTGGCCGCAGGTCCCGCCCTGCGCGGAACGGCGTTCCAGCTCGCCCGCCACTACCACGCCGAGGCCCAGGAGAAAAAGGCCCCCGCCGCCTACGCCCGCGCCGCCCGGGCCTACCGCGACTATCTCACCGCCTACCCCCGGAGCCCGGAGGCGCCCGAGGCGCGCTTCCTGCTGGGGGAGATCCTGTTCGAGTCGGGCGACTACGCCGCCGCCGCCGCCGCGTACCGGTCCGCGGCCTACGACTACCCGCTCCACCGCCGCTCCGCCGAGGCCGCCTACGCCGCGGTGTACGCGCGCGAGCGCCACCTGGCGGAGACGAAGCCCGACGACCCCGAGTACGACGCCCGCCTGGACGCCCTGGTGGACGCCTTCGGGCGCCTGGTGGAGAACTACCCCCAGGAGCCGCGCCTGGAGGCGGCCTACGGCCGGATCGCGGGGCTCCTGTTCGACCGCAAGGACAACCTGCGCCTGTACGACATGACGGACCAGGTGATCCGCCTGGGGCCCCGCACCCTCTCCCTCCACAAGGCCGCGTGGCGCAACCTGGGGGAGGCCGCCCTGGGGCTGGAGCGCTACGACCGGGCCGAGGGGGCGCTCACCCAGGCGCTCCAGTACGCCCAGGACGACCCGGAGGAGAGCGGGGAGATCCGCAAGCTGCTCGCCGCCGTGTCCGCCGCCCAGGCCTCGGCGCCGGGGGTGACGGACGCCCAGGCCGGGGAGCGCCTCATGGAGGCCGCCGACCGCCTGGGGCCGGACGACCCCCTCGGGCGCGCGGCCCGGGTGGACGCGGGGATGGCCTTCCTGAAGGCGGGCGACGAGGCCCGGGCGATGGCGATCTTCGGCGACTTCGTCCAACAATTTCCGGAGGACCCCCAGCGCGACCGGATCGCCCGCGCCGTCCTCCAGCAGGGCGAGACCGCCCTGGAGGAGGGCGACCCGGAGGCCGCCGGCGCCGCCTGGGACCGCTACCTGGGGTGGTTCCAGGGGGAGTGGCCGGACCGGGACCGCCTCGTCGCCCAGAACCGGGCCCGCACCGAGCTGGCGGCGGGCGACCTCCTCGCGGCCGACCGGGCCTTCACCCTGCAAATGAACAGCT
The DNA here is from genome assembly GCA_964528115.1 of uncultured Nitrospirales bacterium. Taxonomy (GTDB): domain Bacteria; phylum Nitrospirota; class JACRHL01; order JACRHL01; family JACRHL01; genus CAZGRJ01. The sequence goes on from CAZGRJ010000035.1 coordinate 10,311, forward strand.
ACCCGCCGGGGAAGGCCCCCGAGGAGCTCGTCGACCGCCTGGCGGGGGTGCGCTACAAGCGCGCCGCGGCCCTGGTCGAGCGGAAGGACCCGGAGGGGCTGAAGGTGTTCCGGGGGATCGCGGACGAGCTGCCCAACTCCCGCGTCGCCCCCAAGGCCCTGGACGCCATCGTCCAGGCCGCGACGTCCGTCGGCGCGCCCCCGGCGACGGCGGTGGCGGCGGCGGAGATGCTCGTGGCGCGCCACCCCGACACGCCGGAGGCGGAGGCGGCGCGGGAGCGCTACCCCGACCTGCTCATCGCCGCCGGGCGCCCCCTGGACGCCGCCGCGGCCCTCGAGCAGCGCGCGGGTGACCTGCCCAGGGCCCAGGCGGAGCCGGTCCTGCGCCGGGCGGCGGAGATCTACGCCGGCGAGGGAGAGCGCGAGAAGGCCGCCCAGGCCCTGCTGCGGGCGCGCGCGCCGCTCGATCCCGGGAGCGACCCGTGGGTGGCCCTCACGGTGGACGTGGCGCGGGTGCGGGAGACGGGGGCGACGCAGCCCCCGGAGGGCGATGGCGCCGCCGAAGCGAACGCCCGCGTGGACGCGCGCCTGCTCGCCGAGCTGACGCCCCTCGCGGCGGCGGACCAGCTGGGCCCGGCGGGGCGGCGCATCGCGGCCGGGATCTGGCTCGGCCGCGCCGACGCCGCCCGGGACCGGTTCACGGCGGTGCAGCTGGTGCCGCCCCTCGACAAGAACCTGAAGGCCAAGCAGGAAGCCATGAAGGAGGCCCTGGCGGCGTACGGCGAGGCGGCGGGGTTCCGCTCCCGCGACACGACCCTCAGCGCCACCCGGCGCATGGGCGATTTGCTGGAGTCCTTCGCCCGCGCCATGCTCGATGCCCCCGTGCCGGAACAGCTCACGCCCGCCCAGGTGGAGATCTACCGGGGCGCCCTGCGGAAGCGCGCGGCGCCCTACCTGGCCCAGGCGGTGGAGGCCCACGAGCGCAACCTGGAACGCGCCCGCGAGGGGCTCACGGGGCCCGATGTGGACGCGAGCCTGGCGGCCCTCGGGCGCCTGAAGCCGGAGTGGTATGATCGCCCGGAGCTCGACGTGCGACCGATCCATGTGCCGTAGCGCCCAACAGCCGGGGGGGAGGCACCGGACGCGGTTCCGCCGCACGGCGACCCTCGTCCTCGCGGCCACGCTGTATCTCCCGACGGTCTGCCTGCTCCCCCTTGCGGCGCACGCGCAGGGTGCCAAGGGCGGTGCGACGGGTGCTTCACCACAGGCGACCCAGGAGGTGGCGGGCGGGGTCATCGAGATCACCGGCGTGATGGAGCGGCCCCGGGCCGAGACCCGCCTGCCGTGGGCGGCCCCGGACGGCTTCGCGCGGGAGCCCGACGTGGCCTTCGGCCGCGCCCTGCGCGAGGAGATCCTCACCCCCGTGGACCGGAACGACCTGCGCCGCCTGCTGGAGCTGGAGCGCTCCCTGGGACCGGGGACCCGTTTCGCCCGATGACCGGTCCCGCCGCCGGAGCCGGCCGGCCCTGATCCCCTGACCCCATGGCCCCCGACCCGCGCCACACCGATGCCCGCCGCTTCCGCTGGGTGCTCGCCCTGACGCTGGTGGCCTACGCCGGGGCGGGGGCCGCCATCTACTTCACGGAGGCGCCGCCCGCGTTCCAGCTGAAGGAGCCGAAATACCGCATCGCGCAGTTGCTCCTGAAGTCGGACGAGGACGCCCGCAAGAAGGCCGAGGAGGAGGCGCGCAAGAAGGCGGAGGAAGAAGCCAAGCGCAAGGCCGAGGAGGAGGCCCGGCGCCAGGCCGAAGAGGAAGCGCGCCGGAAGGCGGAGGCCGAGGCCCGGAGGAAGGCGGAAGAAGAGGCGAGGAAGCGCGCCGAGGAGGAGGCGAAGCGCCGCGCGGAGGAAGAGGCGAAGCGCAAGGCGGAGGAGGAAGCCCGGCGGCTCGCGGACGCGGAGGCCCGCAAGAAGGCCGAGGAAGAGGCGCGTAAGAAGGCCGAGGAGGCGGCGGAGCAGCGCGCGGCGGACGAAGCGCGGCGGCAGGCCGAGGAAGCCCTGCGCAAGGCGGAGGAGGAACGCCGCCTGGCGGAGGAGGCCAAGAGAAAGGCCGAGGAGGAGGCGAAGCGCCAGGCAGAAGAAGCCCGCATCCGCGCCGAGCAGGAGGCGAAGCGCCAGGCGCAGGAGGAGGCCCGGCGGCAGGCGGAGGAAGCCGCCCGTTTGGCCGCCGAGGAGGAGGCCAGAAGAAAGGCCGAAGAGGAGGCCCGCCGCCAGGCCGAGGAGGCCGCGCGCCTCGCCAAGGTCCGTGCCCTTCTGGAGTTGAAGCGGCAGCGCGAGGAGGAGGCGCGGCGCAACCAGGAGGCGGCCATGTCGGCCGGGCTCATGGCGGGCATGGACAACCTGGACGAGGACGTGCAGGAGTTCCTGCCCGAGTCGCAGAAACCCCTCGTGGGCTCCCCCGAGGGCAACCTCCTGGGCGGCGAGGCGCCGCCGCCCAAGACGGACACGTCCAAGGCGCCCGCGTCCGGCGGGGGCATCCCCCAGGCCGACCTGGCCGACATCGACCAGCTCCTCGGCAACCTGGAGGACATCGAGGGGATCGACAAGATCCTGGGGGACGACGTGGCCGACCAGCCCGCCAGCAAGGAGGAGCTCCTGGCCTTCCTGAACGACGTGGCGGCGGGCCGGGTGAGCGGCCCCATGGTGGCGCACGCGACCGCCGTGGTGCAGAGCCCGTTCCGCATCCTGGGCGAGGCGGGGGGCGTGAACATCCGCAACGCCAACGACATCGAGCGCATCATCCTGAGCCACCGGCCCGAGCTGAACGGGATGTACAGCAAGGCCCTGGTGAGCAACCCGGGCTTCCAAGGCGACGTGAACGTCTTCATGGTCATCACGGCGGAGGGCAACGTGCGCGAGGCCCGGGCGGTGGCGTCGAACACGGGCGTGCCCGCCTTCGACCAGGCCGTCGTCGCCCGCGTGCTCACCTGGCACTTCCCGGCGGTGACCGCGGGGGAGGTGAGCGGCACCTACGTGTTCCGCTTCACCGAGGCGCGATAGACTTCCGCGTTCCGGGCGTTCCGGCGGGCTGCGCGGTTGTATCGCCCGCGCGGGCGTGGAACAATCCCCCGCGATGGGCGCGTTCCTCCTGCGGCGCTTGGCCATGCTGCTCCCGGTCGTCCTGGGGGTGCTCACCGCCGTCTTCCTGCTGATCCACCTGATCCCGGGCGACCCCGTCGAGGTGATGCTGGGGGAGAGCGCCCTGGCCGCCGACCGCGAGGCGCTGCGCGCGCGCCTGGGGCTCGACGATCCCATTCCGGTCCAGTACGTCCGCTACCTGGGCGCCGCCCTCACGGGCGATCTCGGCGTCAGCCTGCACTCGGGCCGGCCCGTGGGCGAGGTGGTGGCCGAGCGCCTGCCCGCCACGGCGGAGCTGACCCTCGCCGCCATGCTCGTCGCGGTGGCCATCGCCCTGCCGGCGGGACTTTTATGCGCGGTCAAGCGTGGGAAACCTCTCGACCACGGGACGATGGTCGCGGCGCTGCTGGGCGTCTCCATCCCGAATTTCTGGCTCGGCCCCATGCTCATGCTCGTCTTCGCCGTGGAGCTGGGCTGGCTGCCCCTGGCGGGCAAGGAGGGACCCCTGTCGTTCGTCCTGCCCGCCATCACCCTGGGCACCGCCATGGCCGCCATCCTCACGCGCATGGTGCGGGCGAGCGTCCTGGAGGTGGCGCGGGCGCCGTTCGTGACGGCGGCCTACGCAAAAGGGCTGTCGCGCACCCGCGTGCTGTTGCGCCACGTGCTGGCGAACGCCCTGATCCCGATCATCACGGTGGTGGGCCTGCAGTTCGGCGCCCTGCTCGCCGGAGCGGTCATCACGGAGACGATCTTCGCCTGGCCCGGTCTCGGCCGCCTGACCGTGGAGGCGATCCAGACCCGCGACTACCCCGTGGTGCAGGGGTGCGTGCTGGTGATCTGCATCGGCTACCTGCTCGCTTCGCTCCTGGCCGACCTGTGCTACGCCGTGGTGGACCCGCGGGTGCGCCTGCGGTAACGTGGCCGCATTTCCGCAGCCGGAGCGCCTTATGGAATTCCTCGCCACCATCCCCCTGACGCCCGACCCGCGCCTGTCGATCCCGTTCCGCCTGCACGTGAGCGCGGACGGGTCGCGTATCGCGATCCTCAACACCTACGGGATGCCCTATGCCCAGGCGTTGATCGTGGCGGACACGCGCACCCACGAAGTGGTGGGCAAGTGGGACTTCCCGGCGACGGGCGAGCACCCGTTCCACCTGGACGTGCAGCTCACGCCGGACGGCGCCGCCGCCGTCCTGGTGGGGGGTGTCCTGTTGGACGCGCAGGGGGAGGACTTCGCCGCCGAGTGCCGCCTCACCCGCATCGACCTCGCCACCGGCGAGCAGGCGTCCATGCCGGTGGGCGAGGTGGGGTTCAGCTACCTGTCCGTGGCGCCGGACGGGAAGACCGCGTACGTCTTCCACAACGGCAGCGACAGGCCGGAGCCGCCCGCGTTCCGCATCCACGTCGTGGACCTCCCCAATATGCGCCTGGTGAAGACGATCGAGACGGAGGCCCCGGTCAACAACGTCCTCTACCGGCCGCAGGAGGGTCGAGCGCTCGTGTCTCTCGGGCGCGGCGTGGTGAGCTTCGACCTCGGGACGCACGAGCTCGGCGAGAAGGTCTGCCCGCGCTTCAACCACCCCTACCTGCTCGCGGCGTTCTCGCCGGAGGAGCCGCTCATCTACGCCGCCTTCGTCGCGTCGCACACGGTCATCAAGATCATCGACGTGAACAAGCGCGAGGTCGTCGGGCAGCACGCCTACGGCTGGGACTGGACGGCGAGCACGAACATCGTGCCGTTCGGGGATACGCACCTGGTCTTCCCGCCGGGCTCGTCGGCGGGCGCCGTCTTCCTGTGGAACCGCCACACGCGGAAGATCGAGCACCAGGTGAGCCTGCCGGACTACCTCGTCCTCGCCGTCCCGCACCCGGACGGTACGCATTTCTACCTGTTCGATCACACCGACCGGTCCCTCAAGGTCGTGGCGGCGGCGCCGCTCCTGCGGCCCTACGAGGGTCCGGAGGAGGTGCCGATGCCGGGCAGGGCCCAGCTCCGTTGAGCGGCTTCCCGATCCGGTTCGGCGGCGCCGTCTGCCTGGTGCTGGTGCTGACTGCCCTGTTCGCGCCGGTGCTCGCGCCGGCCGACCCGACGGCCATCGACCTCGCGGCGCGCCTCGCGCCCCCCGGCTCCGGCCATCTGCTCGGCAACGACGCCCTCGGGCGCGACATCCTCAGCCGCATCATCTATGGGAGCCGGGTGTCGCTGGAGGTGGGCGTGATCACCGTGGCCGTGTCGCTCGTCCTGGGCACGGCCATCGGCTCGGTGGCGGGCTACCGCGGGGGATGGGCGGACGAGGTGACGATGCGCGTGGCGGACGTGTTCCTCGCCTTCCCCGGCATCCTGCTCGCCATCGCGTTGACGGCGGTCCTGGGGCCGAGCCTGACGAACGTCATCCTCGCCCTGTGCGTGATGGGGTGGGTGGGCTACGCGCGCATCGCCCGTGGCCAGGTGCTGCTCGCGCGCGAGCTGAGCTACGTCGAGGCGGCGCGCTCGCTGGGCTGCTCGCCCGCGCGCGTGCTGGTGCGCCACGTGTTGCCGAACGTGTCGGCGCCGCTGCTGGTGGAGGCGACCTTCGGCATGGCGACGGCGATCGTCGCGGAGGCGGGGCTGTCTTTTCTGGGTCTCGGCACGCAGCCGCCGACGCCCAGCTGGGGCGCCATGCTGGCCGAGGGACGGCAGTTCATCCTGCAGGCGCCGCACCTGACGCTCTGGCCCGGCGTTGCGATCTTGTTGACCGTGCTGGGAATCAACCTGCTGGGCGACGGAGTGCGCGACCGGCTCGACGCGGGGACTGCAAATCTTCCGCCAAAAGCAGGGTCGCGAAAAATAAGAAAGTCCATCGAAAAAGTTGCGCAGAGCCGCGTGGGAAGCGCTTGACAAGCGTTTTTGCGCTTCTCTACGATACCGCCCCAACACCGCCTGTCGGTTCGGCGTGGAAAGGGTGTGGGCGCCCTTTTCGTTTTTCCCAAGGCAAACACCATGAAGATGGAGGTGGATCTCTCATGACCAAGGCTGATCTTATCGCCAAGGTGGCGACGCGCGGCGAGGGCCTGAGCAAGAAGGGTGTGGAGAAGATCGTCGACAACGTCTTCGCCACGATGACGCAGGCCATCTCCAAGGAGGGGCGCTTCGCCTACCCCGGGTTCGGCACCTTCACGGTGAAGAAGCGTGCCGCCCGCATGGGCCGCAATCCCCAGACGGGCCAGTCCATCAAGATCCCGGCCAGCAAGAGCGTCGGGTTCAAGGCCTCTCCGGCGTTCAAGGGCAAGCTGTAAGTCCCGCGCCGCGGGCAACACCGATTGCCGAAAGGGCCACCTTGTCACGAGGTGGCCCTTTCATTTTCTAAGGGCCCCACTTCTACCCAACGTCCGGCCCGGTCCGGACGCGGGGAGGCACGGATGCTCTCCCGGATCCTCAGCGGCGCCGTCTTCGGCCTCGAGGCCTACCCCGTGGAGGTCGAGGTGGACCTCGCCATGGGGCTGCCGGCCTTCTCCATCGTCGGGCTGCCGGACGCCGCGGTGAAGGAGAGCAAGGAGCGCGTGCAGGCGGCGCTCAAGAACAGCGGCCTGCGCGTCCCGGTCAAACGCATCACCGTCAACCTGGCCCCGGCCGACATCCGCAAGGAGGGCTCGGCGTTCGACCTGCCGTGCGCCATCGGCATCCTGGCGGCGGACGGCGTCGTCCCGGCGGACGCGGCCGAGGGCTACATGATCGTGGGGGAGCTGGCCCTCGACGGCCGGGTCAAACCCGTGCGCGGGGCGCTGTCCCTCGCCATCACCGCCGGGCGCGACGGCCGCAAGGGGCTCATCGTGCCGGCCGAGAACGCCAGAGAGGCGGCCGTGCCGCGCTCGGCGCCGGTGTTCCCGGTGTCCACGCTGCCGGAGCTGGTCGCCTTCCTGCGCGGCGAGGCGACGATCGAGCCGGTGACGCCGGACGCCGCGGCGTTCGTCGCGGGCCCCACGCCCGGCGAGGGCGACTTCGCCGACGTGGCGGGGCAGGCCGTCGCCAAGCGCGCCCTCGAGGTGGCCGCGGCGGGGGGCCACAACCTGCTCATGACGGGCCCCCCCGGCGCGGGCAAGAGCATGCTCGCCCGGCGCCTGGCCGGCATCCTGCCGCCGCCGACCCTGGAGGAGGCCGTCGCCACGACGCGCATCCACAGCGTCGCGGGCACGCTTCCCGAGGGCGGCGGGCTCATGACCTCGCGGCCCTACCGCGCGCCGCACCACACGATCTCCGACGTGGGCCTCGTCGGCGGCGGCACGATCCCGCGCCCGGGGGAGGTGAGCCTCGCCCACAACGGCGTGCTGTTCCTGGACGAGCTGCCCGAGTTCCGCCGCGCCGCCCTGGAGGTCCTGCGCCAGCCATTGGAGGACGGCACCGTGACGATCTCCCGCGCGGCCGCGTCGGTGTCCTATCCGGCCCGGTTCCTCCTCGTCGCGGCCATGAACCCGTGTCCGTGCGGCTACCTGGGCGACACGAGCCACGCCTGCCGCTGCTCGCCGCGCGAGGTGGCGCGTTACCGGGCGCGCATCTCGGGGCCGCTGCTCGACCGGATCGACCTGCACGTGGAGGTGCCCGCCGTGCCCGTGGACGAACTGATGGGCCGCGCCCCGGCGGAGTCGTCGAAAGACCTCGCGGCGGATGTCGCCAAGGCGCGGGCGGTCCAGAGCGAGCGCCTGGGGCCGGCGCGCTGCAACGCGCACATGGGGGGCGAGGAGATCACCCGCTACTGCGCCGTCGGGCGGGAGGGGGAGACGCTCCTGGCGCGGGCGGTCACGAACCTGGGGCTCTCGGCCCGCGCCTACCACCGCACCCTGAAGGTGGCCCGGACCATCGCCGACCTGGCCGGCTCCGACGCCGTCCTGCCGACCCACCTGGCCGAGGCGATCCAGTACCGCCAGGCGCGCGTCGAGGTTTAGAGCGACGCCTCCACCGGCGACGCCGCTCGCGTCATTCGGGGACGCGCCATTCCGGATTCCAGAGCACCTCCCACAGGTGTCCGTCCGGGTCCTGGAAGTAGCCGGCGTATCCGCCCCAGAACGTCTCGCGCGCCGGCTTGATCACTGTGGCGCCGGCCCGCTTCGCCTGGGCCATCGTTTCGTCCACCTCCTCCCGGCTGTTCACGTTGTGCCCGATGCTGAAATCAGTGGGGCTGGGGGGCGTTTCGGGAATGCCGGCGTCGTGCGCCAGGCTCCGTCTCGGCCACAGGGCCAGCTTGGCGCCGTTGTCCAGGTCGAAGAAGGCGACCGCGCCGTGCTCGAACTCCTCGCCGACGATGCCTTCGGTCGTCAGGCCCAGGCCGTCGCGATAGAAGGCCAACGATCGCTCCAGGTCGTCCACGCCGATCGTCACGAGCGTGATGCGCTGTTTCATGGGTCCTCCGCCTCTCGTATCCGGCGCCTACGGGGCCGTCCCCTGAGCATGGGCCCGGCCCCGGGCCACGTCCACCCTCGAGAGGAGCAGGGCCCCGACGGCGAAGAAGGCGCCGAGCCACAGGACGGCCACGCGGCTGGAGCCGGTCAGCAATACCGCCGCCGTGAACGTGAGGGGGCCCAGGATGGAGGCGGCCTTCTCGGCGATGGCGAAGAAGGCGAAGAACTCGGCCGAGCGCGCCGCCGGGATCATGCTGGCGAACAGGGACCGTGAAAGCGCCTGGGCGCCGCCCTGGACCGTGGCGACGAGGGCGGCGAGGACGAAGAAGTGGGTCGCCGTGCGCATCAGGTAGCCGGTCACGGCGATGCCGCCGTACACGGCGAGGGCGATGAGCAGGGCGCGCTTGGTCCCGATCCGGTCCCCCAAATCACCGAACAGGAAGGCGAACGGGATGCCCACGAACTGGACCATGAGGATCGCCCCCATCATGGCGCCGGAGCCGAGGCCCAGCTCGGCGCCGTACACGGTGGCCATGCGGATGATCGTGACGATGCCGTCGTTGTAGATCAGGAACGCGGCGAGGAACAGGGCGGCGTCGCGGTAGCCGATGAGCTCCCGCACCGTGGCGCCGAGCTGACGCAGGGCGCCGCGCCGGGGACCGGTGGCGTTTCCGGCGGCGGGCTCGGGCACGCGCAGGAGGAGCGGCACGGTGAACACGCCCCACCAGACGGCCGTCGCCAGGAAGCCCACCCGCACCGCGACGCCCGCGTCGGCGAGGCCGAACCATTCGGGCTTGCTCACCGCCGCGAGGACCACGGCCAGGAGCAGACCGCCTCCGAGATACCCGAGGGCGTAGCCCGCCGTGGAGACCCGGTCCACGCCGACGCCCGCGCTCCGGGCCACGTGGGGCAGGAGGGAGTCGTAGAAGACGAAGCTCCCATAGGCGCCCACGTTGCCCAGGACGAACAGGGCGAGGGCGACGTGCCAGTCCCCGGTGCCGATCGTCGCGAGACCCGCGGTCGCCAGGACGCCGAGGCCCATGAACGCGCCCAGGAGGCGCTTCTTCCACGGCCGGACGTCCGCCAGGGCGCCGAGAAACGGCGCCGCGACGGCCACCAGCGCCAGGGCGAGGGTCGTCGCGGCGCCGTAGCGCCACGTCGCGCTCGCGGGGGCGAGGCCCTCGGCGGCGACGCGCTGGAAGAAGATCGGGAAGACGGCGGTGACGACGATCGTGACGTAGGCGGAGTTGGCCCAGTCGTACGTCGCCCAGGCACGGGTCGCGGGCGTGCCCAGGCCCGCCCGCTGGAGCCACCCGGGGCGCTGTGTCGTGTCGTGCATGATGGGCCCGCCGCCGCGCGCCATCATACACGGCGCATGTGAGGGCAAGCCGCTAGGGGAGGCGGCGGGCGGGGGGAATATCGGACGGAACTTGGGCCGGGTCGCAGACCCCGCCGCGCAGGGCGTGGCGTCGCCGGGCGACCCAGCGGTAGGCGGCGTCGCGCACGGGGCGGGGAACGAGCTTCAACGCGCCCAGCGCCCGCCACGGGCCGCCGAGGCGGACGAGGACGCCGAGCACCGCGTCCGACTCGACGAGCCGCCGGGGCTCGCCCTCGCCCGGCACGACGAGGACCATCGTGTCCTCCGGGGGCGGGCCGTCCAGGACGCGGCGGGCGGTCTCGCCGTCGAGGGGGGCGAGGCGGAAGATTTCCTCTCGGTCGTGCCGGCACAGCCAGCCCGCCCAGCCGGTGCACCAGCCGCAGGTGCCGTCGTACAGGACGAT
>CAZGRJ010000036.1:0-20500 GCA_964528115.1 uncultured Nitrospirales bacterium
TCGCGCAGCCAGATCGTATAGATCCCCAGGAGGTTGTGGCGACCGCGGGACGATTGCAGGCCGTTCGATTGCAGCCCTTTCAACGCGACCTCCGGGAAGCCGCCTTCAGGTGCGAGAAACGGTCCGGGGCATCGTCGCGGATCTGCTTGCCGGTGAGGGTGAGGAAGACGTCGTCCAGGGTGGGGCGGTGGACCTCCACCCGCTGGATGGCGAGGCCGGGCTCCGCGAACAATCGCGGCAGGAAGGCGGCCCCGTCGCGCACCGAGAACGACAAGGCCGTGCCATCCACCTGGGGCTCCACGCCGTAGCGCTCCGTGAGGTGGGCCGCCACGCGGCCCGCGTCGGTGGCTTCCACCTCCACCCGGTCCTCGCCCACCCCGGCCTTGAGCGCGGCCGGCGTGCCCAGGGCGATGATGGACCCCTGGTCCATGATCGCGATCCGGTCGCAGTGCTCGGCCTCGTCCATGTAGTGGGTGGTCATGAAGATCGTGATGCCCTGCTCCTCCTTGAGGCGCAGGATGTACTCCCACATCAGGTTGCGGGTCTGGGGGTCGAGCCCCAGGGTGGGCTCGTCCAGGAAGAGCACGACCGGGTGGTGCAACAGGCCCCGGGCGATCTCCAGGCGCCGCTTCATGCCGCCCGAGAAGCCCCGCACCAGGTCGTCCGCCCGCTCCGTGAGGGAGACCAGCGACAGGAGTGCCGGGATGCGCTCATCCCGCAGGCGCCGGGGGACGCCGTAAAGCATGGCGTGGAAGACCATGTTCTCGCGGGCCGTCAGGCGCTCGTCCAAACTGGGGTCCTGGAACACGAGGCCGATGCTGCGCCGCACCTCGTGGGGGGCGCGCACCACGTCGTGTCCCGCCACCCGGGCCTCGCCCGCCGTGGGGCGCAGGAGCGTGCAGAGCATGTTGATCGTGGTGGACTTGCCGGCGCCGTTCGGACCCAGAAAGCCGAACACCTCGCCCCGGGCCACCTTCAGGTCCACCCCCCGGACCGCCTGGATGGAGCGGCCCCCGGCGGAAAAGCGACGCTCCAGGCCGACCGCGTCGATGACCGCTTCGCTCACGGGGACTTGCCGCCGGGCGGGTGGGGCATCAGGTCCGCCGCCCGGATCACGTGGGTCCCCTTGGGCGGGTCGAAGACGAACCGGGCCGGGTCGATGGCGACGTTGACGTGGACGTCCGAGAACCGGATGTCGGAGGTGCTCCCGCCGGGCACCGCCAGAAGCACCCGGACGATCAGGGAGGTGTCCGGGTCGAGCCACAGGGTCACGCGTTCCGGGGCGCCCGGCACACGCCTGAGCGGCGTGAGGACGATGGAGCCGGGCTCGGAGCCGGTGGCGGCGCGGTAGGTGTCCTCCAGCCGGGTCACGTCGGCCAGGAGCTGGACGGGCACGTTCGAATCGGAGGCCGAATTCAGCTCGCTCACGATGGCCTGGGCGTGCTCGGGGGCGTACACGGTGAGGATGCGGCCCGCCACGTAGACCTGCTGGCCGCTCCCCTCGGTGTAATCCCAGCGGATGCGGTCCGGGCGCGAAAGGTCCAGCCGCCCGCCGTAGGTGCGGGGGGTGGGGAAGCCGGCGAACCGGGTTTCCTGGGTGAACGACGCGGTGAGGGTGCGGACCGGGGTGTAGGCGGCCACCAGGCGCGCCAGGGGGGTGTCGTCGCCGGTCGCGGGGTCCGCCGCCAGCCCCATGCCGGGTGCCAGGGCGAGGCCCCCGGCGAGGAGCATCGCCAGCCGTGCCGGGCGCATCAGAGCGTGCGCTCGCCGGGGTCGGGCTTGATCAGCACTTCCCTCGCGCGGGCCCCCTCGGCGGGGCCCACGATGCCGTCCTCCTCCATCATCTCGATGATCCGCGCCGCGCGCGGGTAGCCCACCCGGATGCGGCGCTGCAGGAAGGAGGCCGACGCCTTGCCGGTCTCGGCCACCAGGCGCACGGCCTGGTCGTACACCTCGTCGCGCTCCACGTCGTCCCCGGGCTTGCTCGCGGGGCCCAGCAGGTCGGCGGGCATCTGGGCCTCGGAGAGCAGGTCCGGGTCGTACTGGGGCGGCTGCTCGCCCTTGATGAACGCCACCACCTTGTGGACCTCGGCGTCGGAGACGAAGGGCCCGTGAATCCGCCGTGGCGCCGACGTCCCGGCCCGGATGAAGAGCATGTCGCCCTTGCCGAGCAGCTGCTCGGCGCCGTTCATGTCCAGGATCGTGCGCGAGTCGGTCTTGGACGACACCTGGTAGGCCACGCGGGACGGGAAATTCGCCTTGATGAGCCCCGTGATCACGTCCACCGACGGGCGCTGGGTGGCGAGGACCATGTGGATGCCGGCCGCCCGGGCCATCTGGGCCAGGCGCGCGATGGGCTCCTCGATCTCCCGCGAGGCCACGGCCATCAGGTCCGCCAGCTCGTCGATGATCACCACGACGTAAGGGAGCGGGCGGTGCTCCAGGGGCGTCTCGCCGGCCTCCAGGGCCGCCTCGCGCCAGCGCTCGGCCTTCTGGGTGAAGCCGGGCTCCAGGAGGGCCTCGTTGTAGCCCTCCACGTTGCGCACGGCCACCTGCTGCATGAGCTTGTAGCGGGTCATCATCTCCACGACCATGCGGTTGAGGAGCTTGACCGCGTCCTTGGGGCGGGTGATGACCGGGTGGATGAGATGGGGGATGCCGTCGTAGACCGAGAGCTCGAGCATCTTGGGGTCGATCATCGCCAGCTTCACCTCGGCCGGGGTGGCGCTGTACGCGATGCTCAGGATCATGGCGTTCAGCCCCACGCTCTTGCCGGAGCCCGTGGAGCCCGCCACCAGCAGGTGCGGCATGTCGGCCAGGTCGGCCACCACCGGGGCGCCGAAGATGTCCTTGCCCAAGGCCAGGGGGATCTTGAGGCCGCCCTCGGCGAACTGGGGCGAGAGGAACAATTCCTTGAGGGCCACGGTCTCGCGGTGAACGTTGGGGATCTCGATCCCCACCACGCTCTTTCCCGGGATCGGCGCCACGATGCGCACCCGGGTGGCGGACATGGCGAGGGCCAGGTCGTCGGCGAGCCCCGCGATCTTGCTCACCTTGACGCCGGGCGCGGGGGCGAACTCGTACATGGTCACCACGGGCCCGGGGTGGACCTGGGTGACCTTGCCCTCCACGCCGTAGTCGGCGAGCTTCTTCTCCAGCACGTGGGACGCTGCGACGAGCTCGTCGTCCGAGATCCGGTGGCCGGAGGGGGGCGGGTCGGCCAGCAGCGCCAGGGGGGGCAGCTGGAACGTCCCCTTGCTGCGCATGAAGTTGAGGGACTCCTGGGCGGGCGGCGGGGTGGGCTCCTCCGGCTCCACGATCTTGGGCGGCGCCGTGCGGGCGGCGGCGCGGGCGCCCGAGCGGCGCACGGCGGCGGGGGTCACGCGCTGGCGGCGGCGCTCCCGGGCCGCCTCGCGCCGCTCGGCCAACCCCGAGGCCACGACCTTCCAGGCCTTCACGGCCTGGCCGCCCATCCGGCCCAGGGTCAGGGCGGGGCCCGTCACCGTGCCGAGCAGGAACAGGGTCACCAGGACGATCGTCGTCCCGACCGGGGCGAACAGGGGGAGGAGGGCCGAGGTGAGGACCTCCCCCACCACGCCCCCCGCGCGGCCGAACAGGATCTTGCCGTCGCCCACGGTCCAGACCGTGGAGAACCACAGGTCCAGCAGCCCCGGCGCCGCCAGGAAGAACGCGACCCAGCCCGCCGCCCGGGGCCACGACACCCGCGCCTCGCCCCCCCGCAGGGCCGCGACGCCGAAGCCGAACAGGAGGAACGGCAAGAGGTAGGCGCACCCGCCGATGAGCTGGAGCACGCCGTCCGCCAGGTGGGCGCCCGCGGTGCCGGCCAGGTTGTGGATCTCGGGCGCCGGTGCCGGCATGCCGGGCGCGGGGGCGGCGCGCTGCACGCCGCTGGAGGTGAACGACGGGTCCTCGATGCTGTAGCTGAGCAGGCTCACCGTCAGGAGGGCCGTGGCCGCCAGGAGGACGATGCCGAGGGCCTCCCGGGCCAGACGGCGCTCCACGCCGCCCTTCTTGCCCTTCTCGCCTTCCGTGTCCTTTCCGAACGCCATGTTGCCTACTCTCTAAGCACCCCCACTCACATTTCGAGAATCATGGGCATGACCATGGGGCGCCGCCCGAGGGTGCGCTCGACGTGGCGCCGCACGCGGTTGCGGACCCGGGCCCGGACCGCCTCGGGGTCCGCGAGGGACTCCCGGTCGAGGGAGGCGATGGCGGCCTCGGCCACGCCCTTGAGCTCCTCCAGGATCGGGGCCCCGGTCTCCTCCGAGAGGAAGCCGCGGGTGAGCAGCTCGGGCCCCAGGAGCACCCTCCCGGTATGCATCTCGATCCCGGCCACCACCACCAGGATACCGCCTTCGCTCAAGCTCTGGCGATCGCGCAGGACCACGGGGCCCTGGTCGTGCACCGCGTTGCCGTCCACGAAGGTGCGCCCGGCGGCCACGGGCTCCAGCATCTCGGCCCGGTCGTGGGAGAGGGACAGGCGGTTGCCGTCCTCCATCACGAGCACCCGCTCGGGCGGCACCCCCATGCGCTCGGCGGTGCGGGCGTGGCTGACCATCTGGCGCCACTCGCCGTGGATCGGGACGAACCAGCGCGGCCGGGTCAGCTCGATCATGGCCTCCTGCTCGCCCTGGGCGGCGTGGCCCGAGACGTGGATCTCCGATACCCGCTGGTGGATGACCCGGGTGCCCAGCTTGTAGAGCCGGTTGATCACGCGCCCGATGGGCACCTCGTTGCCCGGGATCGTGCGCGACGAGAGCATTACCGTGTCGCCCTTCTGGATGTGGACCGCGCGGTGCTCGCCCATGGCCATGCGCGACAGGGCCGAGAGCGGCTCCCCCTGGCTGCCGGTGGTGAGGATCACGGCCGGGGTCTCGGGCGTGTCGGGGACGTTCTCCACCGGCACCAGGCCCCCCGGTGGGACCTTCAGGTAGCCCATCTCCTGGGCGATGCGGGTGTTCTGCTCCATGCTGCGCCCCGCCACGGCGGCCATCTTGCCGTGGGCGTGGGCCGCGTCGATCACCTGCTGCACCCGGTGGATGTTGGACGAGAACGTCGCCAGGATCACCCGCCCCGGGATCTCGCCAAAGAGCCGGTCCAGGGCCTGCCCCACGTCGCGCTCGCTCTTCGTGTGGCCGGGCTGCTCGGCGTTGGTGGAGTCCGACAGCAGGGCCAGGACGCCCTGGTCGCCGTAGTGCCGCAGGCGCGCGGCGTCGAATTGCTCGCCGTCCACCGGGGTCGGGTCGATCTTGAAGTCCCCCGTGTGGATGACGACCCCGGCCGGTGTCGTGATGGCGAGGGCGGCCGCGTCCATGATGCTGTGGGTGACGCGGATGTACTCGACGGAGAAGGGTCCGGCCTCGGCCGTCCCGCCGGCCTTCACCGGGATGAGCCGGGCCGAGTCCGCCAGGCCGTGCTCGCGCAGCTTCTCCTTCACCAGGGCCAGGGTGAGGGGGGTGCCGTACACGGGCACGTTCATGGCCTTCAGGAGAAAGGGGAGGGCCCCGATGTGGTCCTCATGGCCGTGGGTCAGAAAGACCGCCCGCACCTTCGTGCGATTCTCGAGCAGATAGGACAGGTCCGGGAAGACCAGGTCCACGCCCGGCATGTCGGCGTCCGGGAAGAGCACGCCGCAGTCCACCACGACCAGGGTCCCGTCGTGCTCGTAGACCATCAGGTTCATGCCCACCTCCCCCAGGCCGCCGAGGGGGGTGATGACGATGGACGGGCGGGAGGATGGCACGGCGGGTTCCGGCGGGGGCCCATGGGCCCGGGAGCCGGGAGAATGTACCATACCCCGGCCCGTGGGGGCCCCGGCGGTCCGCTTGACGGCCGCTCGGGTGGGCGCACAAGATGGGCCGCGATGACCACCCCCCCTCCACGCCCGGGTCGCGGACGGTGGGCGTCGGCGCCGGGCATGTCGCGACAAACCGTCTCCCCCAGGAAACCGCTACGGCGGGGTGTGCGTTGGTGCGGCGCGCTGGCGCTCCTGCTCGCCTTGCCCGTCACCGTCACGGCCGCCGCCCCGCGGGGCACGCCGGTGGCCATGCCGCCGGCCGGCGTCCTGGTGAACACCCTCCCGCATCACAAGGCCTACGCCCCGGGGGAGATGCTGGCCTACTCCATCGAGTGGTCCGGCATCCCGGCGGGGCACGCGGTCATGAGCGTGATCGGTGGCACCGACGCCTCGGGCCGCAAGGTGGACCGGCTGGTCTCCATCGCCAAGTCGAACAAGGTGGTGTCGCTCGTGTACCGGGTGCGCGACCGGATCATGAGCGAGATCGACCCGGTCACCGGCGTGCCGCGCCGCATCTCCGTGGAGCAGCGCCACGGCCGGCGCAACCGCGTCTACGAGGTCGACTTCGACCAGGCCCACCGCAAGGCCACGAGCCGGTACCAGGGAAAGAAGCCGGTGACCGTGGACATCCCCCCCAACGCCCACGACATCATCTCCTGCCTCTACTACCTGCGCAGCCTGGACGGGATCGAGCCGGGGGCCACCAAGATCGTGGACGTCCACGAGGGCAAGAAGAACTGGCGGCTACTGGTGTTCGCCGAGGACCGGGAGCGGGTGCACGTGCCCGCCGGCACCTTCGACACGATCCGGGTGCGGGCCGAGGTGCGCTTCGAGGGGGTCTTCTTCGACCGGGGGGACGTGCGCCTGTGGCTCACGGACGACCAGCGTCACGTCCCGGTGCGGGTGAGCATCAAGATCAAGCTCGGCGAGGTGCTGTCCGAGCTGACGAACATGGCCCTGCCGCCCCTGACCGACCCGGAGGCGACGGCGGCCCTGGACCGTGCCGAAGCCCGTGCCGAAGTCCGTGCCCAAGACCATGCCGAAGACCGCGCCGCCGCCGAGGCCGCCCCGACGCCCTAGCCGTCGTCCTGGCCGATTGTCTTAACCCTCTCCGGGGTCGAGCACCACGTAGCGGGCCGCCTCGCCCCGGGTGACCCGCAGCAGGATGCGGGCCCCGGCGTCGCGCTTCTCCAGGATGGCGTTGACCTGCTCCACCCCGGTGACCGGGCGCCGGTCCACCTCGCGGATCACGTCGCCCTTGCGGATGCCCTTGATGTGGGCCGCGCCGCCCACCTCCACGTCGGTCACGAGCACCCCCTTGCCGGTCAGGTTCATCTCCTCGGCCAGGTCGGGGGTGAGGGTCTGGAGGTCCATGCCCAGCTGCCGGTGGGTGCGGGGCGGCTTGGGGGCGGGGGCCGAGGCCGGGATGGGCCGCTCGCGCCGGCCCAGGGTGATGTCCACGCTCTTGCGCTTGCCCTCGCGCAGGTACGTCAGGCGCGCCACGCTGTCGGGCGTCAGGGCCGCCACCAGGCGCGCCAGGGTGTTGGGCGAGGTCACCGGGCGGCCGTTCAGGGCCACGATGATGTCGCCGGGGCGGATGCCGTTCTTGTCCGCCGGGTGGCCGGGGAAGACGTCGTTGACCAGCACCCCCGAGTCCTCGGGCACGGAGAAGGTCTGGGCCAGGTCCTCGTTGATCTCCTGGATGCCCACTCCGAGCCAGCCGCGCTCCACGTGGCCGCTCTCGATGAGCTGGGCCGAGATGTCGCGCACCATGTTGGACGGGATGGCGAAGCCGATCCCCTGGGCGTAGCTCATGATGGCCGTGTTGATGCCGATCACCTCGCCCCGGGTGTTGAACAGCGGCCCGCCCGAGTTGCCCGGGTTGATGGGGGCGTCGGTCTGGATGAAGTTCTCGTACTGGGTGAGGTTCACCCCCTCGCGCCCCACGGCGCTGACGATGCCGACGGTGACCGTGCGGTCCAGGCCGAAGGGGTTGCCCACGGCGATGGTCCACTGGCCCGGCTTGACCGCGTCCGAGTCGCCCAGGGGCAGCACCGGCAGGGGCGCCTTGTCGTCCGCGTCGCGCTGGAGCTCCAGGACGGCGATGTCGGTGTCCGGGTCCTTGCCCACCACCTTGGCGAGGTACTTGTGGCCGTTGGCGAAGCGCACGTCCATCTCGTTCGCCGTGCCCACCACGTGGGCGTTGGTGACCACGTGGCCCTCGTCGTCCAGGACGATGCCGGAGCCGTTGCCGGGGGAGTCGTCCTCGTCCGGCGGCATCAGGCCGCCGTGGGGCGGCAGGCCGTGGGGCAGGTCGGGCAGGCCGCCGTCCGGGTCCTGGCCCTCGGCCATGGCGTGGGTGAACGCCTCGGTGGGGGAGATGCTCACCACCCCCTTCTGGACCCGCGCGGTCACGTCCACGAAGACCGACTCGATCGCGTCCAGCATCTGGACGCCGTCCGGGGCGCGGGCCGGGGCGGGCGCGGGCGCGGCCCAGATCAGGGCGCCCAGGGCCAGGGCGACGCCGGCCGGGGTCAGCAGGGAGGTTCGGGGGGTCGGGTTCATACGGCGAGCTCCATCGGCTGCGGGGTCAGCTCCCGGCGGACCCGGTTGCACAGGGCGTGTGCCTCCCGGATGACGGCGGGCAGCTTGTAGCCGAACGTGTTGTCCAAAACAAAGCGGAGGGCGCCGGCCAGATCGATCCTGTGGCCGGGGCTGACGAAAATGGGCTTCGCGCGGGGCCGGGTCCGCACCACGGCGCCCACGACGTCGCCGTCCAGCTCCAGGGGGGCCTGGTCGCCCGGGTTCGGCCCCACGGGGCCGTGGGTGCCGACAAGGCGGTTCTGGGCCACCCCGGCGGCGGGCAGGTCGAACAGCACCCCCATGTGGGCGGCGAGGCCCAGGCGGCGCGGGTGGGCGATGCCGTGGCCATTGAAGACGAGCAGGTCGGGCACGCACGACAGGCGCTCGAAGGCCGGCATCAGGGCCGGGGCCTCGCGGAAGGTGAGGAGCCCCGGCACGTAGGGGAAGGGCGTGTCCACGACGGCCGTGGCGGTCTCCACGATCTTCCCCGACGCCGTGTCCCACACCACGACGGCGCCGGCCACGCGGTTGCTCCCCAGGTTGTAGGAGGTGTCGGCGCCCGCCACCAGGCGCGGCGGCGCGGGAAGGGGTTGCACGACCACGCGGCGCGCGAGGGCCTCCTGCTCCACGCGGGCATGGGCGGGGGTCACGTCCCACCGGACGGGGATTGTCGGGCGTACCGCCATCGGGCTCCGTTCGGTCAGTATAGCGTGTCCCCGAAAGACCGGCCCGTTGCCGGCACGTCTTGGGGGGGCATCCGCGAGCGCCGGGGTTTGCGCACCCTCCGGGGGCGCCCGTAAAATGAATCTCTTTGGCCGGCGGCCGTTTGCGCGCCCTCCCCGGAGCTTTTTTCATGAGCCAGCCCAGCGACGACAAGCCGAAGGCCCTCGCCCTGGTCTCGGGCGGCCTGGACAGCACCCTGGCGGTGCGCATGATGCAGGAGCAGGGGGTGGAGGTGAAGGGCCTGCACTTCTACACCGGCTTCTGCATCACCGAGCAGCAGCGCCGGGCCGGGAATCCGAAAGCGGTTGGACGTCCAAACGACGGGCTGAAGGCGGGCGAGGAGCTGGGCATCGAGGTGGAGATCGTGGACATCTCCGCCGAATACCTGGACATCGTCACCCATCCCAAGCACGGCTACGGGGCCAACGTGAATCCGTGCATCGACTGCCGCGCGATGATGCTGAGGAAGGCCGGGGAGATCATGCGCGAGCGCGGCGCCGACTTCGTCGTGACGGGCGAGGTCCTGGGCCAGCGCCCCATGAGCCAGAACCGGCGCGCCATGGACATCATCGAGGACGAGGCGGGCCTTGCCGGGCGCCTGGTACGGCCGCTCTCGGCCCGCAACCTGCCGGCCACCGAGCCCGAGCGCGACGCCCGCATCGACCGGGACCGCCTGGGCAACCTCTCCGGCCGCAGCCGCAAGCCCCAGCTGGACCTGGCCCGGAAGTTCGGCGTGGAGTCGTTCCTCCAGCCGGCGGGGGGGTGCTGCTTCCTCACGGACGAGAACTTCGCCCGCAAGTTCCGCGACCTGTTCGCCCACGACCCGGACACGCGCCTGGACCACGACCAGATCCTCCTGCTCACGGTGGGGCGCCACTTCCGCCTGAAGGGGGGCGCCAAGCTGGTGGTGGGGCGCAACGCGGGCGAGAACGGCATGATCCGCGAGATGGCGGACCGCGGCGTCCTGCGCGGCCGCCTGATGGTGGTGGAGGGCCACAAGGGCCCCACCTCCGCCGTCTCCGGCGACGACCCGGCCGACCTCGCCACCGCGGCCGCCCTCACGGCCCGCTATTCCGACGCCTCCGAGGGGGCCACCGTCCCGGTGCGCCTGTGGGACCCGGGCGAGGGGCCCCAGGAGGCCGGCCGCCTGATCCACGCGGTGGCCGCCGACGACCCGGCCTGGGACGCCTTCCGGGTCTGACACCCCCAAAGAACGCGCCCCGCCCGCGTCCGCCGGGCCTCCGGCTTGATTCGGCGCCCGCCGAACGCCTACCCTGACCGGGGCGTTTTTTTACGTGCGTGCTGTGACCAGCGAGGGCCGCCGGTCCGTGTGGGCCGGACTTCCCACCGGCGCCGGCCGAATGGGGGCCCGAATCCAGGGGTGGCGAGACGCGTGAGCATCTCCCGGTACCTCAAACTCACCCTGGTCCTGCTCATCACCGCCGCCTTCGCGGTGGGCCTCGTGGGCCTGTGGGTGCGCGACCACATCCATCAGAAGGCCTACGCCAACCTGGAGCGGGAGATGGGCGTGCTCACCGCCCTGGACGAGGTCCAGGCGGGCATCCTCTCGGCCCAGAACGCCGAGAAGACGTTCCTCCTGCGCTACCCGGTGGACGGCATCCAGGTGGCCCAGGCCTACGTCTCGCAAGCCCTGGCGGCCATCGCAAAGACCCGCGAGTCCCTCGACCGCATCGCGGCCCTCAACCGAGACGCCGGCGTGGCCCCGGAGCACCGCTTCCGCGAGGAGCTGGAGAGCCACCTGGCCCTGTTCGAGGTGGAGTTCAAGCGCGTGGTGCTCCTGGTCAAGCGCAAGGGCGACGCCTCCTCGGGCCTCGTGTGGGAGATGCGCCGCATGGTGGACGGCCTGGAGCGCTACCTGGGCGACCTGGAGACGGCCGCCGGCGGCGCGGGGCGGGACCCCGCCCGGGACGTGGCGGTCCAGCGCCTGAAGGCCGACGTGCTCTTCATCCGGCGCTGGGAGAAGGACTATTTCCTGCGCGACGACATGGGGGCCATCGCCGCGGTGCGCCAGCGCGTGAAGGAGATCGAGCAGGCCATTCGCGACAAGCCGTTCCCGCCCCGGGTGCGGGACCGCGTCCTGACGTACCTGAATACGTACCTGATCTACTTCGAGCGCATCGCCCTGAACGACGTGCAGGTGCTCGACGAGCGCAACCGCCTCAACGACACGGCGGGCGACCTCCAGCGGCTGCTGGCCAACTACGTCAACGCCGAGCACGAGACCCTGGCGCGTTCGGAGGCGGAGGTGCAGGAGTGGCAGCGCCGGAGCGTGGTGGGCGTGTTCATGCTGTTCACGGTCATCATGCTGTTGTCGATCTACCTGGCGTTCCGCCTGACCCGGCGGATCACCGGCAGCCTCGACACCCTGGTCTCCGCGACCGAGGAGCTGGGCGAGAAGGGCGAGTGCCCCACCATCGAGATGGGGTACGAGGACGAGTTCGCGCGCCTGGCGGAGGCCTTCAACGACATGGTCACGCGCCTCCAGCGGGCCCAGCTCCAGCTCGTCCAGAGCGAGAAGATGACCGCCATGGGCAAGCTCTCGGCCTCCATCGCGCACGAAATCAACAACCCCCTGTTCGGCATTCAGGGCTGCCTGGAGCGCATCCTGCGGCGCCTGCCGCCGGACGACCACGACCATCGCCTGGTGAAGCTCGCCGTCCAGGAGTGCCAGCGCATCGCCCGCCTGGTGCACGGCATGCGCGACTACAACCGGGCGTCGGACCAGACCATGGCGCCGGTGGACCTCCTGCAGGTCCTGGACGACGTGTTCCTGATCAACCGCAAGTACGTCCAGCAGAACAAGGTCGACCTCGTGCGCCGGCTGCCGGATCACCTGCCCAAGGTGTCCGGCACCCGCGACCAGCTCCAGATGGTGTTCGTGAACCTCATGACGAACGCCGTGGAGGCCATGCCCGAGGGCGGCGAGCTGACCGTCGCCGCCACCCAGGAGGACGGCAACGTCCTCCTGACGTTCACCGACACCGGGCGCGGCATCGAGCCCAAGGACCTGCCCCAGATCTTCGAGCCGTTCTTCTCCACCAAGTCCGAGGTCAAGGGGGTGGGGCTGGGCCTCTCCATCAGCTACGGCATCGTCAAGCGCCACAAGGGCGAGATCCGGGTGGACAGCCGCCCCGGGCGGACCGCGTTCCAGGTGGTCCTGCCGGTCCTGCGCGAGGAGGAGGCGGCGGCGTAACGGTTGCAGCCCGCCGTGCCCGACATGCGGTTCCTCGCCCGCGGGGAGCTGCTCCTGACCGCGAACCGCCGCCTGGCCCGGCACCTGAGGGCCCGGCTCGACGCGGACCGCCTGGCCGAGGGGCACCATGCCTGGGAGGCCCCCGAGGTCCTGCCGGTGTCCGCCTGGATCGAGCACACCTGGAGCCAGGGCTGGCCGGAGGCGGCCCTGCTCTCCGACGCCGCGGCCGAGGCGGCGTGGGAGGCGGTGGTGAACGAGCGCCGCCACGGCACGGACCTGATCGACCTGGGCGCCCTGGTCCGCCACGCCGCCGACGCCCACCGCCTGTGCCGGGAGTGGGACGTGCCGCTGTCGGCCGAGACCCCCTTCCTGTCGCGCGAGGCCCGGGTCTTCCTGGACTGGCGCGCCGCCTTCGAGGCCCGCTGCGCCCGGGAGAAATGGCTCGATCGGGGCGGCGCCGTGGAGCGGGTGATCGGGTGGATCGCCGAAGGCGCCATCGCCCCGCCGTCCGTCGTCCACCTGGCCGGGTTCGACCGCATCTCCGCCCAGAGCTCCCGCCTCCTGGACGCCATGAGCGCCAAGGGCGCGGACGTGCGGACCTGGCCCCTGCCCCGCTTCGCCGAATCCGTCGCCCGCCGGGTCGAGGCGGCCGACCCGGAGCACGAGATCACCCTCGCCGCCCGCTGGGCCCGGGGCCTGTTGGAGCGAGGCGAGGCGGGGCCCATCGGGATCGTCTGCCCGCGCCTGGAGGACGTCCGGCGGTCCCTCGCCCGCGCCCTGCGCGACCAGCTCGCGCCGGGCGCCGTGCGGGGCGGGGAGGCGACGCCCGCCAACTTCTCCCTGGGCGAGCCCCTCTCCCGCACCCCGTCCGTGGCCACGGCCCTCGCCCTGCTCGGCGTGGGGGAGGGCCCGGGGGACACGGCAATGCTCTGCGCCCTCGTTCGCTCCCCGGCCCTGGCCGGCGCCGGGCCGGAGCGCGACGCCCGGGCGCGGCTGGCCGCCCGGCTGGCGGAGAAGGCGGGGGCCACGGTCACCCTGGTTCGGGTGCGCGAGGCCCTGCGGGCACGGGCCGTCCCGGCGCCGGCGCTGGACCGGCTCCTGTCCGACTGGATCGCCGCCCTCGCCCGCCAGCGCGCGCGACGCCGCCCGAGCGCGTGGGCCCGGGCCTTCTCCGAGCTGCTGTTTTCTCTGGGCTGGCCCGGCGAGCGCCCCGGCAGCGCCGCGTGGCAGGCGGCGGAGACGTGGCACGAGGTGCTCGGCGCCCTGGCGGGCCTGGACGCCGTGGCCGGGACCATGGACCGCAGGACGGCCGTGCGCCGCCTGGAGCACCTAGCGCGCGCCACGACGCACCAGCCCGAGGGCCCGGAGACCGCCGTCCAGGTGATGGGCCTGCTGGAGGCCGCGGGCCTGGGCTTCCGCCACCTGTGGGTGATGGGCATGGCCGACACGGTCTGGCCGCCGCCCCCCGCGCCGAACCCGTTCCTGCCGTTTGCCCTCCAGCGCGATCACGGCCTGCCCGGCGCCACGGCCGAGGTGCAGCTCGCCCACGCCCGCGAGGTTACGGCGCGCCTGCTCGCGTCCGCCCCCGACGTGGTGGTGAGCCACTCCGGCACCGAGGCCGACCGGAAACTGTCGGTCAGCCCGCTTGTCGCCCACCTGCCGGAGGTGGAGGCGGATGCCCTGGAACCGGCGCCCGACCGGCGCTACGTCCGGGCGATGCTCGACCTGCGCCCGGAGCCCGAGACCCTCACCGACGCCCAGGCGACGCCCCTGGCGGACGGGGAAGCCGTGCGCGGCGGCGTCTCCGTGTTCGCCGACCAGGCGAAGTGCCCGTTCCGGGCGTTCGCCCATTGGCGCCTCCTGGCCGCGCCCGTGGCCGAGCCCCACGCGGGCCTCGACCCGATGGAGCGCGGCACCACGGCCCACCGCATGATGGAGGCGGTCTGGCGCGACCTGGGTGACCACGCCACCCTCGCGGCCCTTTCCGACGACGCCCTGGCGGCGCGTCTCGCGCCCCTCGCCCGCCGGGTCGTGGCCGCGTACCTGGCCGAGCGCCCCGCCTCCGACGCCTTCGCCGGCCTGGAGGCGGCGCGCCTGGTGCGCATGGCGCGGGAGTGGCTGGACGAGGAACGGAAGCGCGCCCCGTTCACCGTGGAGGCCCGTGAGATGCGCCTGGAGGCGGAGGTCGGCGGCGTCCCGGCGCGCCTCCAGGTGGACCGGATCGACCGCCTCGCGGGCGGGGAGCGGTGCCTGATCGACTACAAGACGGGCGGCGCGGACCCGAGGGAGTGGTTCGGAGAGCGCCCCACGGCGCCCCAGTTGCCGCTGTACGCCGTCACCCTGGGCGAGACCCCGGGCGCCGTGGCCTACGCGCGCCTCAAGCGCGGCGACATGGGCTTCTCCGGCGTGTGCGACCCGGACGGGAACGCCGCGCTGCCGGGCCTGAAGCCCCCGGAGAAGCTCGGCGGCCCGGCCGCCTGGGACGGGATGCTCGCCGCGTGGCGGGAGGTGCTGGAACGGCTGGGTGCGGACTTCCGCGCCGGGCGCGCGGCCGTGGACCCGAAGGACGACGACGTGTGCACGTTCTGCGACCTGCCGCCCCTGTGCCGGATCGACGAGCGCCGTGGGATTCCAGGCGATGGCGAATAAGCTCCCGGACGCCGTCGCCCGCGCCGCCGCCCTGGACCCGACGGGCTCGTACATCGTCCAGGCCCCGGCCGGGTCCGGCAAGACGGGCCTGCTCATCCAGCGCATGCTGACCCTCCTCGCGGCCGCCGAGGCGCCCGAGGAGGTGATCGCCATCACCTTCACCCGAAAAGCCGCGGGCGAGATGCTCCGGCGTCTGGTGGACGCCCTGGCGGCGGCGCGCGCCGGCACGCCTCCTCAAGACCCCCACGACGCCCACACCCGGGCTCTCGCCGGGGCGGTCCTGACCCGCGACACGGAGATGGACTGGCACCTGATGGACAACCCGGCGCGCCTCAAGGTCTCCACCTTCGACGCCTTCTGCCAGCACCTCGCCCGGCGCATGCCGTTCCTCACCGGCCTGGGGGGCGACCTGGGCGTGGCCGATCCCGCCGAGGAGCTTTACGCCGAGGCCGCCGCCCGCGTCCTCGACCGCCTGGACGAAGACGGCCCGGAGGCGCTGGCCGCGCGCCGCCTCCTGGCCCACCAGGACAACGACCGGGCCCGCGCCGAAGGCCTCCTTGCCGCCATGCTCGCGCGCCGCGACCAGTGGGGGCGGCACGTGGCCGGGAGGGACCCGGCCGCGTTCGCGCGCGAGGTCGAGGCGGCCGTGGCGCGCATGGTGGCGGAGGAGCTGCGGGTCGTCGTCCGCCGCCTCGGCCCCTTCCTCGACGAAGCGATGCTCCTGGCCCGCCACGCGGCGGCGAACCTGGATGACGACCATCCGATCCAGGCCCTCGCGACTGCCCCGACGGCCGACCCCGCCGACCTGCCCGCGTGGCGGGGCCTGGCGGCGCTGCTCCTGACCGGGAACGGGGAGCTGCGCAGCCCGCGCGGCGTGAACGCCAGGATCGGCTTTCCGCCCGGCAACGGGGACGACGCCGCCATGAAGACGCGCATGCAGGCCCTCCTGGACGACCTGGCCGGAACCCCGGCAGCCGATGCCCTCGCGACCGTGCGCGACCTGCCCGACCCCCCCCCGCCCATGTGGCACGCCCTTCTGGAGGCCATCGGCACCTGCCTGATCGGCGCGATGGCGCAACTCACCCTGGTCTTCCGCGACCGCCGCCGGGTGGATTACACGCAGGTTGCCTGGGGGGCCTTCGACGCCCTGGGCATGGAGGACGACCCGACGGACCTGGGGCTCGTCCTGGACCACCGCATCCGCCACCTGCTCGTGGACGAGTTCCAGGACACGTCCTATCGCCAGTTCCAGCTTGTCCAGCGTCTCACCGCCGGCTGGACGCCCGGCGACGGCCACACGTTGTTCCTGGTGGGCGACCCGATGCAGTCCATCTACGGCTTTCGCGACGCACAGGTGGGGCTCTACCTGAAGGCGTGGGAGGAGGGGATCGGCGACCTGCCGCTGACGCCCCTGGTCCTGTCCGCCAACTTTCGCTCCGTTCCTTCCGTTGTGGACTGGGTGAACGGCACGTTCCAGGCCGTCTTCCCCCCCGAGGCCGACCTCGCCCGGGGAGCCGTGCCCTACGCCCCCGGCCACGCGGCCAGGGACGAGGCGGGGGCGTTCACGTTTGATCCCATCGCGGGGAAGGACGAGGCCGCCGAGGCGGACCACGTGGTCGATCGCGTGCGCGCGGCGCGGGCGGCCGACCCGGACGGGTCGATCGCCGTCCTGGTGCGGGGCCGGCCCCACCTGCACGCGATCCTGCCGGCCCTGCGCGCAGCGTTCCGCGTGGGCGCCGTGGAGATCGCCCCCCTCGGCCGCACGCCCGTCATCGTGGACCTCATGACCCTGACCCGGGCCCTCGTCCACCCCGCCGACCGGGTCGCGTGGCTCGCCCTCCTGCGCGCGCCGTGGTGCGGGCTGACGCTTGCGGACCTGCACGCCCTCGCTTCGGATGCCCCCGACCGTACCGTGGCCGACCTGATTGCCGACCCGGAGCGCTCCGCCCGCCTCGTGCCCGACGCCCAAAGCCGCCTCGCCCGCGTGCGCGCCGCCCTGGACGCGGCCGGTCCGGCCCTCGAAGTCCCCCTCGCCGACCGGGTGGAGGCCGTCTGGGTGGCGCTGGGCGGTCCGGCGGCGCTGGCGGACCCGGGCGACCTGCGTCACGCCGACCGGTTCCTGGCCCTCCTGGCCGACCTGGAGGGGGAGGGCGGGGCCTTCTCCGTTGCGCGCCTGGCGGCCCGGGTGGAGGGGCTGTACGCCGAGACGGACGGGGCGCCCGAAGTGGAGGTCATGACGATCCACCGCGCCAAGGGGCTCGAGTGGGACACGGTGATCCTCCCGGGTCTGGGGCGCGGCGGCGGCCGGGAGGATGCCGCCCTGCTGCGGTGGGTGGAGCGTGCGCGGGCGGGCGCGAGGGCGGAATCGGACCTGCTCCTCGCCCCGGCGGCCGAGCGGGGCGGGGAGCGGGACGCGCTCTACGACCTGCTCGGCGGCATCGAGCGGGACCGCCGCCGCGAGGAGGAGAAGCGCCTGCTCTACGTGGCCGCCACGCGGGCGAAGAGGCGCCTCCACATGATCGGGCACGCCGAGCCGCGCAAGGACGGCGGGTACTCGGCCCGGCCCGGGTCGCTGCTTGCCTACCTGTGGGACGCTGTGGGGCATGCCTTCGACGACCTCCCCGCCCCCGTCCCGGCCGCCGCGCCGGAGACTCCCGTGTGGAGCCCGCCGCTCCCCCTGCGGCGCCTGCCCGCCGACTGGGCGCCGCCGGCGGCCGCCCCCGCCGTCACCGGGGAGGTCCTGCCGCTGCCCGTGCCCGAGGGGCGGCCGGAGTACTTCTGGGCCGGCGAGGTGGCGCGGGCGGCGGGCACCGTGGCGCACCGCGCGATCGAGTGGCTGGCGCGGGAAGGAACGGAGGGCTGGGACGCGGATCGGGTACGCGAGGCCGTCCCCCGATTCCGGGCGGCGCTGTCCGCCCTCGGGATGGCCGAGGACGACGCGGCCGCCGCCGCCGCCCGGGTGGAGGCGGCCCTCGTGACCATGCTGAACGACCCCAAGGGCCGCTGGCTCCTGGGAGCGCACCCCGAGGGCCGGGCGGAGCTGGCCGTGGCGGGGGTGATCGGCGGCCAGGTGGCGCACCGGACCATGGACCGGACGTTCGTCGAGGACGGGGTCCGCTGGATCGTGGACTACAAGACCGGCCGCCACGAGGGCGCGGACCTGGAGCACTTTTTGGACGAGGAGCAGCGCCGCTACCGCCCCCAGCTCGAGGAATATGCCCGCCTCATGGCGCGGCTGGACGGCGACGGCCGCCCCATCCGCCTGGGGCTCTACTTCCCGGCCCACGGCGCGTGGCGCGAGTGGGCTTACGAGGAAGGGGAGGCGACGGTTCCGGCCTAGCCCCCGAGCGCGGCCCGGCACAGGACCACGGCGGCCTCCGGGTCGGCGGCCACCCGGAACCGCCCCGGCGCGAGGGCCGCGAAGAACCCCTCCGCCGCCTCGCCGCACCCCAGCAGGACCACGGGCTTGCCCGACTTGAGCGCCAGGGCGACCTCCGACGCGGTGCCGAGGCCCATGCCGCAGGCGACCACCACGTCGCTGGAGAGGACGTTCACGGCGTTGCGGGCGTTGCCCATTCCGGTCACGACGGCCACGGTCACGCCGTCCGATGCATGGGCGGCGTCGTCCTGCGGCAGCACGCCCACGACCGTCCCACCGGCCTCCGCCGCCCCCCGGCTCGCGGCGTCCATCACGCCCACGGCCTGGCCCCCGGTCAGGAGCGTCCACCTCGCCTCCGCGATCAGGCTCCCCAGGGCGCGGGCCCGCGCCAGGTCGGCCTCCGTAGCACCCGCGCCGGGGCCCATGACCCCGATCATTGGATCTCGCACGCCGGGCTTCCTCACGCCGCCTCGCTCTTGTGGACCAGCTCCACCACGCGCCCGACGGTCAGGCCCTGGACGACCATCGAGAACAGCACGACCACGTACGTGCACGCGACGATGAGCGGCTTGTCCGCCACCGGCGGCAGGGAGAGCGCCAGGGCGATGGAGATGCCGCCCTTCAGCCCCGCCCAGGTGAGCACCGCGATCGTCCCCCGGCCGTAGCTGGTCTTGAGGCCCAGGAGCGAGATCGGGATCGCCACGCTCACCAGGCGCGCCGCCAGGCACACCGGGATGAGCAGCAGGCCCGCCAGCAGGTGGGTCGGATCGAGGGACACGGCCAGGACCTCCAGGCCCACCAGGAGGAACAGGACGGCGTTGAGGATCTCGTCGATCAGGGTCCAGAAGTTCCCCACGTGCTCGGCGGTCTCGGCGCTCATGGCGAAGCGCGTGCCCCGGTTGCCGATGAGCAGCCCCGCCACCACCACGGCGATGGGGCCGGAGAGGTGCAGGTGCCCGGCGACGGCGTAGGTGCCCAGGGTGAGGGCCAGGGTCAGGAGGACCTCCAGGGGGAAGTGGTCGATCTGCTTCATGGCGCGGTAGGTGAGGTAGCCCCCCCCGAGGCCCAGGGTCGCGCCCCCGGCCACCTCCTTCACGAACAGCCACGCCACCTGGCCGCCGTGAAAGCCCTCGCCGCTGCGCGCAATGTGCAGGAGGGCGATGAACGCCACCACGCCCACGCCGTCGTTGAACAGGGACTCGCCCGTGATCTTGGCCGTCAGGGCGCGGGACGCCCCGGCGGTTTTCAGGATGCCGAGGACGGCGATGGGGTCGGTGGGGGAGATCAGGGCGCCGAACACGAAGCACCAGATCAGCGCCACCGGGTGCCCCATGGCGGAAAGGGCCGCATAGGCGAGGAGGCCCACCACGGCGGTGGAGAGGAGCACGCCCACGGTGGCGAGGCTCAGGATGGCCCAGCGCCCCTCCAGCAGGTCGTCCAGGTTCACGTGCAGGGCCCCGGCGAACAGGAGCAGGCTCAGCATCCCGTCCATGACGGTCTTCTCGAAGTCGATGTCTTCCACGAAGCCGCGCATCGCGTCCTCGATCCCGAGGACCGGGAAGAGGTGCCCCAGGCCCACCACGGCCAGGGACGCCACGAGGCTCATCACCATCAGGCCGATGGTGGGCGGCAGGCGGCTGTAACGGTGGTTGAGGTAGCCGAGGACGGCCGACAGGACGAGCAGGACCGCGGCGATGTCGATGGCGCTCACGGCGCCACCACGGCTGGAGCGGATGCCCCGTGAGGCCCGGTCAGGCCCCGGCCTCGATGGCGGTCTTCACCTCGGCCAGGCGGGCCTTCATCACGTCGGCCGTGTCGGCCTCCAGATTCAGGCGCAAGAGCGGCTCGGTGTTGCTGGGGCGGACGTTGAACCACCAGTCGGCGAAGGTCACGGTCAGGCCGTCCAGGTGGTCCGTCTGGCCCCCGGCCTTGCCATAGCGCTCCTCCAGGGCGGCGAGCACCGCCCCCGTGTCGCTCACCCGGAAGTTCACCTCGCCCGTGCAGTGGTAGCGGCGCAGGGGGGCGACTTGGGCCGAGAGGGGCCGGGTGTCCTCCTGCAGGCGGTTGATGACCGTGATCAGGGCCATCAGGCCGGAGTCGGTGTTGGCGCACTCGGCGAAGTAGTAGTGGCCCG
>CAZGRJ010000037.1:0-20217 GCA_964528115.1 uncultured Nitrospirales bacterium
AGCTGGGCCGTCACGGTCATGGTGCCCGACTCCACCCCGCTCGCTTGGGCTGCGGAGGTGAACGTCACCGTCGGCGTGGCGTCGTCGTCCGTGATCGTGGCGGTGTGGACGCTGGTGGCGCCCAGGGTGCCGTTCGTCGGGCTCCCGAGGGTCAGGACCACCGTCTCGTTCGCCTCGTCCAGCGCGTCCGGGGCGATCGTGATGACCACGTCGGCCGTCGTGCCGCCCGCCGGGATGACCACGGGCGAGCCGGTGACCGTGTAGTCCGCCGGGTCGTTCGCCGTGCCCGTCACCGTGAAGGGCACCGTCACCGGCAGGCCCGAGGCCGTGGAGAGCTGGACCGTGGCGGTCATCGTCCCGGTCTCGCCCGCGCTCGCCTGGCTCGCCGCGGTGAAGCTCACCGTGGGCACGGCGTCGTCGTCGGTGATCGTGGCCGTGTGGACGGTCGTGCCGAACGGGGTGGCGTTCGTGGGCGTGCCCATGGTCACGACCACCGTCTCGTCGTTCTCGTCCAGGGTGTCCGCGGCGATCGTGATGGTGATGTCGCCGCTGGGCGAGCCCGCCGGAATGACCAGCGGCGTGGCCGTGATCGTGTAGTCGTCCGGATCCGTCGCCGTGCCGCCCACCGTGAAGGGCACCGTCACCGGGCGCCCCGAGACGGCGGAGAGCTGAGCCGTCACGGTCATGGTGCCGGTCTCGTTCGCGCTCGCCTGGGAGGCGGAGGTGAAGGTGACCGTCGGCGTGGCGTCGTCGTCCGTGATCGTGGCTGTGTGGACGGTGACGGCGCCGGCCGTGGCGTTCGTGGGCGTGCCCATGGTCACGACCACCGTCTCGTCGTCCTCGTCCAGGGCGTCGCCGATAATCGTGATGGTGATGTCCGTCGCCAGGCTGCCCGCCGGGATGACGATCGGCGAGGCGGTGATCGTGTAGTCGCTCCCTTGCGTCGCCGTACCGCTCAGCGTGAAGGGCACGGTCACGTCGGAGGCGCTGGTGGTGGAGAGCTGGGCGGTGATGGTCATCGGCCCGCTCTCCCCGGCGCTGATCTGGGACGGGCTCGTGAAGCTGACCGTCAGGGTGCCCTCGTCGTCCGTGATCGTGGCCGTGTGGACCGTGGTCGCGCCCTGGGTCGCGTTGGTGGGCGTGCCCATGGTCACGATCACGGTTTCGTTTGCCTCGGCCAGGGTGTCGTCGACGATCGTGATGGTGACGTCCGCCGTGGTGCTCCCGGCCGGGATGACCAGGGGCGAGGCCGTGATCGTGTAGTCGGAGGGGTTCGTGGCGGTGCCCGTGACCGTGAACGGCACGGTGACGTTCTGCCCGGAGGCGGCCGAGAGCTGGGCGGTGACGGTCATGGTCCCCGTCTCCGCGGCGCTGGCCTGGGAGGCGGAGGTGAAGGTCA
The DNA here is from genome assembly GCA_964528115.1 of uncultured Nitrospirales bacterium. Lineage (GTDB taxonomy): Bacteria > Nitrospirota > JACRHL01 > JACRHL01 > JACRHL01 > CAZGRJ01. Next base: position 1,400 of record CAZGRJ010000037.1, read on the forward strand.
CGGAGGGGGTCGGGTCGTCGTCCGTGATGGTCGCCGTGTGGACGGTCGTGGCGCCCAGGGTGCCGTTGGTGGGCGCGCCCAGGGTCAGGACGACGGTTTCGTCCGTTTCGTCGAGGGCGTCCGTGGCGATGGTCACGACGACGCTCGCGGTGGTGCTCCCGGCCGGGATGACCACGGGGCTGGCCGTGACCGTGTAGTCCGCCGGGTCGCTCGCCGTGCCGCCGACGCTGAACGGCACCGTGACCGGCAGGCCGGAGACCGCCGAGAGCTGGACCGTGGCCGTCATGGTCCCCGTCTCCCCGGCGCTCGCCTGGGAGGCGGCGGTGAAGTCCACCGTCGGGGCCGCGTCGTCGTCCGTGATCGTGGCGGTGTGGACCGCCGTCGCCCCCAGGGCGGCGTTCGTCGGCGTGCCGAGGGTCAGGACCACGGTTTCGTCGGTTTCGTCGAGCGTGTCCGTGGCGATGGTCACGACGATGTCCGCCGTGGTGTTCCCGGCCGTGATGACCACCGGGCTGGCCGTCACCGAGTAGTCGTCCGGATCGGTCGCCGTGCCCGTCACGGTGAAGGGCACGGTCACGTCGAAGGCCGACGTGGTGGAGAGCTGCACCGTGGCGTTCATCGTGCCGGTCTCGCCCGCGCTCGCTTGGGCTGCGGCGGTGAACTGGACCGTCGGGGCCGCGTCGTCGTCCGTGATCGTGGCCGTGTGGACGGTCGTGGTGCCGAGGGTGGCGTTCGTGGGCGTGCCCAGGGTCAGGACCACGGTCTCGTCGCCCTCGCTGATCGTGTCGGGGGCGATCGTGATGGTGACGTCGGCCGTGGTGCTGCCGGCCGGGATGACGGCCGGGCTGGCGTCGATCGAGTAGTCCGCCGGGTCGGTGGCCGTGCCGGTCACCGTGTAGGGCACGCTCACGGCGAAGGACGAGGCCGCGGACAGCTGCAACGTGGCGGTCATCGTGCCGCTCTCGGCGCCGCTCGCCTGGGAGGCGGCCGTGAACTGCACGGTGGGTGCGGCGTCGTCGTCCGTGATGGTGGCGGTGTGAACGGTCGTCGCGCCGAGCCCGGCGTTCGTGGGCGCGCCCAGGGTGATGACGACGGTCTCGTCGTTCTCGTCCAGGGTGTCGCCCGCGATCGTGACGACCACGTCCGCCGTCGTGCTGCCCGCCGGGATAAAGGCCGGGCTGGCGGTGATCGAGTAGTCGGCGGGATCGCTCGCCGTGCCGGTGACCGTGTAGGGCACGGTCACGTCCAGGCCCGACACGGCGGAAAGCTGGATCGTCGCCGTCATCGTGCCCGTCTCGCCCGCGCTCGCCTGGGACGCGGCCGTGAAGCTCACCGTGGGCAGGCCCTCGTCGTCCGTGATCGTGGCGGTGTGGGCGGTGGTGGCGCCCAGGGTCGCGTTCGTGGGCGCGCCCAGGGTGACCACGACGGTCTCGTCGCCCTCGATCAGGGTGTCGCCCGCGATCGTGATGACCACGTCGCCGGAGGCGGACCCCGCCGGGATGACCAGCGGCGAGGCCGTGATCGAATAGTCATCCGGGTTCGTGGCCGTGCCCGTGACCGTGAAGGGCACCGTCACGTCCCGGCCCGAGACCGCCGACAGCTGCACCGTGGCGGTCATGGTCCCCGTCTCCGCGGCGCTCGCCTGGGAGGCGGCGGTGAATGTGACGCTGGGGGTCGGGTCGTCGTCCGTGATCGTCCCGGTGTACTGGGTCACGGCGCCGGCCGTGGCGTTGACCGGCGCGCCCATGGTCACGATCGCGGTCTCGTTGGCCTCGTCCAGGGCGTCGGCCACCACGGTGATCGTGACGCCGGCGTTGAGGCTGCCCGCCGGGATCACCACCGGGCTCGCCGTGATCGTGTAGTCGTCCGGGTTCGTGGCCGTGCCGCCCAGGGTGAAGGGCACGGTGGTGTCCAGGCCCGACACGGAGGAGAGCTGGACGTTGAAGGCCAGGGTGCCGCTCTCGTCCACGGTGGTGGCGCCGGAGGAGGTGAAGGAGACCGACGGGGCCGCGTCGTCGTTCGTGATCGTGGCGGTGTGGACGTCCAGCGCCCCCAGCGTGCCGTTGGTGGGGGCTCCCAGGGTGATGACGGCCGTCTCGTCGGCCTCGTACAGGGTGTCGCCCTGGATCGTGATCGTGATGTCGGCCGTGGTGCTCCCGGCGGAGATGACCACCGGGCTCGCCGTGATCGTGTAGTCGCCCGGCGTGACCGCCGAGCCCGACAGGGTGAAGGGCACGGTCACGTCCAGGGCCGACACGGCGGAGAGCTGGAGGGTGGCCGTGAGCGTCCCGATCTCACCCAGGCTCGCCTGGGCGTCCGTGGTGAACTGGACGGTGGGGGCCGCGTCGTCGTCCGTGATCGTGGCGGTGTGGACCGTCGTGGCGCCCAGCCCCGCGTTCGTGGGGGTGCCCAGGGTCAGGACCACCGTCTCGTCGTTCTCGTCCAGGGCGTCCGGGGCGATCGTGATGGTGACGTCGGCCGTGGTGTTCCCGGCGCTGACGACCACCGGGGACGCGGTGACGCTGTAGTCGTCCGGATCGGTCGCCGTGCCGGTGACGGTGAAGGGCACGGTCACGTCCAGGCCGGAGGCGGCGGACAGCTGCACCGTGGCGGTGAGCGTGCCGGTCTCGTCCGCGCTCGCTTGGGCTGCGGCCGTGAACTGGACCGTGGGCGGCCCGTCGTCGTCCGTGATGGTGGCCGTGTGGACGGTCGTGGCGCCCTGCGTGGCGTTCGTCGGCGCGCCCATGGTCACGACCACCGTCTCGTCGGCCTCGTCCAGCGTGTCCGTGGCGATGGTGATCGTCACGTCGCCCGTGGTGCTCCCGGCCGGGATGATCAGCGGGCCCGCCGTGATCGCGTAGTCGTCCGGATCGGTGGCCGTGCCCGTGACCGTGTAGGGCACCGTCACCGCCCGCCCGGAGACGGCCGAGAGCTGGGCCGTGACGGTCATGGTCCCCGTCTCCCCGGCGCTCGCCTGGGAGGCCGAGGTGAAGGTCACCGTCGGCAGCGGGTCGTCGTCCGTGATCGTGGCCGTATGGACCGTCGTGGCGCCCAGGGTGCCGTTCGTGGGCGTGCCCAGGGTGACGACCACGGTCTCGTCGTCCTCGTCCAGGGAATCCGCCGCGATGGTGACGACCACGTCCGCCGTGGTGCTCCCGGCCGCGATGACCACCGGGCTCGCCGTGACCGAGTAGTCGTCCGGATCGGTGGCCGTGCCGCCGACCGTGAACGGCACCGTGACGGGCAGGCCCGAGACCGCCGACAGCTGCACCGTGGCCGTCATCGAACCCGTCTCGTCCGCGCTCGCCTGGCCGGCCGAGGTGAACTGCACCGTCGGCGCCGCGTCGTCGTCCGTGATCGTCGCCGTGTGGGCCGTGGTCGCGCCCAGGGTGGCGTTCGTGGGCGGGCCCAGGGTCACGATGACCGTCTCGTCGTTCTCGTCCAGGGAGTCGCCCTGGATCGTGATGGTCACGTCGGCGGTCGTGCTCCCCGCCGTGATGACGGCGGGGCTCGCGTCGATCGTGTAGTCCGTGAGGTCCGTGGCCGTGCCCGTCACCGTGTAGGGCACGGTCACGTCCAGGCCCGACGCGGTGGAGAGCTGGACCGTGGCGGTCATCGTCCCGGTCTCGCCCGCGCTCGCCTGGTTGGCGGCGGTGAACTGGACCGTCGGGGCCGCGTCGTCGTCCGTGATCGTGGCCGTGTGGATGGTGGTCGCGTCCAGGGTCGCGTTCGTGGGCGTGCCCAGGGTCAGGACCACGGTCTCGTCGTTCTCGTCCAGGGTGTCCGGGTTGATCGTGATCGTCACGTCCGCCGTCGTGCTGCCGGCGGAGATGACCACGGGCGAGGCGGTGACGGAGTAGTCGTCCGGATCGGTCGCCGTGCCGGTCACCGTGTAGGGCACCGTCACGTCCTGGCCCGAGGCGGTGGAGAGCTGGAGGGTCGCCGTCAGCGTCCCGGTCTCGCCCGCGCTCGCCTGGGCGGCGGAGGTGAACTGGACCGTGGGCGGCAGGTCGTCGTCCGTGATCGTCGCGGTGTGGACCGTGGTCGCGCCCAGGGTGGCGTTCGTGGGCGCGCCGAGGGTCAGGACGACGGTTTCGTCGGTTTCGTCCAGGGTGTCCGTGGCGATCGTGATGACCGCGTCCGCCGTGGTCGCCCCGGCCGGGATGAGCAGCGGCGAGGCCGTGACCGAGTAGTCGTCCGGATCGGTCGCCGTGCCGGTCGCCGTGAAGGGCACGGAGACGTCCTGGCCGGAGACCGCCGACAGCTGGACCGTGGCGGTGAGCGTCCCGGTCTCGTCCGCGCTCGCCTGGGACGCCGAGGTGAACTGCACCGTCGGCGCCGCGTCGTCGTCCGTGATCGTCGCCGTGTGGACCGTCGTGGCCCCCGGCGTGGCGTTCGTGGGCGTGCCGAGGGTCAGGATCACCGTTTCGTCGGTTTCGTCCAGGACGTCCGGGTTGATCGTGATCGTCACGTCGGCGGTCGTGTTGCCGGCGGTGATGACGGCCGGGCTCGCGGTGACCGAGTAGTCGTCCGGGTCGGTGGCCGTGCCGGTGACCGTGTAGGGCACGGTCACGTCGGACGCCGACGGCCCGGACAGCTGCAGGGTCGCGGTCAGCGTCCCGGTCTCGTCCGCGCTCGCCTGGGAGGCGGAGGTGAAGGCGACCGTCGGCGCCGCGTCGTCGTCCGTGATCGTGGCCGTGTGGGCCGTGATGGGCCCGAAGCCCGCGCCCGTCGGCAGGCCCATGGTCACCACCACGGTCTCGTCGCTCTCGTCGATCGTGTCCGGGTTGATCGTGATCGTGATGTCGGCCGAGGACGTGCCCGCGGAGATCACCAGGGGGCTCGCCGTGATCGAGTAGTCGTCCGGGTCGGTGGCGGTGCCGGTCACGGTGAACGGCACGGTCACGTCGGCGCCCGACAGGAGGTTCAGCTGGGCCGTGATCGTCATCGTGCCGGTCTCGTCCACGCTCGCCTGGGAGGCGCTGGTGAACGACACCGTGACGTTGTTGAGGGGCGTGCCGGCGGCGTAGACGCTGTCCGGGCTCTCGTAGGTGCCGTCGTAGCTGCGCACCACGTAGTAGTAGGTGGAGCCGTCCACCAGGGAGGGGTCGTTGTCGGTGAACGTCGAGGTGACGTTGTCCGGGATCGTGGCGATCAGGTTGACGAACGACCCGTCCGGCGTGGTCTCGCGGTAGATCCGCTGCTCGGTCGCGCCGGGGGAGGTGGACGGGGTCCACGAAAGATCCACGCTGCCGCCGTCGTCGTTCGGGGTGTCCGCCGCGGAAAGACCGGCCGGCGGCAGCGGGAAGGTGCCGGGAACGCGCTGGCCGAGCACGTCGGAGAATCCGGCGTCGCGGTCGTCGTTCCACAAAACGAGGAAATCGGTGCCGTCGAAGGCGGCGGCGGGCCCGGTCTGGACGTCCCCGGTCACGGAGATCTCGATCCCCGCCGGGTCCAGCAGGTTGCCCGTGGCGGGATCGACGCGGGCCCCGAAGATGTCGGGGGAGGTGGACCGGAGGGGGTCGGTCCAGGCGACCAGGTAGTTGCCGCCGCCGAAGGCGGCCTCCACGTCGGCCTCGGAGCCCGAGACCGAGGAGACCGGGATGTCCACCACGTCCAGGATCGACGGGGTGGCGTCCACGCGCACGGCGAAGACGTCGTCGTCGCCGGTCAGGACCCGGTCGTCGGTCCAGGCCACCAGGTAGCCGGTGCCGTTGGTGGTCACGGCCACGGAGCCCACCTCGGTGGCGCCGGTGGAGAGGCCGTCCATGACGGTCAGCGGCGTGGCGTCCACGTTGCCCAGGGTGTCCACGCGGGTGGCGAACACGCTGTCCGCCGTCCGCCAGGTCACCAGGAAGAAGCCCCCCGCATAGGCCACCGCCGGGCCCGGCAGGGCGCCCGCCGCGGCGGCGATGGGGAAGGGCGCGCCCACGCTCAGGTCGGAGGCGCTCACCAGGGCGCCGTAGATGTCGCCCGCCTGGTTCCAGGTCACCAGGTACTGGGTGCCGTCCGTGGCGAGGGCCGGGGCCGTCTCCACGGTGGTGGCGCCGTCCGAGGTGACGTTCGCCGGGGTGCCCACGGTGCCGTCGGTCTGCACCTGGACGCCCACCAGGTCGTTCGCCTGCAGCCAGACCACGTAGTGGTCGGTGCCGTCGAAGACCACCCTGGGGTCGGTCTCGTCGCCGGCGGCGGCGCTCACGGTGATCTCGGGGGCCTGGACGACGCCGCCGGTGGTGACCCGGGCCGCCAGGATGTCCAGGTCGGCGTTCTCCTCCTCCCACACGGCCATGTACTCGGTCCCGCCGAAGGCCAGGGCCGGGTGCTGCTCCAGGACGGCCGCGGTCACGGCCACGGGCACCTCGCCGCCGATGAGGGGGTCGATCAGGATGGGGAAGGCGGCGTCCTTCAGCCAGGACTCGGGGACGGTCACGGCCAGGGCGTAGCGGGTGCGGCCGTCGGGGCGCTCGGTCCGGGCCGTCACGCGCGGCGGCACCACCAGCATGCGCCCGGACCGGTCGGTGATGACCGCCCGGCCGTAGGAGGTGATGTAGCGCCCGTGGTCGTCGTAGAAGCCCACGTCCCGGCCCAGGTCGGGGCGGGGCGTCAGGTCGGTGTCCACGGCGGCGGTGAGGGTCAGGTCGCCCGGGGTCTCGGGGCGGGCGGCCACATGCCAGAGCTGCTCGACCCCGCCGTCACCGGCGACGAAGCGCTGCTCCAGGCCCGGCGCCAGGGGGTAGCGCGCCACCCGGGCGGAGGCCATGGCCCAGTCGCCGGAGGCCTCGGGGTTCGGGGCGGCGGCGTCGAAGAGGGCCGAATCCCCCACCGCCACCCGCTCGGTGCCGACGGTCAGGTGGGGGCCCTCGGTCCCCTTGCCCGGCAGGAAGTGCAGGCCCGCCTCGTCGAACCAGGCCCGGTAGTCCGGCCCCGCCACGGCGCCGTCCGACCCCGGACCCGCGAACAGGCGCAGCCCCCCCGGGGCATCCGCACCCAGGTAGAGCAGGACGCCCGCCAGGAGCACGGCCGCGCCCCCCAGGGCCAAGCCCCGGGAGGCACGGATGATCCGGTGGACGGAATTCCGGCGGTGGTTTGCGGCGGACAAGCTCGAATTTCCCCGAAGCGACAACGACATCCAAGCGGATGGCGGCGAACGCCGAGGATGTTTGCATTTTCCGAGCCACCGGGGGATAAGCCCCGGAACGCCATGATGTGCAATGGAAAACAGGGCCCGGAGGGGCCTATCGGGCGGCCCGGGGCCTGCGGCCTTTCCGGCAGCGCTCCCAAATCTGGGCAGCGGTTTGCCCAAGCGATGGGCGGGTCGTCCCCGATTGGGAAAACCGCCGCACCGGCGCGGGGTTCACCCCCTCCTTCGGGTGCCCCGGCACCGCATCCCTCAACCGGAGGGAATCAGTAGTACACGCGCAGCATGAACGACGCCTCGACCCCCTTGAGGTCGAGCTTCACGTCGGTGGGGTTCTGGACCACCTCCACCCCCGCCCGGGGCTCGACCACCGTGGCGGTCTGGAGCTGCTCCCCCACCACCGGCAGCTCGGGGTTGGAGGGCAGCACGTTGTCCGGCAGGCTGTTGGTGGTCTCCGGCGGGATCGGGGGCAGCTCCGAGAAGCCCGAGGGGAAGTAGCGCGAGATCCTGAAGTCGGTCATCTCCCCGAAGATGTAGTTGGCGTGGAAGCCCATGGAGACGTGGTGCGTCAGGAAGTACTCCCCACCCACGCCGTAGCGGCTGGTGAAGGCCGTGCCGTGCACCTCGGTGGAGCTGATGGAGGCGAAGTTCAGGTCGATGGGGTTCTGCTGGTCCGGGATCACCTTGAGCAGGGCGTCCATGGTCAGGTCGGCCACGGCGTAGCCCGCCACCCCCAGGTTGACGAACAGCCGCCCCTTGTCCGGCGCGTCGAACAGGGAGTAGCGCCAGCCCACCCAGAACTGGTTGAGGTTCAGGTTGTAGCGCGCGGTGCGGGGCACGTCCACGGGCGGCAGGTTGGAGCGCAGGGCCATGGTGATCGTGTCCGACAGGGTGGAGCGCCCCTGCCAGTTGAGCAGCATGAACACGATCCCCACCCGCGGCCGGGCCTGCCACTGCAGCTCCACGCCGTAGCTCAGCTCGTCGGTGATCTTGGGCGAGGCCACGTCGCGCTGGGTGACGGGCAGGTCCTGGTTGCGGGGAATCAGGTAGTTGGGGTCCTGGAGGATCACCAGGCCCGGCGTGCCCAGGGCGCTGTTGAGCTGGCCCAGGCTGGGGGTGTAGCTCCCCGCCGTGATGCCCATGCTCCAGTGGGTGGAGAGCTGGGCCCGCTGGGTGACCTCCTGGGCGACGGCGGGACCGGCGGCCAGGAATCCCGCCAGCAGGACCGCCAGGACAACGGCGAACGACCGGGAGACCCGGGCGGCGCCTTGCCGGGGCGAGGGTCCCTCGGGCTCGGGGGGAGCGGGAGCGGAGGGGCGTGCGGCGTGCGTGGGGAATGCCTCCCTAGGCGCCGTCGCCCCGCCGGAAGATGAAGCCCGGCCGCAGCACGTAGGCCACGGTGGGGAGGATCGTCAGGGCCCCCAGGCAGCCGGTGAGCATGGCCAGGGGGATGAGCACCCCCTCCATGTGGCGGTAGTAGCCCGCCACCGACAGGGTGGCGCACCCCGCCCCGATGGCCAGGGCCACGAAGATCACGGCCTTGCCCGCCGTGAGCACGGTGCTGCGCACCGCCTCCTTGGCGTCGCCCAGGCGGGCGTACTCCTCCCTGCAGCGGAACAGGAGGTAGATCGCGAAGTCGGCCCCGATGCCCACGGCCATGGCCGAGATCGTGGCCGTGCCGATGCCCAGGGTGATGCCCGAGAGGCCCATGATGCCGAAGTTGATCATCACCGCCGCCCCCAGGGGCACCAGGACCAGGAGGCCGCCCAGGAACGAGCGCAGCACGATGCAGGAGATCACGAAGGTGATGAGCGCGATCTGGACGATGTTGCGGATCTTGCCCTCCACGATCGTGTCGTTCAGGGCCACGGTCACGGGGGAGCTGCCCGCCACGCCGGCCTCGATCCCCTCCGGGAAGCCGGTCTTCGTGAAGTCGTCCGTGATGTCGATCAGCTGGTGCGCCAGGCGCGTGCTGTCGTCCTTGAGGAAGGCCCAGATCACGGCCTTCTGGTAATCGTAGTCCACCATCCGGCGGAAGTCGGCCGGGTTGCCCGAGATCGAGTAGAGGAACAGGTAGTCCGACACCTCGTCGCGCCGGTCGGGCACCGCGTCGAAGGCGGGGTCGTCGCCGTGGAACGACTTGTTGATCTTCTTGACGTAGTCCACGTACGACTGGGTCTTGCCCACCCCGGGCACGGCCTCGAACTTGTGCTGGAGGGTCTCCACCGCCTTGAGCACGGCCGGGTCCTTCAGGTCGCCCGGGTTCTGGCCCTGGACCAGGACGTAGAACGTCGTCGTGCCGCCGAAGGCCTGGTTGATGGCGGCCTCGTCGATGCGCAGCTGGGTGTCGGGGAAGAACTGGCCCTTCAGGGAGTTGTTCACCACCACCCGGGTGGCGAAGTAGGTGGAGGCGGCGAGCACCACGAGCACGGCGATCAGGGCGACCCGGGGCCTCTCCCCCACCGCCTGGGCGGCCAGCCAGCCGGCGGTCTTGTCGATCCAGCCGGGCCGGGTCAGGCGCTCCAGGGCCTTCGGGGAGGGCGCCTTGAGCATGGAGCGCAGGGCCGGGATGAAGCTCATCTCCAGGACCAGGGCCGCCAGGATGCCGAACGCCGTGAACAGGCCGAAGGACTGGAAGGTCTTCAGGTCGAACGTGATGAGCGACGCGAAGCTGGCCGCCGCCACGAACCCGGCGGTGATCATCACCGGGCCGATCTTCGTGGTGGCCTCGATGACCGCGGCGCGGTTGTCGCCCCCGTTGCGGACGAGCTCCTCGTAGTAGCGTTTGAGAATCTGGATCGAGTGCCCCGCCGCGATGGCCACGATGAGGATGGGCGTCAGGGTCTGGGTCCACGGGTCCAGGGGGATGCGGAAGATCGCCATGGCCCCCAGGGCCCAGACCACCGACAGGGTGGCCGTGAGCAGGGGGATGACCACGCCCTGCAGGCTGCGGAAGGCCCCCAGGAGCACCAGGATCACCACCCCCACCGCGATGGGGAAGACGACCTGGTTCATCTCCAGGGCGTCCTTCTCCAGGAACGCCAGGGCGATGGGCAGGCCGCCCAGATGGACCTCCGTGTTGGCGTCCCGCTCCTTGGCGGCGATCGCCTCGAGCTGCTCGTAGATGGTGGAGTCCGGCACGTACCACTGGGCCTGGAACTTCTTCCAGTCGCCGCCCGGGGGTCCGCCCGCGGGGGGACCCCCCGCCGGAGGTCCGCCTGCCGAAGGTCCGCCGGCCGGAGGACCCCCTGCAGCCGTTCCCCCCGCCTCGCCGCCCTCGGGCGGATAGGGGCCCTCCTTGCCGGGGGCCTCGGTCTGCCCGGAACCGGTCGCGGCCCTGTCGCCCTTGCCGGCCCACGGGGAGCCGCCCTTCTGGGCCCACCAGTTCTCGACGTCCTTCTGGCTCCACTCCTGGGCGTTCGCCACGGGCACCAGGTCGGGGAAGCCGCCGGGCCGGTCGAGCAAGTCGAGAGACCGGTCCGACATCATCTTCTTCCACCAGTCCGAGCCCCCGCCTCCGCCGCCGCGGAAGTCGGTGATGATGGCGGCGCTCTTGCCGTCCTTGGAGACGAGCGACCCCACGTAGAGGTCGTTCATGTAGATGTTCGAGCGCAGCTCCGCCAGGCCCTCCGGCGTGGTGGGCACGTCCTCCATCATGCGGCGGATGTCCAGGCCGTCCGGGGTGGACTTGATGTACTTGATCTTGTGGTCGGCGATGGAGACGACGTTCTCCTCGAGAATGCCGTTGACCTGCTTGACCGCCTCGGTGATGCGCTGGATCTTGGCGAGCGTGGCGGGGTTGAAGATGTCCCCCTCCTTGACCGCCACGTCCACCACGACCACGCGGCTGCCGCCGAATGCCTCTTCGATCTGGTTGTTGAGCTGCACGTAGGGGTGGCTCTGGGGCAGGATGCGCTTGGGGTCCAGCACCATGCGCAGGTGCCCCACCTGGACCGCGAAGAACGCCGTCGCCGCCAGCAGGACCAGGATGGTCAAGAGCGGCCACCGGATGATTGCCTGGACGTATCGCCTCACGCCTCGCTCCTCGCCTGGTGCCTTCCGCCGTCCATGCCCACGCCCGGGCCCATCAGAACCGGTAGCTTAAGGAAGCGTCCACGCGGTCGTGGTCCTTCAGGTAGCCCACGAACCGGAAGTCGCGCACCCCGTTCGGGTCGCCCGGGTCGCTCCCGCGCTTGCCGCCCAAGAGGTCCACGCCGAGGGCCAGCTTGACGTGGTCCGTCCAGCGATACTCCACGCGGGGGCGCACGACGTACTGGCGGCCGGTGTGGAAGTAGAGCGTCAGGAGCCGCAGCTCCACCCGGTTGGAGAGCACCTCCTCGCGCACCAGCACGCTCGCCGCGCGCTCCACGCGCTCCACCGGGATGAAGGGCTTCCAGCCGATCACATGCTCCTGGAAATACAACAGGGACACATCCACGCCCGCCAGGTTGGCGTCCAGCCCCGCCCCCCACCGGGCGATATCGCGTGCGATCTCGTCGCCCGAGGCGGGGAGCGTCCCCGGGTCCGTTGCAAGGTGCTTGCCGTGATCGTAGGCGGCCTCGAAGGAACCCACCGTCCGCCCCAGGGCGCGGGACGCGGTGACCCCGAAGACGTGCAAGCGCTCGTAACGGGGGTTGAAATCCACCCCCGTGGGCTGGCCGCTCACACCGAAAACGGAGCGGAAGGCCGCCGGAAAATCGTCCCAGGTGTAGCGATAACTGGCGGTCAGGTCGGTCTGGCCGGCCCGCCCCCCCAAAAGGAGGCCGTATTCCGTGTGCCGGGGGCTCACGGAGGGCCTGCGGGTGTCCGGCGGGAGCTGGAACTCCTCCCACTCGCTGCCCGGCGGGGCCGGCTTGTGGAAGGTCATGTCGGGGATCACCAGGAGCTGCACCAGGAGCGGCCCCGGGTACCAGTTGGCCCGGGCCATCCACAGGGGGATGTAGCGGTCCTCCACGTCGCGGAAGAGAAACTCGCGGAAATCCAATGGGTTGACCCGGTCCGTGATGCGCGCCCCCTCCAGCACCCCCCAGCGCACGATCTGGCGGCCGAGGCGCAGGTCCACCGCCTCGGTCAGGACGTCCAGGTAGGCCTCCTTGAGCTCCGCCGAGCGGAAGGCGTCCTTGTAGGCGTCGCCGGCGCCTAAGCGCGGGTTCAGGGCCCCGGGCGGGCGCATGTCCAGGACCGGGTCGTACCAGGCCCGGCCGATGAGGGTCAGGCGGGTCCGGGGGCCGAGCTGCTGGGCCCCCTCCAGCTGGACGAACGCGAGGCCCTTGGTGAAGCCCCGGGTGTCGGAGATCCGGTAGGCCAGCTCCTGCTGGAGCCGCCCCGTGATCTCCACCGCCGGCAGGGCCGCCGGGTGCAGGGCCGCCAAGACGCCCAAGGCGCCCAGCAGCGCTACGGCCCGTCTCAGGGGCGTGTCGATGTTCGGAGGGCGCGGGACTCGGACACGCGGACACGATGGCTCCCCACCCGGTCCCAACGGCCGTGGGGCCGGGCCCCTACCGGCCCCGGTAACCCCGCTTCAGGGCCCGCTCGGAGAAGTCGCCGTCGTCCAGGCCGACGTTCGTCTCCAGGTCGGTGATCGTGTAGATCGTGCGGTGGCCGGTCTGCACGTTGCGGACGTCCAGCTCCTTGTACACGCGCAGCTTGCCGTCCCGGATCCAGGTGATCTTCTGGGTCTTGAGGAGGTCCTGCTTGCGGTCGTAGTAGTGGATCTGGTTGGTGGTGAAGTCGTCCTTGCGGATCCACTGGCGCTTCTTGCCGTAGATCGACTCGGTGATGGGCACGCTCTCCACCACGTAGCAGGGCTTGCCGTCCAGGTCCTCCTCGCCGACCAGGGTGTGGGCGTCCTCGGAGAGCAGGCGCTGGCCCATGTCGGCGAAGGTGAGGTCCGAGCCCATGAAGGCGTCGTCCTGGTCGCGCACGCTCACCTTGCGCACCTGGCGCAGGGAGGGCAGGTAGAGCCAGAGCTGGTCCTTCTGGTCCGGGTCGGCGGTGTCCCAGATGAGGAAGCCCACCCCCTTGGAGTCGGGCGGGAACAGGGTGAAGAACTCGGTCTTGGCCGCAATCCCGCCCCTGCCCTCCTCGTTGCGCCACATGCGCTTGGTGACGATCTTGCGGGTGCTGCCGTCGGCGTTGATCAGCTCCAGGGTCACGGTGGACCGCTGGTCCTTGCCCGGGTAAACGGACATGGCCTTCTTCATGATCTCGGTGCCGTCGAGGGCGAAGGCGCTGCCGGCGGTCAGGGCGAGGAGCATGACGGCGCCCGCGAAGGCGCCCGCGAGGCGGAAAGGTGCGCGCTGGATCACAAGGACTCCTTGGGATGGAGGTTGGGACAAAGGGCGGCGCGGCGCACGGGGGCCTACTTGGTCCCCAGGATCACGACGAACGGGCTCTCCTCGGGCAGCTGGACGTAGTGGACCTCCTTGAAGCCCACCTCCTCCATGAAGTCCATGATCTCCCGCCCGCAGTAGTTCTGGCCCCCCGGCGTGTGGATCAGCTGGTTGAGGCCGATGACGGCCGGCAGGCGCGGGCCGTTCTTGTCGTCGTCCAGGAGCTGCTCCTGCACCAGCATGAGGCCGCCCTCGTTCAGGGCGTTCTTCGCCTTGGTGAGGATGGATTTCAGCACCTCGGGCGACTCCTGGTTGAGCATGGAGCTCATCAGGGCGATGTCGTAGCCCTCGCCGAAGGAGGCGTCGTCCAGGTAGTTGCCCACCTTGGTCTCGACCCGCTCCGGCATGCCGTAGTGGCCGATGATCTCGCGGGTGACCTCCAGGGTCTGGGGCAGGTCGAGGACGGTGCCGGTGAGGTCCGGGTACTCCAGGCACATGTGGAGCGTGAAGGTGCCGGGCCCGCCGGCGATGTCGAGCATCCGCCGGCGCCCGCCGGCGTCCACGGCCTTGGCGAGCAGCTGGGCCTGGGCCAGGCCGCGCCAGTGCATGCCGTAGATGTAGGCCTTGGTGGCCTCGGGGCCGTGGTCGTGCTGTTTCTCGACCACGGGGGCGCCCTTCTTCACGGCGTCCTCCAGACCGATCCACGGCTCGTACCACTCGTCGAACATCCGGACGATGCCGCCCTGGTACTTCTGGCGCCCCTCGACCAGGTGGGTGTCGGACAGGGGCGTGTTGCCGTAGCGCCCCTCGGCGTCGCGGGTCATCAGCCCGATGGAGCAGCAGGCGATGCACAGCAGCTCCAGGCCGCGCTCGGCGGCGCCGGTCTTCTTCGCCAGGTCCGCCGCGGAGAGGGGGCCCAAGTCGATCAGGGTGAACAGGTTCAGGCGGTGAGCCGTGTGGATCACGCGCGAGTCCCAGTAGGCACTCGCCAGCTCCATCACCCGCATAGGGTTGGCTTCGCCCGAATAGGTCGTCATCCGGCTGCTCCTTACGTCACGTCCCGGGGGGCGCTCCGCGGGCGCGGCGCACACGCACCGCCGCTCTCCCATCGCCCCGCGCGCCGCCCGCGCGCACCCGCGTCCCTCCGGTGGAGGTCCCCGGGCGCAAGGGCGGCGGGTAGGTTAAAGGCTTTGTCCCCGCCAGTCAAAAGGCGCCCCGCCTCCCTGCGGGCGCCCCGGCCGCGACCGCGGCCTAGTGCGCGTGGGCGTGCTCGTGCCCGTGCTCGTGGCCGTGCTCGTGCTCGCCGTGGGCGTGGTCGCCGTTGCCGTGCTCGTGCTCGTGCCCCGCGTGCTCGTGCGGACCATCGCCGAAGTAGGCCGCCTGCTCGGCGTCCAGGGCGTTGATGAGCTGGATCAGCTCGGCGACGTTGCGCTTCAGGTCGCCCTTGAGGTGCTCCAGGGTGTGCACGATCGCGCCCACCATGGGGAAGTCCTCGGCGCCGATCACGGCCAGCTGGCCCTCGACCTTGGTCAGGAGGTCCATCTGGATCGCGATGTCGTTGCGCAGGTCGCCGTAGGCCTTCTCCTGGCTCGTACGGACGCCGTGCTTGTGCATGTGGTTACCGGTGGTATCGCACATTTCGCTCTTTTCTCCGAATCGTCGCTGCGTTGGCTGCGTTGGTGTTTGCCTCCGAACCCCCTTGCGTGGGGCTCGCCCTTCTACAAGTCGCCTCCCGCCCAGCCGTTCCGTCCGCCGGGCAGAACCCCCAGATACATCAGATTCGCCTGCCTCTTCCCGTAGTCCACCCGCGCCACGGAGCCCGTGGCCACGTGGAACCGGCGGTACTCCGCCAGGGGCGTCCCCAGGGCCTCGCACAGGGCGGTCCGGATGACGCCCACGTGGGTGACCACCAGGGCCGCCTTGCCCGGATGGCGCTCCCGCACCTCGGCCAGGACCTCGCCGACCCGGTCGCTGAGCTCCCGGATATTCTCGCCGCCCTCGGGCGCGTAATGGATGGGGTCGGTCTTCCAGGCCGTGAACTCGTCCGGGTGCTGGCTCTGGATGTCGTCGAAGTCCATCCCCTCCCAGACCCCGAAACCGCGCTCCTCCAGCCGCCCGTCCAGCACCGGCTCGATCCCCAGGGCCTCGGCCATGGGGGCCGCCGTCTCCCGGGTGCGGCGGGTGGGGCTGGCGTAGATCGCCGCCACCGCCTCGCCCTTCACCCAGTCGCCCAGGAGCGCCGCCTGCCGGCGCCCCTCCGGGGTGAGGCCGGGGTCGTCCTCGCGGGCATACAGGCGCGTCTCCGGGTAGTCCGGATCGCCGTGCCGGATGAACAGGAGGGTCGTATGGGGCTCCTTCTCGCGCACGTTCCTTACGCGGGGATCGCCACCCGCTCGCTGACCACGTCGTAGTAGCCGCCCTCGGCGCAGTGGACGCACAGGAGCTGGCCGTCCACGTCGCGCTCGCGGTGGTCGGAGACCCACTCGCCGCACTTGTCGCACTTCAGCCGCACCTTGGCGTGGCCGGGCATGTCGTCGTCGGCGAAGGAGACCTTGACCTCCTGGGCGTAGAACAGCTCATCCAAGGGGATGGTCTTGTAGCCCTCGATGGTGCGCTCCTTCTTCTCGCCCTCGGCCGGCTTGTACTTCTCGACCAGCTCCCGGGTCTCCTCCGGGCAGACGATGCGCACCGCCTTGCCGGTCTTGAGGTTGACGAACGTCGCCGCCACCTTGCCGTAGTCCTTGAGCTTCAGGGCCCGGGCCGCCACGCGGCAGCCGGTGACGTGCTGGATGGCGTCCACCGAGCAGCGGTCGTTCTCGGCCACGGCCATGACGTCCTTGCGCTCGGCGCCCTTGGGGTCGGTGATGCCGATCATCTTCAGGCCCAGCATGGCCATCCGGACGCCGATCACGGTGCCCCCGCAGGGCTTGCCGTGGAAGGCGAAGGCCTTGTCCAGCACGTGGTCCAGCTCCGCCCGCTCGAACTTGTTCATCGATCCACCTTCACCATCTGGCTTATCCGGCCTATCTGTGCCGGGCCCGCCGCAAACACCCGCGGACCCCGTGTCGTCACGCCCACGTATCCCTTAAGAATAGCGGCTCCCGCCGTGCTACGGGTGCTCCTCCACCCAGACCTCGCCCTCGGGGGTGAACTCCTTCTTCCAGATCGGGGTGATCCGCTTGAGCTCGTCGATGCACCAGCGGCAGGCCTCGAAGGCCTCCGGGCGGTGGGACGAGGCCGCCGTGATGAGCACGATGTCCTCCCCCAGCTCGATGTCGCCGAAGCGGTGCACGATGCCGCACTCGATCAGGTTGAAGTCGCGGATCGCCTGCTCGCGGATCTGCTTGAGGCGCTTCTCCGCCATGCCGGCGTAGTACTCGAAGGTCAGGCCCTCGATGTCCTTGCCCTTGGAGTGGTCGCGCCCGATGCCCAGGAACGTGACCACGGCCCCGATCCCGGTGGAGGTCCTTTTCACCAGCTCGATCTCGGCGTTGACGTCGAACGGCCCCTCCTGCACCCGCACCAGCTCGTCCTCGGTGGCGGGCTCGGCCCCACCGGCGAAGGGCGGGAGCACCGCCAGCTCGTCGCCGTCCGAAACCTTCATGGCGTCGTCGGCGCTCTCCTGGTTGAGGGACAGCATGACCTTGCGGTCACTGATGAGCGTGCCGACCTCCGGGTGCCGGGCGGCGATCTCCTTGACCACGTCCCCGACCGTGCCGCCGGCGGGCACCTCCATCTTGATTTCCTCGGTGCCGGCCAGCTTCTTGAGTACCGCGAACAGCTTGACGGTGATCATCCACCCGTTCTCCCTACCTGTGGCCCCTCAGGGGCCGCATTCATCCCGAAGCCCTCACGCGCGGCTGCGCATGAAGGCGAAGTTGGCCCACGCGAAGGACGCCCCGGCGAACAGGAACACCAGGGCGAACGAGGGCCCAAAGACCGACCAGTCGCCGCTTCCCACCAGCATCGTGCGGGCGGCCTCCACGGCGTAGTTGATGGGGTTGACCGTGGCGCACCACTGGATCCACTGGGGCATGTACTTCACCGGCATCATGGCGCTGGAGAAGAACATGAGCGGCAGCGTGAGGAAGTTGCCCACCACGACGAGGGGCTCCTCGCGCCGCAGCACGATGGCGATCCCGTTGGACAGGGCCGCGAAGCCGATCCCGAGGGTCCACACCGCCACCAGGCCCGCCGCCAGCTGGGCGGCGTTCATGTTGAGCTCGATCCCCATGGTGAACGCCACCGCCAGGAGCACCACGCACTGGATGATGACCGTGGCCGCCGAGTGCAGCACCCGCGACAGGAGCACCGCGCCCCGGTGGATGGGCGTGACCATCATCTTGTCCACCGTGCCGAAGTTCAGCTCGCGCAGCAGGCTCACCCCGGCCCAGGCCGAGCCGAACAGGACCGTCATCACCATCACGCCGGGCAGGAAGAAGTCGGCGTAGCTCGTGGTGGGCCAGCCCTGCAGCTTCGCCATCTCCGAGAACAGGTCGCTGAAGATGATCAGCCAGATCAGCGGCTGGGCCAGGCCGAACAGGGTCCAGAGCGGCATGCGCCAGGTGATGCGCATGTACTTCTGGAACAGGTGATAGGTGTCGGCGGCGAACATCGTAAAGGGGGGGGCTACTTGGACTGCTTGGCAGCCGTCTCCTTGAGCCACTTGGCCATGGCCTCGGGGTCCTTGGGGGTCCCGTCGGCGTTGACCCATTCGTTGCCGGACCAGCCGGTGCCCTCGGCCTTCTCGTCCTTCTTCTCGTCCTTGGCGTCGTCCGTATCCTGGCTCACCTCTGCCTCCTCCGCGCCCTCGGCGCTCTCGGCGTCCGCGGCGTTTGCATCAGGGGCGGCGTGCTCCGCGACCCACGCCTCGAAGGCCTCCGGGTCCTTGGGCGTCCCGTCGGCGCTCATCCAGCGGTTGCCCTTCCACTCGCCCTTCGCTTGCGTCTGCTCCCAGTTGTCGCCGGCCCACTGGGCCCACCACGGCCGGACCTTCTCCTCCACCTTGTCCATGGAGCGGCCGGTGAACTTGACGAACACGTCGTCCAGGGTGGGGCGCGAGAGGGTGACGGACTTCACCCGGATGCCGTCGCGGGCCAGCACGGAGATCAGGTCGGCGACCGTCTCGCCGCCGTTGTCCACGTAGATGCGCAGGGCCTCGTCGCCCTCGTCCAGGACCTCCTTGGCGAAGTCCGCGTCGGCGATCAGGGCCCGGGCCCGCTCGGGCACGCCGCCGTCGAAGGCCACGGTGATGGCGTCGCCCTTGAGCATGTCCTTCAGCTCGCCCGGCGTCCCCACGGCCTGCAGCACGCCCTCGTTGATGATCCCCACCCGGTGGGCCAGCTTGT